>CAJTSZ010000006.1 GCA_910578755.1 uncultured Oscillospiraceae bacterium | reverse complement strand
CCCATAACCCAAATGTTACAGCAAAGGAAAACCTTTGCTGTAACATAGCAAGTTGGGCTATGCCCAACTTGTGTTTCTTTTCAACAGCGAAAGAAAAGGGGGAAAAGAAGCAGCAATTCAGTGGGTATACCCGCTGAATTGGTAGCAAGTTCGCTTTGCGAACTTGTGGCCTTTAACCGTTAGAGCCTGAAAGTTTGGTAATGCTCTGCGTAGGCAGGGCTGTTAAGCGGGTAGTCTGCCCCCTCCTTTGGGCAGACCAACCGTTGTGCAGTACAGCGAACTTATAATATGGCCATATTCCCATGCACAGCATGGGAACGGCCTATTATAATGGAACGCTGTACAAACATCGGTTGCCGCCTTTTAATGAGTGGCACAGCCAAATAAGGGGTTCAAAGGGGCGAAGCCCCTTGCGAGTTTCTTCCCCCATTCTTTTCTCGCCAAAAGAATGGGGCCCCGGCCGGGTAGGCCCCACTGGCACAGGCTTGGAAGTAGCTAGATACTTCCAAAAGAAAAGGAACTGGGTCATAGGCACTGGCCCCTAACCGTTAGAGCCCCAAAATTCAGTAACGCCCTGCGTAGGCAAACTTACAGCCGTTGTTCCAAGGGCTGTAAGTTTGCCTACCGCAAAAAAGCCCCCTTTTTTGGGGGCTTTGCCATGTTTGAGTATGGGGAAAAGGGATGTGCTATGCCTGCGGCGGCTGCAATACGTCGGAAAGGAAAACATACAGGTTGGAAAACCGATCCAAAATATAGGAGGACGCGCCGTCGTGAAAGGCGGGGGGATCCTCTAAGCAGGGGTTTTTGTTAATAGGCAGGGTAAAGGCCACAGTGGTGCCCTCCTCCGGCTGGGAATGTACCGCCATTGTGCCGCCGTGGTAGGCAATAATCAGCTTTGCCAGAGGCAGGCCAAGGCCAAGGCCGGGGAGGGAGAAATCATCCTTGCCGTGGGAGTAATAGGGTTCAAAAATATGGGGCATTACTTCCACAGGAATGCCAATTCCGGTATCTGTAATACGGAAGTGGAGGGTATTGCCAAGGGAATTTTCCCGTTTTTCCACTAAAACGTGTATTTTAGTTTCCCCCTCAAAATAGCAGCAGCTGTTTGAAAGGATGCACAACAGGGCAAGGGAGAGTTTTTCCTGGTTGCAGATAAGGTATTCTTCCTCTTGGGGGAGGGAATAGGTGATGGTAGCGCCAATATTGCGGGTGAGCAGGGCGGCGGAATCCAGCAGGTTTTTTGTAAATTCCACAATAGGCACCGGCTGCTTGGGTAAAAGGGCAAGCCCGCTGGAAAAGCGGGAAAACTCTGTAATGCTAATGCAGACCCGCAGCAGTTTATAGCAATTTTGCGTGGTAGCGGCCAAATAACTGTCACAGGAGTAACATTCCTCAATTTCCAGCTGGCGTGAAATGCTGGAAAGAGAAGCAAAAATAGAGGAAAGAGGGTTGCGCAGCTGGCTGTTAAACTGGAAAAGCATTCGGTTGGCCTGCTCCAAAGCAATAGGCGAGCTGTTTTGGTTAAACAGGGCAATGTGCATTAGGGCCCCCTGAAAGGTTTGGGCGCAGGGGGTGCAGGTGCCTGCGCCTTCCTCGTGAATGGGGGAAAGGGTGAGCACTGGGGAAAGCAGGGGCATGGGGCTGTTAAGGGAGAACGGTTCATGGGTGTTTTCCAGTGTATGGCGGATTTCCTCCAGGTTGCAGCCCGGCAGCAGGGTGGGCAGCAGGTCGGGAATATCAAAGGCGGGCAGGCTGTCGCAAATATAATCATTCACCCACTGGACCATAAGGTCCGGCCCAGTGAGGGCTATGGCCATTGGCAGCCGTTTGAGGGGAAGGGTAATATTGGCAAAATTCATGGAATAACACTCCTAATAAAATTTAAAATGAGTGCTGAAATTTTGCGGATTATTTTTATAGCTATCTTTTTCCACAAAAAAACGAGCGTTTTGTATAATGGAAAAAGAAAACAAGTTCGACAAAATTCGACACAACATAAGTATAAACGAAGTGGAAATGAATGTAAATACCCAAAGGGATCAGAAAAACATCAGGAAGAAAGGACAATAGTTTGGACATATTTAATTATGCCCAATTTATTAGGGAAAAATTAGGCATTATAAATCAAAATAAAAAAAGAATTTTTCCAGCCCGAAATTTAGTTGTATATTTTTTGTTTTTGAGCTAATATATAGTTACAGTAAAAAATAGGAGGTATGTTCCAATGGCAATTAAAATTGGTATTAATGGTTTTGGGCGTATTGGCAGACTGGTGTTCCGCGCAGCAATGAGCCAGCCGGAAGTTTATGAAATCGTAGGGATTAACGATCCTTTTGTAGATCCTGAATATATGGTGTACATGACAAAGTACGATACCGTACACGGCCACTTTAAAGGCACTGTGGAAACAGCCGACGGCAAGCTGGTTGTAAACGGCAAAGCAATTTGCGTTTATGACTGCAAAAACCCGGCTGAAATTCCATGGAAGGACTGCGGTGCAGAGTACATTGTAGAATCTACCGGCGTATTCACCACTACAGAAGCCGCTTCTGCCCACCTGGCAGCAGGCGCAAAAAAGGTTGTTATTTCCGCACCTGCAAAGGATAAAGAAACCCCAACCTTTGTTGTAGGCGTTAACCAGGATAAATACACAACGGACATGAACGTTGTTTCCAACGCTTCCTGCACAACCAACTGCCTGGCTCCATTGGTAAAAGTAATCAACGATAACTTTGGCGTGGTCGAAGGCTTAATGTCCACTGTACACGCTACCACCGCTACCCAGAAAACAGTTGACGGCCCTTCCAAAAAAGACTGGAGAGGCGGCCGCGCAGCAGCAGGCAACATTATTCCTTCCAGCACAGGGGCTGCAAAAGCCTGCGCGCTGGTTATTCCAGAAGTAAAAGGCAAGCTGACAGGTATGTCCTTCCGTGTGCCTACTTTGGATGTTTCTGTTGTTGATTTAACTGTAAAATTGGCAAAACCAACAACTTATGAGGAAATTTGCGCAAAAATTAAAGAAGCTTCTGAAACTTCCATGAAGGGTATCCTCGGTTACACAGAAGAATTGCTGGTATCTTCCGACTTTGTTGGCGATTCCAGAACTTCTATTTTTGACGCAAAAGCCGGCATTATGCTCAACGACACTTTTGTTAAATTAGTTTCCTGGTACGACAATGAATGGGGTTATTCCAACAAAGTTTTGGACCTGATTCAACATATGAGCGCTGTTGACCACAAGTAAACTGCCGCCTTTTGTTCCGACAAAAAGCAGTATCCATAGTGTAAATTTGGAAAGAAGAACGCCGCTTTGCCGCGGCGTTCTTCTTTTGCGGTGAAGGGATATGTAAGGTGCAACGGGAAAACACCCTTTGTTTTAGTATATTGCGAAGGGGGAATTTGGTTCCTGGGAGCAATGGCTTTAGCCAACAGGGAGGAAGCTGTTGGCGCCACGAAAAACCTCGAAAAAACACCAAAGGCCCTGCCGGTGTTTGCAAATGGGGGGGCAGGCAGGTTTACTCTTGTTGAGGGATGGTTATTTTACTCTTACAGATTGGTAGGGTTTATTAGGATTGTAATGGGTGATAAAAATGATAGGAAAGCGGATTGCTGAGCTTAGAAAGGCAAGAGGCTGGACACAAGAAAAGTTAGCGGAAAAGGTGGGCTTGTCCAACAATTATATTTCCAATATTGAAAATAACTGCTTTATTCCCAGCCCGGAAAGCATAATGAAAATTGGTATTGCATTGGACGTTACGCCCAATGACGTCCTTTTGGGGATATCCAGGGCAGAAAAAGCATATATGGCACAGGCTATTGCTGTTCTGCTGGCCCAATGTACAGCCTGGGAGAAGGTATTATTAAAGTAATTTTTTGGGGAAAAAGAAAACGCCTTGTAGTAACAAGGCGTTTTTTCTATAACAAATTAAAAGGTACTAAAGATCCGTTTTGGGGCAACAGCAGGGGAGTACTCCCAGTGGGAAAGATGGCCGCTGCTAATAAAATAGTGGGGTTCCTCCACCCGGTAGCGGGCGTCAAAGGCGTCTACAATAATTAGCTTTACCTTCATTTTTTCAGGAATGAGGCTTTTAATGTAGACGCTGGCCTGCTGGCCGGGGGCAACGCCGGGCTTTAGCTCGGCAAGGCCGGCCAGGTTTGGGGTAAGCTCCACAAAAATGCCGTAATCCTCCACAGAGCGCACGATGCCGGCCACCGTTTCCCCTGGGGAAAACAGGGCGGCGTTTTCCTCCCATGTGCCCAAAAGCTCCTTGTGGCTTAGGGTAATTCTGCCCGAAGCTTCGGTGGACTGTACCACAGCTTTTATGTACTGGCCAGGGGAAAAGCGATCCCTTGGGTGGGCAATACGGCTAATGGAAATACAGTCGATGGGGATAAGGGAGGGAATACCGCAGCCAATATCCACAAAGCAACCGAAGGTTTCCAGGTGGGTCACCCGGGCGTCAATCACATCGCCGGGGGAAAGCAGGGAAACGTATTCTTCCATACAGCGTTGCTGGGCCAGCCTGCGGGACAGCACAGGGGTGATAGCGCCGGTACTGTCTGTATCCAAAGAAAGTATTTTAAAGCAAACGGGTTTGTTTACTTTAGAGATAATGGCAATATCCCGTGTAGAGCCTTCAGCAATGCCCAAAGCGCCTTCGCTGCGGGGAATAATTCCGCGGCAGAAGCCAAAATCCACCAAAAGGTCGTGGTCCGCGGTACACACTGTAGCCCTGGCCTCCAAAATTTTGCCTTGGGCAAAGGCCTCCTGAAGCCCGGAAAGGTTGCGGATAAAGTTTACATTTTCGTATGTGTTGAGCAGCCAGCCCTCTGGCTTATATCCTGTCATTAAAAAACCTCCTCTTTTCTGCCTGAAAATACCGGTGTTACGCTGGCATTTTGAATTTACAGCCATGTTAGGCAGAAAGGCCGGGTTGATAACCCCGGCAATTTTGCCAAGCCTGCAAATGTTCCAACTTATATATATGGCGGATTTGAAAGGAATAGAAGCATGAAAAAAAGAAAGCAGGCGCGGGTATCTGCTTTCTTTAGGATATATTTCTGTTGGAGGCGGTTGGGGCCGAACGTCCCGTAAAAAAGTTTCAGCAAATTTGCTTGCAAACTTGTAAGCAGTGGGCAAAGGGCCGGCTATTGGAGATAAAAGATAAGGATAACTGTAGAGTATTCCACAGTTATCCTTTGTTTTTGGGGCAAAAGAAAAAAATTATGGTATATTGCATTGCTAATAACAGGGAGTATTTGCTATAATAACTTAGTAAAGCTGTAAATAAGGTATGGCATATCAAAATATATAAAAGAAGGGGGCGGCAGCGTGAATGTAAACGTAGGAGATATTTTAACAATGAAGAAAAACCACCCCTGCGGCGCAAACCAGTTCCTTGTTTTAAGAAGCGGAATGGATTTTAAGCTGCGTTGCATGGGCTGTGGCCATGAAGTTATGGTGCCGCGCTCCAAGGCGGAAAAGAATATACGCCATATTACACCGGGCAGCAGCGGGGAACAGTAGCCTGGTTGGGTGCCCCGGAAAAGGGCGGCAGGCTGTAGCCCGCCGCAGGAACAAATATTAAAGGAGTAACAAATTATGTTTGAAAAACTTGGCGCAGCCGAAGTAAGATATGAAGAAATTAACCAAAAGCTAATGGACCCTGCCGTTATCAGCGACCAAAAGCAGTATACCCAGCTGATGAAGGAATACAAAAACATGACCCCCATTGTGGAAAAATACAGGGAATATGTAAAAGCACAGGCCGATGTGGACGAAGCAAAGGAGCTGCTGGAGGAAGGCGGCCTGGATAAGGACTTTAAGGAACTGATTGAAGAACAGCTGAACGACAACAAAAAAAATATTGAAATTATTGCGGAGGAACTGAAAATACTGCTTTTGCCCAAGGACCCCAACGACGATAAAAACGTTATTGTGGAAATCCGTGGCGGCGCCGGCGGCGACGAAGCCGCCCTGTTTGCCAACAGCCTGTACCGGATGTACACCATGTACGCGGAAGCAAAGCGCTGGAAAACAGAGGTGCTCAGTTCCAATGAAACAGAGTTAGGCGGTTTTAAGGAAATCAGCTTTTCTATTAGCGGCGAGGGGGCTTATTCCAAGCTGAAATTTGAAAGCGGCGTACACCGGGTGCAGAGGGTTCCGGAAACCGAAACCCAGGGCCGTATCCACACCTCTACAGTTACTGTGGCCGTATTGCCCGAGGTGGACGATATTGAATTTGAAATTAACCCCAAGGACCTGCAAATAGATACCTACCGTTCCGGCGGCGCCGGCGGCCAGCATGTAAACAAAACGGAATCTGCCATTCGCATTACCCATATTCCAACGGGGACCATTGTGGAATGTCAGGACGAGCGCAGCCAGCACAAAAATAAGGATAAGGCAATGAAAATTCTCCGTTCCCGCATTTATGAAAAGCTGCAAAGGGAGCAGGAGGCGGAAATTGCCAGCCAAAGAAAGCTGCAGGTAGGCGCCGGGGACCGTGCCGAACGGATTCGTACCTACAACTACCCCCAAAGCCGCGTTACCGACCACCGCATTGGCCTTACCTTGTATAAGCTGGAAAATATGCTCAACGGCGACTTGGATGAGATGTTTGACGCATTAAATACCTTTGACCAGGCAGAAAAGCTGCAGGCCAACAGTGAAGAGGCATAATAGGGACAGATTCACTGTCCCTGTTTTCTGATTTTATTAGGGAAAGGGGCCGGGTAGGCCCACAAGAAAGTTTTCACAAGTTTGCCATAGGCAAATTTGCAGCCGCTGTTCCAACGGCGGTTGCGTTGGTGAAAGAATACCTTATAGCGGGTACCCGCTGTAGGTTTGGGTTATGAGGGGAGCTTGCCCCATAGCAGGGACATATACTGGCAGGTGAAAATGATTATGAAAGAAACAAAGCTCCTCTCTGTAAGGGATGCAGAGCAAGATAAAAAAAATATTGAAACCGCGGCAAACCTGCTGCGCCAGGGCGGGCTGGTGGCCATCCCCACCGAGACCGTATACGGCCTGGGGGCAAATGCCTTGAATCCCCAAGCTGTGGAAGCAATTTTTACCGCCAAGGGCCGCCCTCAGGATAACCCGCTGATTATTCATATTTGCCAGCCGGAACAAGCAGAACAATACGCTAGGGAAATTCCTTCGGCGTATTATGCCCTGTGCCGCAGGTTTTCCCCAGGCCCGCTGACAGTCATTTTGAAAAAAAAGGACATTATCCCGCCGGAAACCTCCGGCGGATTAGACACAGTGGCTATCCGAATCCCATCTCATCCGGTGGCCAGGGCCATTATTCAGGCGGCGGGCGTCCCGGTGGCTGCGCCTTCCGCCAACTTATCCGGGAGCCCAAGCCCAACCACGGCCCAGCACTGCATCCACGACCTGTGGGGCAGGGTGGATGCCATTGTGGACGCCGGGGAGTGCAGTGTAGGGTTGGAATCTACGGTGATTTCCTTAGCGGGAGAACGCCCAATACTCCTGCGCCCCGGCGCCGTTACCCCGGAACAGCTGGAGGAGGTACTGGGCCCTGTAGAAATCCACCAGGCGGTTACCGGCCAGTTAGAGGGGGATGGCAAGGCTGCCTCCCCGGGGATGAAATATAAGCACTATTCCCCCAAAGCAAAAATTACTATTTTGCGGGGCAGTAGCGCCCAGTATACTGCTTATGTAAACAGCCGCAAAGGGCCGGGCGTGTACGCCCTGTGCTTTGAGGAGGATATTCCCAACCTTTTGGTGCCCTATGTTTCCTGGGGCAGCAGCGGCAGTGAAAGTTCCCAGGCCCACCGGCTGTTTGCCGCCCTGCGGGAGCTGGACCAACAGGGCGCCCAAAGGGTATACGCCCGCTGCCCGGAAAAAAGCGGTATTGGCCTTGCAGTGTACAACCGTTTAATCCGGGCCGCCGCCTTTGATGAGCAGGAGGCAAAAGAAACATTTTAAATTTTATTTAAAATGTTTCTTAGGGAATATGTTAAACTGTGTTTCACATATTCCGTTTAAGCAGAATTTAATTTTCTTATAAAAATATTCCATCGTTTGACAAGGGTTAACACGGTTTTTCAAGGTTAAAGCACCCGGTAACGGCTTTTTTGGAGTTTTGCAACATACTAAACCTATAGCGGTGCAAAAGGCCAACTGCCAGCTCCACAAAAAACTCCAAAGGACCTGCCAGTGTTCATAAATGGGGGCTGGCAAGGCCGCAGGGTGCAGGCGGGTTTACCCTTGTTAAGCGATGGTTCCAAACTACATTTAAAATATCCCATTTTGGTAAAAGTAAGCTGCAGGCTTGCCTTTGTTTGGGCGGCCTGCAAAACAGCGTCGCCCACAAGCAGGGGCAGATTGGTGAGTGAGATGAAAAATTTGGTTCTTGGCCTAACAGGGCAGTCGGGGGCTGGCAAGTCCACCTTGTCCCGTTATTTAAAGGAAAGTGGTTATTCTATTATAGATGCGGACAAAATTGCCCGCCAGGTAGTGGAAAAAGGGTCGGACTGCATTGCAGAAATTGCTATAGAATTTGGCTGCGAGTATATTAACATAGAGGGCGGGCTGAACCGCCGAAAGCTGGCGCAGAATGTGTTTACAGACAAAGCGAAGCTGAAGCGGCTTAACGCCATTATGTTTCCCCACATTATCAGCCGGATAGAGGGGGAAATTAACCGGCTGAAAGGGGCGGCCGCCAAGGTGATTGTGCTGGACGCCCCCACCCTGTTTGAAAGCGGGGCGGACCGGTTCTGCGACTATATTGTTTCCATTGTGGCGCCGGAGGAGTTGCGCTTCCAGCGCATTATTGCACGGGACCACCTTACCATAGAGGAGGCCCGTAGCCGTATTCAGGCCCAGCACGACCAGGAATATTATACCAGCCGTTCCTGGCATGTTATTCACAATGATAAAAGCGAAGAGGAGCTGCGCCTGCAGGTGCAGAATTTACACTCCCGCTTACAGGTGCTTTTAGCAGAGGAAGAACCAACACTGGAGGTGCAGTAATGGCCAATCCAAACAAAGTACAGCAAAGGCGGCGGCAGGTTCGCCGGTTGGCAGTTTGGGCAGGGGCCCTGCTTTTTCTTGTGCTTTTGGGGATTTTGCTGCTGCGCCCCGCCACAGGGTATGCCCTGCGGGAAATGTACCCCCGCACGTACCGGGAGTATGTGGAACGGTACAGCAGGGAATATGGTGTAGATAAAAACCTGGTGTATGCTGTAGCCAAAATAGAAAGCAACTTCCAGCCCGACGCCCATTCCCATGCTGACGCCAGAGGCGTTATGCAGATGACAAAGGACGCCTTTGAGTGGGTACAGTACCGCATGGGGGACGAAAGCGACGCCACCTACCAGGAAATTTTTGACCCGGAGGTGGCCATAAAATATGGCACCTATATGCTGAAGCTTTTGCAGGAGGAAATGGGCAGCGATACCCTTACCCTGTGCGCTTACCACGCAGGTATGAGCAATGTGCGGGCCTGGCTGGAAAACGAGGCATACTCCTCCGACGGGGAAACCCTGGATGTTATTCCCTACTCCGATACCAACTGGTATGTGGAAAAAGTGCTGGAGGCAAAAAGTATTTACCAGCGCATTTACTAACGGGCCAGATAGGCCAAACTCCTTTTAGGGGCGAGCCGGCCCCCAACAAGTTTGCTGAAAGCAAACTTGTTGCTTTCCAGCGGTGTTCCGCTGGAAAGTTTGCATCTATTGATACAAAAATAAATGAAAATATTGAAACATATGACAATTTACAATATTTTCATAAAAAAACGCTGAAAGAATAGAGCAAATTAGAAAGAAATGTGATACAATAACTGCGGAACAGCGTTTTTATTGCAGCTGTCCCAAATTCTTTGCTTTAAAGGCAAAGGATGGTTTGTTATAATATGAAAAGGCTGGAAAGCCGGCCGAAGCATAATAAAATTTACATATCGGAGGGATTTAAAATGGAAAACAAAACCAAAGGCGAGCTTTTGCAGGAAGAACTGTTGTTGAAGGCGGAAAACGCTACCAACAAGCTTTCCGATGAAGAACTGAAAAAAGCTTACGATTTTTGCGAACCATACAAAAAATTTATGGATGCTGCTAAAATTGAAAACGAAGCAGTGCGCGTAACCATTGAAATGCTGGAGGCCCATGGCTACAAGGCCTTTGAGCCAGGCAAAAAATATATGCCGGGTGAAAAATTCTACAGCAACAACCGCGGCAGAGCTTTAATTTTTGGCACAATGGGCAAACGCCCCATTGAACAGGGTGTTAAAATCCTTGCCTCCCACATCGACTCCCCACGGCTGGACTTAAAGCAGCGCCCCCTTTATGAAGAATCTGAACTGGCATTGCTGAAAACCCACTACTATGGCGGCGTGCGCCGTTACCAGTGGGCTGCCCGTCCTTTGGCCCTGCACGGGGATATGTACAAAAAAGATGGTTCCGTGGTTCATGTAACCATTGGCGAGGACGAAAACGACCCTGTATTCATTGTTTCCGACCTGCTGCCCCACCTGGCAAAGGACCAAAACCAGCGCACATTAAAGGACGGCTTAAAGGGCGAGGAAATGAATGTGGTGATTGGTTCCCAGGTGTTTAAGGACGATAAAGCCTCCCAAAAAGTAAAGCTGAATATTTTAAGGCTGCTTAATGAAAAATATGGCGTTGTGGAAGGGGATTTCCTTTCTGCCGAACTTACCTGTGTACCAGCAGTAAAGGCAAAAGACGTTGGCTTGGACAGAAGCCTTTTGGGCGCTTATGGCCACGACGACAGGGTGTGCGCCTACACCTCTTTAATGGCAGAGCTGGATTACAACAAGGACCCAGACTGGACCTCCGTTGTTGTGTTTGCTGATAAAGAAGAAGTTGGCAGCGACAGCAACACCGGTTTAAATTCTGCCTTTATGGAATACTTTATTGCCGACCTGGCAGCACCGTACAATGTGCCGGTAAGAACCGTTCTTTCTAACTCCAAATGCCTTTCTGCAGACGTTTCCGCAGCCTTTGACCCCACCTTCCCTGATGTGTTTGAAAAACGCAATACTTCCTTCCTTAACTACGGCGTATGTATTGTAAAATACACCGGTTCCGGCGGTAAGGGCGGCACCAACGACTGCTACGCCAAATTTGCCGGCGATGTGAGAAGGGTTATGGATAATGCCAATGTTATTTGGCAGACTGGCGAGCTGGGCAAGGTGGACCAGGGCGGCGGCGGCACTGTTGCTAAATTTATCTCTGCGCTGAACGTAGATGTTATTGATATTGGCGTTCCTGTTATGGCAATGCACGCCCCCTTTGAAGTAGTTGCCAAAACAGACGTTTACATGACCTACCGCGCATTCTATGAATTCCTGAAAGCAGAGCTGTAAGCCCCAAGGCTTTTAAAAGGAAAATACAAAACAGCAGCCCCAACAGCGAGCAGTTTCTTCGCCGTTGGGGCTTTTGTTGTAGGGTGGTCCGGCAGGCCCATCCAAAAGAGGAAAAGAGGAGTAAACAGAGGGGGCTTGTAACTTTATGAAGCACGTTTTCATTATAAACCCTACTTCCGGCAGGCAGGACCCTACCCAGGGCCTTTTGCCCCGGATACAGCAGGCAGCAAAGAATACTGGGGAGGAATGTTTGGTAGAAATAACCGCCTACCCCGGCCACGCTGTGGAACTGGCAGCCCGCTACGGAA
This sequence comes from uncultured Oscillospiraceae bacterium, assembly GCA_910578755.1. Classification (GTDB taxonomy): domain Bacteria; phylum Bacillota; class Clostridia; order Oscillospirales; family Ruminococcaceae; genus Negativibacillus. The sequence continues at coordinate 21,372 of CAJTSZ010000006.1, read as the reverse complement.
AAAGCGGGGAAAAGGTACGGTTGTACGCCTGCGGCGGCGACGGCACCCTAAACGAGGTTTTTAACGGGGCTTACCCTTTTCCCAATGTCCAGGTGGCCCACATCCCCTGCGGTTCGGGGAATGATTTTATCCGAAACTTTGGCATGGAAGAACAGTTTATTAACCTGGGGGAAGCAATGCGGGGAGAGGCAGCCCCTATTGATTTAATGATGGTAAACGGCAGAATTTGCGCAGCCATTGCCTCCACCGGCCTGGACGCCCAGGTGGCCTATGGTATACCAACCTTCCGCCGCCTGCCCCTTTGCGGTGGGCAAATGGCCTACAACCTTTCCATTGCCCAGCAGCTTTTAGGCAAAATGGGCAAGCGCTTTACCGTGGAAATAGACGGCATCCCCCTGCCAACGGGGGAGTATTTGCTGGCGGCAGTGTGCAACGGCGCCTACTACGGCGGGGGGTACTGCGCGGCACCCAACAGCAGCTTGGAGGATGGGCTGTTGGATTTTGTTCTTGTCAACCGAATTTCCCGCCTTAAAATAGCCAGTGTGCTTTCCCTTTACAAAAAGGGAGGCCATGTTACAAGCCAGGGGAAGGTGGCCCCAGGGCTGGAGGGAATTATCAGCGTTCACAGGGCCAGCCGAATTGGCATTTACCCTGCCCAGGAAGGGGACTTGTTTGTGGTGAATGCCGACGGCGAGTGCTTTAAAGCGCCTTACTTAGAGGCAAGGGTATTGCCAAAAGCGGGGCAATTTGTACTGCACCAGCCGGCAGCGGCCCAATGGAAAAAGCAAAAACAGCAAATTATTGTTTAACTTTAAGGAATATTGCAGATTATTATAACAACATGGAATGAAATTAAAGGATAAGTTGGCAAAGAGGGGAACAAAATGGCGGAATTATCAAAACAAGAGAAGGAGGCGCGGCTAAAGCAATGGAGAACGGCCCAAAACAGAAAGTATATTCTTAGTAAGGCAAAGGTGCAAAAGTTGTTTTATTACCTGGAAACACAGTTGGGAAAAACCCCTTGCAACCATACCCTGCGCCATACAGGGCAGTGGCTTAACAATAACCTGCCCCAAGAAAAGGTAAAAAGCGCAATAAAGGAAATGAAGGAAATGGGAGGCTACTGTGACTGTGAAGTGCTGATGAACTGCTATGAAAGATATGATATTTCTTAAATAATAAACTTTAAGTATAAAAAAGGGCCTGGAGTTTATTCCAGGTTCTTTTTTGCTTTTTGGAGATATTCGCTGCCTCCAAGCCTGACCTATTTCTTTGTGGGCCTCCGCAGGCCCAAATTTTCCAGCGGTGCTGCAAGTTTGCTTTCAGCAAACTTTTGGGGGTTACACCCCCAAAAACTGCTATTGCAGCACGGAAAACTTGGCGCCGTTTACACAAAAGGAGTTTACCTGTGGGTTTTCGCAGAAAGCCAGCATATCCTCCGGCCTGCCGCTGAGGAGCAGCCCATACACGGCAACGCCGTTTTCCTCTACATACCCCAAAGCCCTGCGGTAATACTCTGCGCTAATGCCATTAAAGTTGCAGAAGGCCTGTAAAAATTCATCCCGGGTGGATAGATAAGAGAGCATGGAGGTAAAAAAGCCCTCCAACAGTTCCGCCTGTTCTTTGGGGGTAGCTTCTTTCCAGGCGGCGTTGTTTAAATCTAAAGGGCCGTATTCCGCTAAATCGGGGATATCCTCTAAAATGATTCCCCCGTATTCCACAGGAAAGCCAATTTCATTAAAGTACCAATCGTCGGAAATGCGTACCGCTGCCCACTCAAACAGAAAATGGGGGTACTGCTCCTTCAGGGCAATCAGCTGCTCCAGGCTTAAGTCCTCTTGAAAGGAAACAAAGGCGGAAAGGTAGGCGCCCTTTGGCATTTGGGCAACCTCTTCCAGGAAAAACTGGCGGTTTTCCTCCGGTTGGACAGTGGTTTCGCCACCAAATTCATCCACATAAATTGTGGTTGCAGGGCCCCTGTTGTAAAACACGCCAGCCGGGGCGGTGTGAAAGGGGATAGCGGTTATCGGGTAGGGGATCTCCCCCCGTGTCACCTGTAGGTGGTGGGTTTCCTGACCGGAATAAGGGTTGGACTGGCTAAAGGTGACATTGTACTTGCCCAGCCCCAGAGGCTGCACATGGGCGGAGTTTGCTGTCCAGCCTGGGCAGGTGAGGCGGGTGAAAATTTGCAGGTCAACATCCAGGGGCAGGGTGTAATCGGGCCCGTTTTTAAAAGTTTGGGCAGGGTTATAAAACTGGTTGTTGTACAGGGGTAACGCAACCGCCTGCACCAAAAAGCCCAGCAAAAGGACAATGGCGCAGCACAGGGCGGTCATCATCCAAAATTTGCGCCGCACACTGCTTTTTACCTGGTGCAGCTGGGGGGTATTTTCCGGGGGAAGGGACAAGGATGGCTGCTCCAGCAGCTGGGAGGCAAGGTAGGCGTTAATCACCTCGTTTTTTTCCAGTTCTTCTTCTACAAGGGCAATTTCCTCCGGGGAGGCCGTTCCGTTTTTGTATTTTTCAAAAAGCTGGCGAAAGGTCATACAGTTTCCTCCATTTCCTTTTTTAATTTTTGGCGGGTGCGATACAGCAGGGCTCGCACCGCCCCGTTGGTGGTACCGGTGGTTTGGGCAATTTCCTGGCAGGAAAGCCCGGAAAAGTAAAACAGGGTCAAGCATTCCCGGGCGGCGGGCGGCAGGCTGTAAATGGCTTGGTACAGGGCTAAAAGCTCCTCCTTTTGCAGCAGGGAGCGCAGAACAGGGTCCCTGCCGGTGGCAAGGGGAAGCTCCTCCAAGGGCTTGACGGCAAAACGGCGGCGGGAACGGAAGTAATTCAGCGTCAGGTTCTTGCACACCCGTATCAGCCAGTATTTGATGTTCCCGTTGGCTTCCTCCAGGGAAAGCAGGGCCTTAAAAAAGGTGTCGCTGGTAATCTCCTGGGCCACATGGTGGTTTTTGCAAAGGGAAAGGGCATAAAGGTATACGTCGTTGTAATAGGCCCGGTACAGCTGTTCCAGCTGGTTCTTTTTCATAATAGCTCTCTCCTTTCCCCGGCGTTTTGCTGCTTTTTCTAATATATAAACACCAAAACCCCTAAAATGTTACGGTAAGTTGTTTGGAAAACCCCTTTGCGCATAGATTTTTTTGCAGGAATAAGGTACTATTATATTAACAAATGAATCTAAAAAGGGACAGGGGGATTGGCAAATGCGTATGTACGATATTATTGTGAACAAACGGGACGGCAAAGCCCTAAGCCAGGAGGAGATCCGTTTTTGGATAGATGGGTACACTAAGGGAGAAATTCCCGATTACCAAACGGCGGCCCTCCTTATGGCCATTTGCTTGCAGGGCATGACCAGCCAGGAAACGGCTTGGCTCACCATGGCTATGGCGGCCTCCGGGGAAACGGCGGACCTTTCCTCTATTCCCGGGGTTAAGGTGGATAAGCACAGCACCGGCGGCGTGGGGGATAAAACCACCTTGGTGGTGGGGCCCATTGCGGCAGCCTGCGGCGTGCCAGTGGCAAAAATGTCCGGCAGGGGGCTGGGCCATACCGGGGGCACCGTGGATAAGCTGGAGGCGATTCCCGGCTTCCGCACTGTGCTGGAACCGCAGGAATTTTTAGAAATTGTAAAGCAGGAGGGTATTGCCTTAATTGGGCAAACAGGAAACCTTGCCCCGGCGGATAAAAAAATATATGCCCTGCGGGATGTAACCGGCACTGTGGAAAGTATTCCCTTAATTGCCGCCAGTATTATGAGCAAAAAGCTGGCGGCTGGGGCGGACGCCATTGTGCTGGATGTAAAAACAGGCAGCGGCGCTTTTATGAAAACCATGGAGGATGCCATTGCATTAGCAAGGGAAATGGTGGCCATTGGCGTACATTCCGGCCGGGAAACCGTGGCCCTAATTACAGATATGGACCTGCCCCTGGGCAACGCCATTGGCAACAGCCTGGAGGTGCGGGAGGCTATAGAAACCTTGCAGGGCAAGGGCCCCCAGGATTTTACCCAGCTGTGCCTTGTTTTGGCGGCCAATATGCTTTTTGTGGCCCAAAGGGGCACCATGGAGCAGTGTATGGAACAGGCAAGCCAGGCCCTTTACAGCGGTACTGCCCTAACCAAGTTTAAAGCCATGGTGCAGGCCCAAGGGGGCAGACCAGAGCCGGAGCTGCTGGCCCTTTCCCCCTGCAAAAAAACAGTGTGCGCCCAGCGGCAGGGCTACATTACTAAAATGGAAACACGGCAGTGCGGCATAGCCTCTGTGGTGCTGGGCGCAGGCCGCGCCAAAAAGGAGGACCCGGTGGATTACGGCGCGGGGATTCTGCTCCATGTAAAGCCAGGGGACCGGGTGGAGGCGGGCCAGCCTTTGGCTACCCTGTACGCCGCTGGGGAACATCTTTTGAAGCAGGGGGCCCAACTGCTGGAGGAAGCCATTGAAATAGGGGGACAGCCCCAGCCCCCAATGCCCCTAATTTATGCCAGAATAACAAAGGATGGCGTGGAACGGCTGGGTTAACCCGTTGAAAATATAAAATTCTAAGATATGCTGTTGAAAAAAGTAGGAATTATAATTATACTTAACTTATACAACGTATACAAAGCCCCCATACTATGGGGCCGAGCCGCACGCAAACAAGGGGATTGCAGGCGGCTGATAAAGATTTTATTATAAGACAAAAGGGGTAAAAAAGAATGGACCGTAAATTGTACGAAAGCTATGTTCAAATTTTAAAAGAGGAACTGATTCCCGCCATGGGCTGTACAGAGCCGATTGCTTTGGCTTACGCTGCGGCAAAAGCCCAGGAATTGTTGGGGCAGCCTGCAAAGCACGTGCGGGTACAGGCAAGCGGCAGCATTATTAAAAATGTAAAAAGCGTTGTTGTGCCAAATACCGGCCACATGAAAGGCATTGCTGTAGCGGCAGCCGCCGGCATTGTAGCAGGGGACCCCAGCCTGGAATTAGAGGTTATTTCCAAGGTGGGGCCGGAGCAGGTGAAGGAGATAAGCAAGTTTATTGAGGAAGTGCCGGTGGATGTGGAAGCCTTGGACGACGGCCACGTTTTCGATATTCTTGTAACTTTGAAGGGGGAAAGCAGCTCCTCCGCCGTGCGTATTTCCGATTTCCACACCAACATTGTTTACCTGGAACAAAACGGGAAGGTTTTGCTGGACAATACCGCAAGCGAGTGCGAGGAAAACCTTACCGACCGTTCTGTAATGAGCATGGAGGGCATTTTGGAATTTGCCACCACCGCCAACCTGGACGATGTAAAAGATGTGCTTCAGCGCCAAATTGATTACAACTGGGCCATTGCCCAGGAGGGTATGGCAGGGAATTACGGCGCAAACATTGGCAAGGTAATGCTGAAGGTAAACGGCGACAGCCTGCGCAACCGGGCCTGCGCCATGGCGGCCGCTGGTTCCGACGCAAGAATGGACGGCTGCGAGCTGCCTGTGGTTATTAACTCCGGCAGCGGCAACCAGGGTATGACAGCCTCTATCCCTGTTATTGTTTATGCCAAGGAAATGGGCGCTACACAGGAACAGCTGTACCGGGCGCTGCTGGTTTCCAACCTAACAGCCATTCACCAAAAAACAGGCGTTGGCCGTCTTTCCGCCTACTGCGGCGCCGTTTGCGCCGGGGCAGGGGCTGGGGCTGGCATTGCTTACCTCCACGGGGCTTCCCAAGAGGAGATTACCCAAACTGTAGTAAACGCCCTGGCAGTGGCCTCCGGTATGATTTGCGACGGGGCCAAAGCCTCCTGCGCCGCTAAAATAGCGGTTTCTGTAAACGGCGGTATTTTGGGCTACGAAATGTTTATCCAGGGCCAGAAATTCTGCACCGGTGACGGTATTGTTGGTGTGGATGTAGAGGAAACCATTGGCAATGTAGGCCGCCTGGCCAGCGAAGGGATGTATGATACCAATAAAGAAATTATTGGCATTATGACTGGTAAGTAATAAGCCTGCACATTAACTTTTTATTACTTTTCCATAAAAATAAAAGGCGCCCTCCAAAGAGGGCGCCTTCTATTTTTAGAAGACCACTGGATAGGTAAGTGGTTTGAAAGAAAAGCTTATGCCGATAACGTAAGACTACACAAGGTAACAACCTTGCTTGTTAGATTTTCCGTGTGATGTTCAAGCTGTTGCTTGTGGCGGCAACGGTGTCAATCGTTAAATCCACCACCTGCCGCTTGTTGCCAAAGGATATGTCGCTGTACAGATTGGGCAACTTGTTCCTAAGGATAGAGAAAATACGAAAATGCCGGATAGTAACAACAAGCAGTCACTTTATAAGCAGGATAAATTTTTAGAGAGCTATTGACAAATCGAGGAAATGAAGGTATACTGCATAATAGTTAGCGTGAACTAACTTATTTCAAGCTAAGTAGTTAGCGGCAGCTAATTAAAGGCGCATGGAAATGAGGTGAGGTTTGTATGACATTGAAAAATGCTGTTGAGGGGAAAGAATACATTATTCAACAGATTAAAACGGAAGATGAGGAACTGGACGCCTTTTTGTTTTCCCTTGGGTGTTATAGTGGTGAAGCTATTACCGTTGTTTCTCATTTGAAAGGTGGATGTGTAGTATCCATTAAGGACGGAAGATATAACATTGACTATCAATTAGCCGAAGCGATTGTTATCTAAAAGGTTTGAACAGGCTTCGGTTCATTTTTCAATTATAAGTTAGCGTTTACTAACTTTACTGTGTAATTTTGTCCGTTAATGATAGCATAAGGAGGAAAATATTATGAGAATTGCCTTGACAGGTAACCCAAACTCCGGCAAGACAACGATGTATAACGCGCTTACCGGAAGGAATGAAAAGGTTGGTAACTGGGCGGGAGTTACCGTAGATAAGAAAGAACATCCAATTAAAAAGACCTATTCAGCCGGGCAGCAGCTGACTGCCGTTGATTTGCCGGGGGCATATTCTATGTCCCCTTTCACCAGTGAGGAAAGTATTACCAGTTCTTATGTGCGTAAGGAAAACCCAGATGTTATCATCAACATTGTGGACGCAACCAATTTAAGCCGCAGCCTATTTTTTACGACACAGCTTTTGGAGATAGGTGTTCCTGTGGCAGTTGCTTTGAACAAAAGTGATTTGAACGAGAAAAAGGGAACAAAAATTGATGCGCAAGCACTCTCTGAAAAGCTGGGCTGTCCTGTTATTAATACCGTATCTACTTCCGCTGATGGCTTAAAGGCGCTTATTGAAGCGGCTGTTAACCGCGCGGGAACAAAGCAAGCTGCACCGTACATACAGGAGAATATCAACCTTACAAACAAACAAGCAGTAGAAGCAGCCGACCGCAAGAGGTTTGAGTTTGTTAACCAAATCGTTAAAGAAGTAGAAATCCGCAAGGTTTTTACAAAGGAGAGGAATTTCAGTGATAAAATTGACGCTGTTCTTACCAACAAGTGGCTTGGGATTCCAATTTTTGCTGTAGTGATGTTCTTTGTATTCCAAATTTCGCAGGTTTGGGTAGGAACCCCTATTGCGGATTGGATGGTAGGCTATCTGGAGAGTTTTCAAGGCTGGGTTGGGGGACTTCTGGAAAACGCAAATCCTCTATTGTCTGCGCTTTTAGTAGACGGTGTAATTGGAGGTGTGGTAGCTGTTATTGGTTTTCTGCCGCTGGTAATGGTGATGTACTTCCTAATTGCTTTGCTTGAGGACTGCGGCTATATGTCCCGTGTAGCTGTTGTACTTGACCCAATTTTCAAAAAGGTTGGTCTTTCCGGCAAGTCGGTTATTCCCTTTGTAATTACCATAGGCTGTGCTGTTCCTGGAATAATGGCAAGCCGTACCATTCGCAACGAGCGTGAGCGCAGAGCCACAGCCATGCTGGCCCCATTTATGCCCTGCGGCGCAAAAATCCCCGTTATCTCTTTGTTTGCCGGCGCGTTCTTTAAGGACGCAGGCTGGGTAAGCACACTGATGTATCTTTCCGGCATTATTCTGATTTTCCTTGGCGCGTTGCTGGTAAATAAAATTGCTGGCTATAAGGCAAGAAAATCTTTCTTTATTATCGAATTGCCTGAGTATAGGATACCGTCCATTTGGGGTGCCTTTAAGTCCATGTGCAGTAGGGGCTGGGCGTACATTGTGAAAGCTGCAACAATTATTCTGCTGTGTAATACAGCTGTTCAAATTATGCAGACCTTTACTTGGAGTTTTGGGGTAGCTGAAACAGCAGACGCTTCTATTCTGGCCTCTATTGCTTCTCCTTTTGCATATTTGCTTGTGCCAATTGTGGGTGTCCTTAGCTGGCAGCTTGCGGCGGCAGCAGTAACAGGCTTTGTTGCAAAAGAGAATGTGGTTGGTACACTTGCGGTTTGCTTTGTTGGCTTAGAAAATCTGATTGATACGGAAGAACTTGCTCTGCTGGAGGGTGCAGGCGCAGAAGTAGCTGGTATTATGGCGATTACAAAGGTAGCGGCTTTGGCATATCTGATGTTCAATCTTTACACGCCGCCTTGCTTTGCTGCCATTGGCGCCATGAATGCCGAGATGAAAAGCGCAAAATGGGTTTTGGGCGGTATTGGGCTCCAGCTTGGCGTAGGCTTTACAGTAGCGTATTTTATTTATACCATTGGTACTTTAATGACGGCTCCGGCTACTTTGAACATTGGCGCTGCCCTCGCTGGTATGGCTGTTGCTGCTGCTTTAGCAGTTACAGTTGCTGTGTTGATTAGAAACACAGAGAAAAAACTGAGCGCCGAATATTCCTTAAACGGCGCAGCGCAGAAAGGTTATGCGGTGAGTAGATAACTATGGAAAATTTTATTATTGTTGCAATCCTATTGTGTACGGTCGGCGGCATTATTCGTTACTTATGTAAAGCTAAAAAAAGAGGGCAGGCCTGTATTGGTTGTCCCTATGCCAAACAATGTGGAAGTTGCCATAGCACAACTAATTCTTAGCAAAGAAAGGAAAGGGGGAATCAAGGCGGGAAAGATATTTTAGGGCTTTCCTGCCCACCCCAATTTTGAGAGAAGAACGGCTTTAAAAAATGAACGAATGCGGCCAATCCCAAAAAAGGATTGGCCGCATTGTCTACCCATCCAAAGGGACAGCGGAATGGCCACAAGGATGGGTGCCATCCTGTTCGTTTTAGCCTTGATGGTATGGCCACGCTTAAAGGTTTGGAACATTTTATCCCATAGGCTATGGAGGGGCCTTGTTTGCTGATGTTCTAGCTTTCCAGCCCTAAAAAAGGCACAGGATGGGGCTGCTTTCCTAAAAGAATTAAAGAAAAAGGCACCGGTGAAAACCGGCGCCTTTTTCTTTAATCGTCGTCATCGTTGAACCAATCGTCCCAGTTAATGCGGTTTTGGGAGGAATCCTCGTCTTCTTCATTATAGTAGCCGCTGAAGTGGTAGGTGCAGTTGGAGGGGATAACCGTATCCTTGTACCAGCCTACAGCCGTTTCGGTACAGTTAGGGGTAGCAATTTCACCGGTTTCCAGGCAGTAGGTCATTTGTACAACATGCTCGTTTTCCGCAAACTGTTTGGGGGAAAGCCCTTCATGCAGGGGGAGCATAATGTTTTTCCAAAGCTTTGGCGTAGGGTAGCTGGAGTAATAGATTTCCGAATGGTCGTCGTAACCCATCCAAACGCCGGTAATATAGTACGGGGTAAAGCCTACAAACCAAAGGTTGTCGTTATCTACCGGGGTAATTACGCCGTTTACCAGCTTGGTACCGGTGGAAGAACCGGTTTTGCCGCCGGCGGGCATACCAATGGAGTAAAGGTTGCCGGCGGCGCCGGTACCCTGGGTAATAACCGTTTGCAGCAGTTTGTTTAAAATAGTGGCCGTTTGGTCAGAAATAATACGCACCTGGGTGGTATTCTGTTCCAAAACAATATTGCCGTCACGGTCGGTTACTTTTGTATAGGTGTAAGGCTTTACATACTTGCCTTCGCTTACAAACACCTGGTAGGCGCCAGTGAGCTCCCGCAGGGTAACGCCGTAGGTCATACCGCCCAAGGCCATTGGGGAAAGGGAAATATCGTTTTCGCTGAGGCTTCCAAACTGGAATTTGTTTTTCAGGAAATTGTAGCTGCGTTCCGGGGTAACAGTTTGTATCAGCTTAACAGGCACCGTATTTACCGACTGCTGAATGGCGTACTGAATTGTAACAGCGCCCCGGTATCTGGCGTCATAGTTTTTAGGCCCTGGCTGGTTGGGGCCAAAGTAGTCGGGGATAGGGTTATCGTCCCACAGGGAGGACCAGGTAACCAGGTCTGACTCAAAGGCCTGCAAATAGGCGGAAATTGGTTTAATGGAGGAACCAGGGTGGCGCACTGTCATAGTGGCGTTGTTCCAGCCGCGGGCGGTGGTTTTTTCGTTGCCGCCAATAATACCTAATATTTGCCCGGTAGGGGCAATGGTAATGGCTGCTGTTTCAGGGTAGGTTTCGTTGTTTACAGGGGGGAAATTAGCATTGTCGGCGTAAACAGCTTCCATTTTTGCCTGAATTTCTTCATCCACACAGGCATAAATGGAAAGGCCGCCGTTTTTAATGTAGCTTTCAGCATAATCCCGGGTATAGCCCTTTTCCTCCATCAGGTCGTTGACCACATCCTCAATTACCTGGTCAATGTACCATCCGTCGGAAAGCTGCACTGTAGCTTCCTGGCGCTTTTTCACTACTTCTACATCATAATCCACCCAATAGTCGTAGTCCTCGGCGGAAAGGGTGCCCATTTTCACCATTTCGTTTAAAATATACTCCCGGCGAATCTTGTTTTCCCTCATGCCATTTTCCGTACGGGGGTTAAATTTGGTAGGGTTTTTGGTGGTAGCAATTATGGTTGCAATTTCGGCCATATTCAGTTCGCTTACGTCCTTGTTAAAGTAGCCGTTGGCCGCAGCCTGAATACCGTTGAGGTTGTTGCCGAAAAATACATAGTTTAGGTATACCTCCAGCACCTGCTCCTTGGAATAATATTTGTTCAGTTTAATGGCCGCAAAAATTTCCTTTACCTTACGTTCCGGGGAAAAGGCGTCGTTGCCGGTGAGGTTTTTAATTACCTGCTGCGTAATGGTGGAGCCGCCCTGGGTATCGGTGCCGGTAATAAAGGTGATAGTGGACGCAATGGTGCGTATCCAGTCCACGCCGTTGTGTTCCCAATAGCGTTTGTCCTCGGCGGCAACGACGCAGTTAATAACGTCCTTAGGAATATCGCTGTACTGGATTTCCTGGCGGTTTTGGTCACCGTGAAGTTCGCGTATTTTTTGGTATTCACCGGTTTCACTGTCAATGGCGTAGACAGTGGAGGTGTTGCTCATGGTAATATCCTCCAGGCGGAGGTCGGGCTCGCCTTCCAAAGAGTTAAACACATAAACCGAGAACATTGCGGCGGCAGTGGAGCCGGCAATAATTCCCATAAAAATAAGTATAGCAATACAGCGCCCAAAGGCAGAGAAAAAGCGGCCAACTTTTCCCTTTTTCTTTACGCCGTTATGAGAGCTTGCTTGTGGGCGTTTTTTCCAGAGACCCATCAAGGTCTGCCTCCTTTCGTTTTTGCCTATGCAATATGTTTGCATTTGTCACAATATTTTAAGATATGCCTGCCAAGCCGTACCTATGGCTGTACAGGGAAATCTTTTTGGGTAAAAGGGGATATACAGTATTATAGTGCCCAACCTTGAGGGCATTTGCTGCTTTAGTTGGGCTTTTGGCCCAGTTAAGGCAAGAAAAAGGGCCGTTTGAAATTTCGTATAATAACCGCTTTGCAGTTATTATACCATGAACACAACGTGTGAAATGGTATAATTGGCCATGGGGCAGTGAGCAAAGCGAACATATTGCCCCGGCCATTTTAAAATATAATAACTGCTTTGCGGTTATTATACCATGAAGCGCAAGCGTAATGGTATAATCGCCCATCAAGTGCGGTTGCGGCAGCTGGCTCTGCCAGCTAGGGCGAGGCGAACGCCACTTGAAATGTAATAACCGACCTGCGGTTATTATACCATAAGTAAGGAAAAAAGTCTTAAATTTTTTTAAAACTGTGGGGAAATAATAAAAATTCACTTTAAAGCGGGCCGCCAGTTAGAATTTGAAATGTTTTCATGAAAAAAGCAATACAGGCACTTAGGAAACCTGGGAAGCCAAAAGGCGTATTATGAAAAAAGGGAGATATGTGCATAAAGCCGCGTTTTTTGCCAAAAATAAACCTTGAATACGCCAGGAAATGGGGAGAAAATATGAGAATCAACCTTTTAGTTACCTGTATTGCCATTGCGGCGGTCGTAATTATTACTACATTTGCCCTGACCATTGGTCAAAAAATGCAGCCGGGGGAAAGCGCGCCTTCGGAAGCAGAGCCCATAGAAAAAAAAGTGGAACAAGCGCCGAAAGCCCAACGGGAATTTGAGTATTTGCTTAAAGAGTACGAGGGGCGCCTGGCTGTGTTCTTTCATGAGGAAGAAGCGCCCCAAACCGTATTTGACGTTTATGTTTCTACTTTGCCGGAATATGACAGGGGCCAGCTGCAGCAGGGGGTTCCGGTGAAGGATTACGGGGAACTGCTGAAGCGCATAGAGGATTACATCAGCTAAAGGCCCACGGGCTGTTTCGCGCATGTAATAAAATAAACGCTAAATTGAAAACAAAAGTGACAATATGGGGAATAAAGTAACCAATTTGTAATGAAACCTTCATTATAAAAGGAGGACTTTTGGGTAAAAGTTTCATATAATAAAATTAAAGAAAAAACAGCCTTTGTTTTAGAAAGGATAACTATATGAACTTTAAATTTGCCCACAACAATATTAATGTTTTAAATTTGCAGGAAAGCTTAGCCTTTTATGAGGAAGCCTTGGGCCTTAAGGAAGCAGAAAGAAAAGAATCTCAGGACGGAAGCTTTATTTTAGTTTACCTTTCGGACGGTACTTCCAAACACCAGCTGGAGCTCACATGGCTGCGGGAAAAAAACGACGCTTACGATTTGGGGGACAATGAAATTCATCTTGCTTTTACTACAGATGATTTTGAAAAAGCCCACGAGCACCACAAACAAATGGGGTGCATCTGCTATGAGAATAAGGCTATGGGGATTTATTTTATCAGTGACCCAGACGGCTACTGGCTGGAAATTATCCCGGAAAAATAAGCCAAATCCCTGCGGGACACAACGTATTTTACTATTTTCTCCACAAAATAATAAACTACTCCTAAAATAATAAATCAAACTAAAAGGACCGTTTTTACGGTCCTTTTAGTTTTTATAAATTTGGTTTCACCAAAGTTGCTTGCCCGGTTTGCCCAGGGCAAAACTGGCGAAAATTTTTATAGGCCTATGGGGCCGCAGCCCACCTAATTTTTATGAGGAAATTTGTGTTTTTATAAAATTTTGGAAGAATTTCCTGGCCATGTACGCCCAAAACCGGCCTTTTTGCGGAGGTTTTGCGAAGTTTTTCGTGTTTTTTTTGTAGTTTTTTGGGGCTTTCAGCTCCAAACCTTGTGGCCTACCCGGCCGGGGCCCCTTTGGGGCGATCCTCCTCCAAGCCCCAGGCTATATTTCTTTTGGAAGTGGCCAAACACTTTCAAAAGAAATAGGCCCAAAACTTACAGCGGTGTGCCGCTGTAAGTTTTGGGGGTGGGGACAAGGAAAAATAATTATATTAACAGAATTTTTTAAGAGCCCCGCCCTACGGTTTTCCCGTAGGGCGGGGCTCTTAAAAAATAACCGATAGCCTGCTGGCCGTCGGTTATTTTAAAGTACGAAATTATTCAGCTTCTGGAGCGCCAACTGGGCAAACACCAGCGCAAGCACCGCAGTCGATGCATTTTGCAGGGTCGATTTCGTATTTGTCAGCACCAGCGGAAATAGCGCCAACTGGGCATTCAGCTTCGCAAGCACCACAGCTGATGCAGTCTGCTTTAATTTTGTATGCCATAAAGAACACCTCCATATAATTGATAAGCCTATTCTATCACATTATAAAAAAAAATCAACTATTTTGCAAAAAAGAACGGGAGGATTTAAAACTTAATTTTTTCCACAGCGGCGGGGCAAAACAGAAAAGGAAACCCCTTGGCGGCAGGGTGGGGGAATTATAGGGTAACCCAGTAGCGCTGTGTTATGTGTTCCCCATGGGGCAGTTCGTTTTCCAACAGGCCGCCGTTTGCCAAAATGGTTTTTGCAGAAGCAAGGTTTGTTTTATTGCAGGTAACCAAAACCTTTTCCAGGCCGTGTTGGCGGCATTCCTCCAAAGCAAGGGCCAGGGCTTCTTTGGCGTAACCCTTTTGGCGTTGGCTGGGGCGAATACTGTATCCAATATGCCCGCCGTGGGCCAACAGCTCTTGGTTTAAGGTGTGGCGGAAATTGACCATTCCTACAACACAGCCATCCTCTTTGCGCACAGCCAAATATTGGGTGGCCGTTACCAGGCCGGGCGGGCAGGTTTCCTTTTGGCTGCAAGCGCGGATATTTTCCAGCCACTGGCTATAGTCCTGAGCTCCCCCCAGGCCGCCGGTGCCGTCCAGGTTGCTGCCGTCATCTAAAAATTCCTGCCGGTACTCCATTACTTGGCGCTGGTTGGATTCATTTGGCTCCAAAAGAACCAGCCTGTCTTTTTGAAACATAGCGTTTCCTCCTTCCAATGGTTTCTATCCCAAAATTAGCTCAGTTTTTCCAGCTTGGCAAACTTGTACATAATTTTCTTGGTGCCAACTTGGTCAAAAATAATTTCCAGCAGGCTGTCCCCGCCCATGGGGGTAATGTTGGCCACCATGCCCTCCCCAAAGGTGCGGTGCTTTACCCGCTGGCCCACAGAAAGGTTGCAGGCGCCGGCTGCCGGAGCAGGGGAGGCCGCCCCCACGCCAATGTTGTTGCTGGCGCGGTTTTTAAAGCGGTTTTGGGCTGGGGCCGGTTCTATTTGCACCACTTTTTTGCGCAGGGTTTTGTCCTCCAAATGGCAAAGCTCCTGGGGGATTTCCCGAACAAAGCGGGAGGGGCGGTTGCGTACTGTCTGCCCAAAAATCATCCGCTGGGCAGCGGTGGAAATGTACAGCTGTTTTTTGGCCCGGGTAATGCACACATAGGCCAGCCGCCGTTCCTCTTCAATTTGTTCCGGGTTGTACATGGCCTGTATCCCTGGGAAAATGCCCTCCTCCGCGCCGCAGAAGAATACATTTTCAAATTCCAGGCCCTTGGCGGAGTGCATGGTCATCATAACCACATTGTCGGCGTTGGGGTCGTAATTGTCCAGGTCTGTGTAAAGGGTGACCTCCTCCAAAAAGCCCGCCAGGGAGGGCTCCTCCGCCTCGGCGTCATACTTCATTAAGTTGGACTTCAGCTCCTCCACGTTTTCCAGGCGGGCAATGCCTTCCTCCCCTAAGGAGCGCAGGTAAATGCGGTAGCCGGTTTCCTCCATTAAGGCGTCAAACAGTTCCTCCAAGGTGCCGCTATCCGCCTGCTGGGCCAGGCGGTCAATCATCTGGGTAAATTCCTCCAGGGGTTTTGCTTTGCGGGCCAGGGGCTGGTATTCTTCCGCCTGGGCCATTACCTGGAACAGGCTGAGCCCCAAGGTTTCCCCAATTTCCTGGGCCTTTTCCACTGTGGCGTCCCCCAGGCCCCGTTTAGGCTCGTTAATAATGCGTTTCAGGCGGATAGCATCGTTGGGGTTATTAATGACGCTTAAGTAAGAAAGGACGTCCTTGATTTCCTTACGCTCATAAAAGCGCAGGCCGCCAATTATGCGGTATGTAATGCCGGAGCGCACCAAGGCGTTTTCAATGGTGTTGGATTGGGCGTTCATGCGGTATAAAATGGCGTGGTCGCTGAACTTGGCGCCGTTTTTTACATTGTCCAAAATGGAATCGGCAATAAAGCGGGCCTCCCCCTGTTCGTCCAGGGCGCGGTGTACCTCAATGGCGGCGCCCTCCCCGTTTTTGGTCCAAAGGGTTTTGCCTTTGCGCTGGGTGTTGTTGGCAATGACCGCGTTGGCAGCATCCAGGATTTTTTGGGTACAGCGGTAGTTTTGCTCTAACCGGATAACCTTGGTGTTGGGGTACTGGTTTTCAAAGTTTAAAATATTTTCAATGGTGGCGCCGCGGAACTTGTAAATACTTTGGTCATCGTCGCCAACCACGCAGATGTTGCTGTTCCTTTGGGCCAGCAGGCTTACCAAAAGGAACTGGCTGTTGTTGGTGTCCTGGTATTCGTCCACCATAATGTATTTAAAGCGGTTTTGGTAGTGGTCCAAAACATCGGGGAACTGCTGAAACAGCTTAACGGTTAAAACAATAATATCGTCAAAATCCACAGCGTTGGAATCCTTCAGCCGCTTTTGGTAGTAGTCGTACACCTTGGCAGTAATTTCCAGTCGGTAATCCCCTTGGGCGTTTTGCAGCAGCTGCTTTGGTTCCTCAAACCGGTCCTTCGCGCTGCTGATGAGCCCCAGCACAGATTTGGGGGTAATGTTTTTTTCATTTACCTGCAGGGCCTTCAGGCCCTCTTTAATTACCCGCAGGCTGTCGTCTGTATCATAAATAGTAAAATTTCTGCTGTAACCCAGGGCCTCAATTTCCCGGCGGAGAATACGCACGCAGGCGGAATGGAAGGTGGAGGCCTGAATATCCAGTGCGTCCTCCCCCAAAATGCGTTCCAAACGCTCCTTTAATTCACCGGCGGCCTTGTTGGTGAAGGTGATGGCTAAAATGTTCCATGGCTTTACAGGACGGTTGGCAATGAGCTCCCGTACCTTTGGCAGGTCGCTGTGAACGCCCTGAGTATATTGGCGGAGAAATTCCACATCTTCCTTTGTAATAAAGGGAGGGACATAGGCAGAATGGTAGGCGCTGCCATACTGTATCATGTTGGCAATGCGGTTTACCACCACGGTGGTTTTTCCGCTGCCGGCCCCGGCCAAAATGAGCACAGGCCCCTCTGTTTGAAATACGGCCTGGCGCTGCATGGGGTTCATTTTTTCAAATTCTTTTTCTAAAATCTGCTGTTTCACTTCCAAATAAGCCTGTTCTAAATTGCTCATACTTTTTACCGCCGTTTCTGTTTTTTTTAGCTGAATCAATAGTAAACCCTGTCAATCAGGGTAACTGTATAGTAATTGGGATTGATGGCCTTCATTTTTTCTTCAATGGCCTGCTGAATTTGCCCGTCGGGGGTTTTTGTTTCCACAGGCACCGTAATATCAAAAATAAGGTTGGTCAGTTCTCCTCCGTGTACCATGCGGAAATCGTGGATAGCAAAGCAGGGGTCAATTTCCCGCACCTTTTCCAGCACCAGCCGGCGCATTTCGTTGGTAACCTGGTTGTCGGTTTCGATGGGGTCCATGTGAATCACCAGTTCCAGGTTTAATCTTTTGCCAATCTCCCGTTCCGCTGTATCAATAATATCGTGGGAAAGCATGACATTTTGGGTGACGGGTACTTCTGCATGGACAGAGGCAAAGCGCCGGCTGGGGCCGTAATCATGAACAATCAGGTCATGGATGCCCAAAATACCGTCGTAGGCCATCAGGTGCTTTTCAATGGCTTTTACCAGTTCTTCGTCGGGCTTTTGCCCCAGCAGGGGGCTTAGGGTATCCTTGGCGGCGCTGTAACCTGCCATTAAAATCATTGCAGAAACCACAGTGCCCATAATGCCGTCAATGGGCAGGGTGGTAAAAGCGGCGGCAGCAACAGAAATTAAAGTTACCGTGGTGGAAACCGCGTCAGAAATGCTGTCCACAGCGGTGGCTTCCATGGCGGCAGAACCAATTTTACGCCCTAACTTTCGGTTAAAATAGGCCATCCACAGCTTTACACCAATGGAGGCGGCCAGGCCCACAATGGCAGCTATGCTGAATTCCACCGTTTCCGGGTAAAAAATTTTGGCTATGGAGTTTTTCCCAATCTCCACGCCAACCATTAAAATTAAAAAGGAAATAACCAGGCCGCTTAAATATTCAATTCGCCCGTGGCCGAAGGGGTGGTCGTTATCCGCCGGTTTGGAGGCCATTTTAAACCCCACAAAAGTAACTAAGCTGGAACCAACGTCGGAAAGGTTGTTAAAGGCATCGGCGGAAATGGCAATACTGTTTGTCAAAGTGCCCAGCAAAAATTTTACCCCAAAAAGGACAATATTGCAGCAAACGCCCACAGCGCTGCTGAGCATGCCGTAGCGTTCCCGCACCTGAGGGTTTTCCACGTCCTCCTTATTTTTAATAAAGGTTCGTTCCAACAATTCTACCATAAATTTGTCACCTGTTTTCTGATATTTTTTGTTGGGGCTTTCAGCCCCAAGACTCAAGGTTACAGCAAAGGGAAACCTTTGCTACAACATAACAAGTTGGGTGCAGTCTGATGGCCCCTTTTCTTTTTAGAGCATGGGCTGCCTCCAAACCTATGCTGGCAGGCTTACGCAAGGCCAAACTTGTAAAACTTGTGTTTCTTTAGGGGCCCTCTGACCCTTATACAGGGCACGCCCCCCAACCCCGGCCATATTTCTTTTGGAAGTGTGCAGCCACTTCCAAACTTTCTGCCAACGGGGCCTCCCCGGCCCCGCACCTTGGGCCATATTTCTTTCTGCGAAGAAAGAAATATGGAAAAGAAAGTCGCCGAGGGCTCCGCCCTACGGGTACCCGTTGTTTAACAGTGTCACTCAATAAGCGGCGGCAACCGGTGTTTGAGGAGTGTTTCATTATAAATGGCCCCACATTCGTGGATGGCCATGTTACAAAGAACACTCCTCTGCACAACGGTTGGTCTGCCCAAAGGAGGGGGCAGACTGCCCGCTTAGCAGCCCTGCGCAGGCAGGGCGTTACTGAATTTTGGGGCTCTAATGGTGAGAGGCCAGTGCTTATGACATAGTACAGAGGGAAGCAAGCCCCACAGCGTGGGGCTGCAAGTTCGCTTGGCGAACTTGCGATACCTTCTGCATTTCAATAAGTTTTGGGGCTGGGGAGGCCCACAGGGAATAGGCTGGGCTTGGGGCTGAAAGCCCCAAAAGGGCGCAGGTTCGGGCTGCGTAAGCCCCAGTAAGTGTGGTATAATAACGACTTGGTCGTTATTATACCACACTTACTGGGGCCTTGTAAAATAATTGGTCACAAATTTAAAGAACCCTCATAAAATGGTATTGAGTACCTGGAAAACCTTTCACGGGAAAGTGTACATAAGGTACATTATGTGCCTTTATAGGCAGAACGGAGGATATTATGGCAGATTCTAAAACAAATAACCAAGCCCAGCCGGAATTCAACTGTTTTAAAGAGGCAGTCTGCATCAACGCACAGCGCATTTATGATTCTTGTTCCGAACAGCAAGAAACAATGTATCAGTCCCCGTTTTCCAAAGGAATACGGCTGTTTTCCATAGGGGAAGGGCTGTTTCCCTCCGGCAGCCGGTAAAGAAACAGTACCAGGCGGAACTGATTGGGCTGCCAGCCGGCCTCCTTAAAATAGCGCCCGTGGGAAATCACCGTTTTCAGCAGGCGGTTTTTCCCCTCCGGCGGGGCGGCGCAGTAAATTTGCCAGACAGTTTGGGGAGGCTCTGGGTTCTTTTTTTTCTCCGTTAAATAGACAAGCTCCTGGGAAATTTCCTCCTTTTGAGTCATCAGCGCCTGCCGTTGTTCCCGCAGCAGACCGCGCCGGCGGTTAAAACCCTCCGATGTGTAAACCCCCTGCTCCAGCAGGTCGCACAGCCGGTTTTCCTGTTGAAGCAGGCGGCGTTCCTCCTTTTGGGCCATGTCCAACTGGCAGCGCAGCTGTACAAGCCGGTTTTCCTCCTCCAAGGGGGCACAGTTGGCCGGAGTTACCAGCAGGGAAGAAAACAAGGGATATACCGCCTTTAACAGGGCAGTTTCCACCCTGTCCAACCGGGTGGAACGGCAGCAGCCCTTGGTAGGGCAAAGTAAATGCTCCCCCTGGGGCAGGGGGCGGCGCTGCATAGCAAAGCCGCACCTTTCACAGGTGATAAGCCCAGCCAAAGGGTTTTGCACCTGTTTGCTGCGGCAGGGTGCTTTTTTCCGCTGTTCCCCCACCTTTTGGGCTGCTTCAAACAGTTCCTTTGAAATAATGGGGGGGTGCAGCCCTGGGGTTATTTGCCATTGTTCCGGCGTGTTGGCGGAAACAATCCGGCGCCCCCCTTCCTTGCTGTAGGTGTTTTGGTTCCAAACGGTTTGCCCAATGTACACCGGGTTGTGTAAAATTTTGCGTACCGTAGCCCGGGAAAAACTGCTGCCCCGCCGCGGAACAGCCCCTAAGGCGGTAACCGTTTGGGCAATTACCTGGCAGCCACAGTTTTGGTTCACATATAAATCAAACATCATGCGTACAAAGGCGGCCTCCTCCTCCACAACAGCCAGGGTGGGGGTTTTGCGGCTCATGGCCCGGCAGTAGCCGTAGGGCGGGTTGGAAAGGTAGCCGCCATTTTCCAGGGAGGCCTTTACACCCCGCTGCATCCGCCGTTTGATCAGCTTTAGCTCCCGCCGGGCAATAAAGGCTTCAAATTCGGTGTATTCTTCATCCAGTTCGTTGTTTAAATCGTAGGTTTTCCGTGGGGTAATAATTTTGGTGCCAGCTTTTTTCAGGGTTTCAAAAATAATGCCTTGGTCAGCCATGCCGCCGCGGCCCAAACGGTCAATATCCATACAAAGTACAGCACCATACCGCCCCTCCTCCACATGGGCAAGGAGCTGGAGCATTTGTAAGCGGGTACAAAGGCTTTCCCCACTTACCACCTCCTCATATACCTGGGCAACTGTAAGCTCCAGCTCCTGGGCCAGGGCCTCCAGGCGGCGGCGGTGCTTTTGAAGGGTTTCCTCCAAGCTGTCGGAAAGCTCCTCCGCCCGGGATTTCCTTAAATACATAGCAACATACACAGCAATTCCTCCTTCCTATTATCCAGTTTATGTCTTTTACGCGGCAAAAAAGAAACCGTTTTCTATTGTTTTATACATAGGACAACCAAAAAACTTCATAAAAGTGGGTATAACGGGAAAAGGAGGAGAGAAACATGGGAGAAAAGCAGGAACCCGTTGTCCTTTTGGACGAACTAAACCACGGCGGCCCCCGTATAGAAGTGGTATATTTGCCGCCACCCCAGGGGGAAAATGTGTTGGAGAAGCTAAAGCAAACCGCCGCCCAGGTGCAGCTATTGATAAGGGAACCCCCTTTTAAGGAAAAGGGGGCGGATGGATAAGGAAAACCGCCAAGGATGTGTTCCAAAGGCAAAATATGTGCTATAATAACGATAAGGTTGTTATTATATTTTAATATTGTAGGAGCCCTAACCGTTAGGGTACAAAAGCTACAAGTTTGCCTGCAAACTTGTGATTTTTATAGGGCCCTATTTTTTAGGAGGCATTGGCTGCCTCCAAGCCTCTGCTAATGGGG
>CAJTSZ010000005.1 GCA_910578755.1 uncultured Oscillospiraceae bacterium | reverse complement strand
TTCGCCCTTCCCGCCTTATACACAAAAAATAGTTTCGCTTCGCTCAACTATTTTTTATCCGCAATTTCTTTTGTAATTTGAGAAATAAATTCCTCGGCGGAGAGGGTTTTGTTTTCTGCCTGGTCCCTTGGGCGGACGGAAACAGAGTGGTTTTCCTCCTCCTGGGCGCCTAAAATCAGCATATAAGGCACTTTTTCCAGCTGGGCCTCCCGGATTTTGTAACCAATCTTTTCCGCGCGGCGGTCAATTTCGCAGCGGACGCCAGCAGCCTTCAGATGGCGGTACACATCCTCGGCATAGGGGAGGAACTTATCGGAAATAGGCAGCAGCTTTACCTGCATGGGGGCAAGCCATGTGGGGAACTTGCCGGCGTAGTGCTCGGTAATCACGCCGATAAACCGTTCAATGGAGCCCAAAACAACACGGTGAATCATAACGGGGCGGTGTTTTTCGCCGTCTGCGCCGGTATACTCCAGTTCAAACCGTTCTGGCAGCTGCATATCCAGCTGGATGGTGCCGCACTGCCAGGTACGGCCCAGGGAATCGGCTAGGTGGAAGTCCAGCTTAGGCCCGTAGAAGGCGCCGTCGCCTTCGTTAATCACATAGTCCTTGCCCATTTCGCTGACAGCGGTTTTCAGGGTTTCTGTAGCAAAGTCCCAATCCTTTTCATCGCCCATATGGCTTTCCGGCATGGTGGAAACTTCAATTTTGTAGGAAAGGCCAAAGGTGGAGTAAACTTCGTCAAACAGGCGAACCACGTTTTTAATTTCGTCCTTCATTTGGTCCCATGTCATAAAGATGTGGGCATCATCCTGGGTAAAGCAGCGCACCCGGAACAGGCCGTGGAGGGCGCCGGAAAGCTCGTGACGGTGTACCAGGCCCAGTTCGCCAACCCGCATTGGCAGGTCACGGTAAGAACGCGGCTCCGCTTTATACACCAGCATACCGCCGGGGCAGTTCATTGGCTTAATGGCAAAGTCCGTATCATCAATAACGGTGGTGTACATATTTTCCTTGTAGTGGTTCCAGTGGCCGGAACGCTCCCAAAGCTGGCGGTTCAGCATCATAGGGGTGGAAATTTCCACATAGCCGTAGCGGTCGTGTACCTGGCGCCAATAATCAATTAAGGTATTGCGCAGCACCATGCCCTTGGGCAGGAAGAAGGGGAAGCCAGGGCCTTCCTCCATAATGGTAAACAGGCCTAGTTCCCGGCCCAGCTTGCGGTGGTCGCGCTTTTTAGCCTCCTCAATTTTAAACAGGTAGTCTTCCAAATCGGCAGCCTTTGTAAAGGCAGTGCCGTAAATGCGGGTGAGCATTTTGTTTTTTTCGTCCCCGTGCCAGTAAGCGCCGGCAAGGGAAGTAAGTTTAAAGGCTTTTACCGGTTTTGTGCTCATCAGGTGGGGGCCGGCGCACAGGTCCACATAGTCACCCTGTTGGTAAAAGCTGATTTCTTCCCCTTCGGGCAGGGCTTCAATCAGTTCCACTTTGTAGCTTTCGCCTTTTTCGTTCATCAGGGCAAGGGCCTCGGGGCGGGAAAGGGTAAAGCGGGTTATGTCCAGGTTTTCTTTTACGATTTTTTTCATCTCCGCCTCAATGGTAGGCAGGTCCTCCACGGTAATGGGGGAAGCAAAATCAAAATCGTAATAAAAGCCGTCGGCAATGGAGGGGCCAATGGCCAGCTTTGTTTGGGGGTAAAGGCGTTTTACGGCCTGGGCCAAAATGTGGGCGGCGGTGTGGCGGAACGCCCCGCGGCCGCTTTCATCTTCAAAGGTAAGGACGGCAAGCTGGCAATCCTCGCTAACAACGGTGCGCAGGTCTACCTCCTGGCCGTTTACCAGGCCAGCGCAGGCATTGCGGGCAAGCCCTTCGCTGATGCTGCTGGCAATTTCCAAAACAGACAGTGGCTGGCTGAATTCTTTTACTTCGCCGTTTTTCAAAGTAATTTTCATAGCGTTTTCTCCTTTTTTATTATTGAATGTGACTGGCGCGGCTGCGGCAAAAGGCCGGCCCCGCCCTGTTTTTACGACAAAAAGCACCCTTGGTAAAACGCACGGATACGTTTTGTCCCAAGGGTGCTTTTAATTCAACAAATAATGCTGCTGTAAAGCACGGTTCCACCTTGATTTTTCACTCAGGTTCTACTAAACCTTATTCTTTAACGCAGAAGTACGGCAGCGCATTTACTGCTGCAGCTCGGGAGTGGTTTTCACTGGGTAAAGCAGAAAAAGGCTTTCAGCCACGGCCTTTTCTCTCTAAGCTACTTTTAGGCAGCTACTGTCTCCGTCAAAGCTTTTAAAATGGTTTGTAACCATTATACACTTTTTAAAGGGAATGTCAACTACCCCTTTAGCGAAGGTTTTACTTGGCCGCAAGGCGTTTTTCCAGCTCAAAATCCGGCGTAACATAGGCTGTTTGGTAATTGACGTAAATTACCTTACCCGGCTTTGCTCCCCGGGGTTTTTTTACGTTGCGTATCTCCGTATAATCCACCGGCACTTGGGCGGAATCCGCCGCGCGGCTGTTGGTGGCCGCCAAAATAGCCGCCTGGCTTAAGGTAGAATCCGGCACCGGCTTTCCGTCGCACACCACAATGGTGTGGGAACCGGGTATATTTTTTGTGTGCAGCCAAATATCCCGGCCCTTGCTTTCCTTTAAGGTGAGCTGGTCGTTTTGGGTGTTGTTGCGGCCAATTAAAATAGTAAAACCATCGTCGGAAACATACTTTTTCGGCTCCAGCTTTTGGGGCTTCATGCCCTTTTTGCTTTGGCGGCGCACATAACCCTGCTCCTCCAACTCCGTGCGGATAGCCCCCAGCTCTGTAATGGTGGTGGCCCGGGTAAGGGAATCGAACACGGTGTCAATATAGGCGTATTCCGCCTCCCCCTGCTCTATAAGCTCTCTCAGCTTCTTTTCCGCCGTATCGGCCTTGCGGTATTCGGCATAGTACTTTTGGGCGTTTTGGGACGGGGTTTTTCGCACATCCAAAGGAATGGTCACCAGGGGCATACCTTCCTCATAAAAATTAGGCAGCACAGCTTGACGGTTGCCCTTTTGCAGGCTGTACAGATTAGCGTTTAAAATATCGCCGTAAATGCGCCATGTTTCCCGCTGGGCACAGCCCTCCAGTTCCTTTTTTTGCAGGCTAATTTTCCTGGCAATACGGTCGGAGGTATTGGCCAGGGTTTTCAGCAGGTCGCTGCTGCGGTGGCGCATACGCTGCACATTGTCCCGCTGGGTATAAAAGCTGTCCAGCAGCTGGCTGTAGGTTTCGTAAGTATGGGTTACCGCCATATTCCCATACTGGCGAATGGGCAGGAAGGAAAAATCCATAGGCTTGCCCTTGGAATCCACAACATCGGTGGGGGTTCCGGCAAAATCCCGGGCCATAGCCTGCACCCGGCCCATCATAAAGCACAGCTTATCCCTATGGTTTTGATCCATTGCGGAAACCACTCTGTCGTCCCCGGCAAAAACGTAGTTGGCAATTTCCCGGCATACAATGGGGGAAACCCCCTGTACCTCCGCCAAAATAGCCTTAGAAAGGGGAACGTCCCGCCCCCCGGCAATGCGCTGGGCCATCTCCTCCGGCGCAGCCTCCGTAAGCAGCAGCTTATCCTGGGCGGGGGGCAGGGTATAGCGCATCCCCGGCAGTACCGGGCGCACAGAGGACATGGTATCGTCCACCCGTTTTAAGGCGTCAATAACACGGCCATCCTGGTCAATGAGGATAAAGTTGCTGTGGCGGCCCATAATTTCCATAGACCCGGTAAGCTGCACCAAGTCTCCCATTTCGTTCCTGGTTTCAAACACCAGCTGCAAAATACGGTCCAACCCCACCTGCCGCAGGGCAACCACCCTGGCGCCGCTTAAATGCTTGCGCAGCAGCATACAAAACATGGGGGGTGTTTTGGGGTTTTCAAAGGAGGTTTGGGTTAAATGAATACGAGGGCTGTCCGCCCCGGCGGAAAGGTACAGCTTACAGCTTCCGCTGCGCTGGCGGAGAATAATCACCAGTTCCTCCCGGGAAACCTGGTGTATTTTATCCACCTTGGCGTCTAAAATTTGCCCTTTTAGTTCATGGGCAATCTGCCTTAAAAAAGAGCCGTCTAAAGCCACGGTTGTTCACCTCTGTTTCTTGTATTTTGGGGTGTTTTGGAGTGTTTTTTACATTGATGTGCAGGCAGATCCTCTCTACCACAAAGTATTTTTGTAAGTTTTGGGCAAAGCCTAAAACTTACAAGGGGCGCTTGCAAAGTTGCGTTTTGCACAAGTGTTTCGCGCCCCTACCATCCGCTATCCATTGCAGAGTATCCGCCTAAGCGGCATAAAATGCCGCTGTGGTAGCAGATATACTCATTGCACCGCCACCGGAAAATCTTTTCCAGTGAGTCCAACGCCTTGTCAATATCAAGGCAGTATTCCGGATTGGCAAGGGTAAGCATATTCTGTTCAACTACGGCGGCATCCCCGGTAATCATATAACTACTGCATACCCCATGGATGGATATGTGCCCTGGTGTATGCCCTGGTGTATCAATAATCCGGCAGCCGTTGCCCCACTCAAACTCGTCGCCAGGGGAAACAATCTCGTCCACCTCAACGGGCCTTACCTTTCTAAGCTGTTCGTAAAACTGCCGCCCCCATTCCTTTTCTTCTTCCGGAAGCTGGGCCTGAAGTTCTTCTACCTGCTGGAGCCGGAGGTTTTTCAGCTTGCCGGAAATATATGGTTCTTCCTCACGGGAGGCAACAATTTTAATTGCGGGGTATTTCTCCTTTATTTCCGCTGCTGCGCCCATATGGTCATAGTCCTGGTGGGTCAGCAGCAGCTTGGTTATGCTTTGCGGGTTAATATTATAGTGGTTCAGCTGGGCTTCCAACTGCTCCAAGGAACCGGGGTAGCCGCAGTCAACCAAAACCACATCGTTTTCTCCCAAAAGAACAACCGGGTGAAGGTGCTCTTCCTCATCTTTTCTTAAATATTTTAAATCCAAAACAATATAGTCTCTGTCCATTTTTCTTCTTCCCAAATTCTTATTTATTTTTTATTGTTCCACAATAAAAAGCTGATGTGCAGGCGGATACGGGCTGTTCGCCCTCCCTGCCTCGTGCACAAAAAAATAGTTTCGTTTCACTCAACTATTTTTTATACTTTTTAGTAATAAGTAAATTGTAAATTGCCATTACTGCTATGGTTTCTGCCACTATCCCCAGTATGGAAAATAAAATATATGGGGTATTTTGCCCCAAAAGTGGGGTTCCCAATACCGTAAAAATTACGCCATATAGGATAAACAGT
Source organism: uncultured Oscillospiraceae bacterium (assembly GCA_910578755.1). Classification (GTDB taxonomy): domain Bacteria; phylum Bacillota; class Clostridia; order Oscillospirales; family Ruminococcaceae; genus Negativibacillus. The sequence goes on along the minus strand of CAJTSZ010000005.1, from coordinate 36,551 downwards.
TTACCGGTTGCGCGGTTATACCCCTTTACGTCATTTACCGGGAAGGGTTTTACATTTGCCCAAAACCCAATGGCCTCCTTTGCAAAAAAGGCGCGGATTCCCAACCCAACCATAATCCCCCCAAAGATTGCCCAAACAATAAAACCAAGGATTTTTCCATCCATACTGTATGTTCCTCCCATTATATCCACCGATTTACCCTATGTAAACCTAAAACAGCTATATACTTTGGATGGCAGCGGGGTGGAACACAGTAAATTCCACCTGGGGAAAGGCCTCCCCAAGGCTTTGGCAAAGGGGTTCCAGCACAATATCTTCTGTGTGGAAGTGCCCCGCGTCCAGCAGGGTAAGCCCCAAAAGCTGGGCCTGCACAAAAACATCGTGCTTTACATCCCCGGTTACCAGCGCCTGGGCGCCCTGGGCCACTGCCGCCTTTAGCTCTGAAGCGCCGCTGCCCCCGCAGACAGCCACCCTTTGGATAGGGCTGCTGCCCGCTACAAACTTCACCATACCGCCTAAGGCTTTTTTTACCAAAAGGGCCAGTTCCTTGGGGGAGAGGGGCTGGAGCAAATCTCCTACCCGGCCTAAAAATTCCCGCTGGGTAAGGGCGCTGTTTTCAAACACATCATAGGCGGGGGTTTCATAGGGGTGGGCCGCCTGAATAGCTGCTACCACCTGGTCCACCTTTTTCCCTGGGCAAACCATTTCTATTTTTACTTCCTCCACCTGTTCCGTTTTGCCCTGCTCCCCAATAAAGGGGCTGGAACCTGCCAAGGGGAGAAAGGCCCCCACGCCTTGGGCAAAGTAGGCACAGCCGGCGTAAGCGCCAACGGCACCGGCGCCAGCATCTGCCATAGCTTTGTACACCTGCTCCCCATAAGCCGTTGGAACAAAGGTTACCACCTTGCAAAAGGGCGCAGCAGAAACCGGGCTGAGGCCGCAAACATTTTGCAGGCTCAGCCTTTGGGCCAGGCAGTCATTTACGCCGCCAGCGGCAATATCCAAATTGGTGTGGGCGCTAATAACGCCTATATTTTCCCGAATGAGCCGATATACCACCGAGCCTGCCGTCACCTTTTTTAACGGGTGAAAAATAACCGGGTGGTGGGTAACAATGAGCTGGGCTCCCACAGCCTTGGCCTGGTTTATGCTTTCCATAGTGCAGTCCAGGCAAAGCAGCGCCTTTGTTACCGGGGTATGGGGATCCCCCACCAGCAGGCCCGTATTATCAAAATCCATGGTTAGGCTAAAGGGAGCAAGCTGGTTTATTTTATTTAAAATATCCACTGTAAAAACCATTGTTTCATTCTCCTTCTGCTAGGGCTTCCTGTCCAGCTAATCTTTTTATTTGCGCGGCTAAATCCAGCAGTTCCTGGCCCGCAGCCCTTTTCCCTTGGGCCAAAAGCCCCTTGCCTGCTTGTGCTGCCATGGCGGCGGTGCGCTCCAGTTTGCACCGGCTTTCTTCCGTATTTTGGCGGGGCAGCAGGCCGGTGTAGGCAAACAGGGGGGAAATTTCTTCCACCGTACCGCCATACTCCGCGGTTATTACTGTGTACACAAACTTTTTGGCGTGTACCGCCTGTTCTTCCACAATAAAAAAACCTAAGCGGTATAGGGCCTGCCTCAGCAAATGTTCCCGGGACATGGGCTGTAAGACCAACCGTACCCCCGGCTTCTGCAAAAAGGAGGCTTTTTCTATAATATCCCCAATTACTTCCCCCCCAATACCTGCAATGGTAACATCGGTAATCCCTTTGCTCTCCAAGCCCTGGAGGCCATCGGTGAGCACTATGGTAATTTTGCTGGAAAGGCCCGTTTTTTCCACCAGCTGCCGGGCCTTTTCCAGGGGCTGGGGGCGAATATCGCAGGCAAAGCCGGCCCTTGCCTGGCGCTGCTGCACCAAGTATACCGCCAGACGGCCATGGTCGCAGCCAACGTCCGCAAATACCGCGTTGGGGCGCACCTGCCCGGCCACCAGCAAAAGCCGTTGGTCCAGCCCTACGCTCCTGCTCATAAAAAAGGCCTCCTTTATTTATCCCACCATCGATTTAATCGATGGTATATTTCCATTTTAATGTAAAATATGTGGGCGGTCAATAACCGCCCATGCAAAAGGTTTACTTGGCTGCTTTTGGTTCCACCAAAGGCTCCGTTTTTAAGTTTTTTTTGGCAAAACGGGTAAACATAACAACTGTAGTTGTTGCCGCTAAAATATCCGCCACCGGTTCCGCAACCAAAATCCCTGTAACGCCCCAAAATATGGGCAGAACAATGGCCATAGGAATAAGCAGGATAATTTTACGCAGCAGCGCCAAAAACATGGAAACCTTTGCCTGGCCCAGGGCTACAAAGGTTTGCTGGCAGGCCATTTGGGCGCCCATAGCAAAAATACCCAGCATAAAAATGCGGAGCATACTTACTGTAGATTCCAGCAGAGCAGGGTCGGAGGAGAATATTTTTACAAATATTTGGGGAACCAGCTGGCACAAGGCAAACATGGTGCAGGAAAAGGTTAGGCAGCCCATAAGCAGGTAACGGAACGCCTGTTTTACCCGGTCCATTTTTTGGGCCCCGTAGTTGTAGCTGACAATGGGCTGAGCCCCCTGGGTAAGCCCGATTAAAGGCAGGCTTACAAGCTGCATAACGGAAAGTATCACAGCCATGGAGCCCACCAGCTGATCCACCTGGCTGCCGCCGTATCTTTTAAGCCCGGAATTAAAGGCCAGTTGCACCAGACTTTCGGTAGACTGCATAATAAAGGGGGATACGCCTAAGGCAATAATGGGCAAAACAATCTCTTTTTTTACTTTAAAGTTTTTGGGATGCAGCTTTAAGATGGTTTTTGGCCCAAACAGGAAAGCAAGCACCCACAGGGCAGAAATTGTTTGGGAAATAACCGTGGCTATGGCGGCGCCCCGAATACCCATGCCAAAGCCATAAATTAAAATAGGGTCCAAAACAATGTTGGTAATGGCGCCAATAATTACTGTGGACATACTTACCTTGGCAAAGCCCTGGGAACTGATAAAAGCGTTTAACCCTAATGCCATTTGCACGGAAATGGTTCCCAAAATATAAATGGAAAAGTAGGACTTTGCCATTGTAATGGTGTTTTCCGTTGCGCCAAACAGAATAAGCAGCGGCTCCTGAAAGGTTAAAAACAGGGTGGTTAATGCCAGGGAAATAAACATTAGCAGTACAAAGGAGTTCCCCAGTATTTCCTCCGCCTTCTCCTTTTTCCCTGCACCCATGGCAATGGAAGCCCTTGGCGCGCCGCCCATACCAATTAGGCCTGCAAAGGCGGAAATAATCATAATTAACGGGAAGGAAACACCCAGGGCGGCCAATGCCAAAGTGCCCACCTGGGGCAGGCGCCCAATGTATACCCGGTCCACAATGTTGTACAGCGCGTTAATTACCTGGGCGGTAATAGCTGGCGCCGCCAGCTTTACAAGCAGTTTTCCCACAGGCTGGGTACCCAGCATATTTTCGTTTTGTTCCACTTTTCTTCGCTCCTAAATAAAAAATGAATGGGCAGCCGCACGCTGCCCCTATAATGGGATTTTATACCATGAAGCGCAGCGCGCGCAGTGATATAATTGCCCAACAAGTGCCGTTGGAGCTTTCAGCCCCAAGCCCTGTACAGGGCCTGTCCGGCCCAAACCCCAGGCCCCATTTCTTTCTGGCGAAGAAAGAAATGGGGGAAAGAAAGTCGCCAAGGGTTCCACCCTACGAGTACCCCTTATTTGCCTCTGCCTCTAACAACACGGCGGTTAGCCGCACTCAAAAAGCATATTGATTTCCATGGACCCATGCTGCACATGGACAGATGGCCATGGAAAAAGAAACACTTTCGTGAGGCTAAGCCCTCCCCAAGGTATGGTCGGGCTACCCTCTCAGTAGCCTTGCCTGCGCTCGTCATTACTGAACTTTGGGACTCTAACGGTTTGCCACGGCCATCAAAATATAATAACGACTTTGTCGTTATTATAGCATAATTTTCCTCCCATTGGCCCAAGGTAACGGTTTCTTTCCCATTTGTTCAAGGTATATTCACAAAAGTGCCCCTTACAAGCAGCAAAGGGTACTGCCTTTCAATAAAAGACGCCGGTGCGCAGGTCATTTTTTTGGTGGAGCAAACCCTTTTTTAAATTCCTCTACTGTAATTTGCACTAAATCTGCCAGGAATTGGATTGCTTCTTCCCGGCTTAACTTTTGTTCTGCCATTACCTGCTGAATTGCCGCTTCTTTTACTGCATTTTGTTCTTCCACAGATGGCCCTTTATAGTTTGCCGCTTCTTTTTTAATTTCTCCCATTGTTTTAAACCTCATGTAGCCTTCGTCATAAATATCCTTTGTACAAACCATCCTCAAAAAATTACAAAAATCCTTGCACAGTACATGGCTGGACCTTATGATAATTGGTTACATCCACGCCGTATTCTACACTCATATCATAAATTTCTTCATGATAAATGTGGACAACCTCTCCTGTTACCAAGTTTAAAAAGACAAAATACCCTTCAAACTTGGCAACCTTTAAAAATCCTGCGTCAAGAAAGGAATCCCTTGTTTCACCCAAGGGCATATCTGTTTGGCGAATATGGGCCAGGTATCCACTTGCGCTGCCCCTTGAAGCAGTATCCCATTCCATTTGTACTGTTGCAAAGGGGTCCTCTTCTTGGGCAGACTCATAACAATTTGCATAGTCACCGCAAAAGCGCACAGGTATTGTTAAATACTCCTGTAAGCACCATCTCCGTAAAAAATTGGCATAAGGCTTTGGAAGCTGGTAATGCAGCCCCTTTTCAATAGCTTTAATGTCTTTTTCCGTTATGGGTGACTGCACAAAGGGGCCAGGAAGCAAACCTGGATAATTGCTGCAAATATTCTGTGACCCAAATTGTGTCTTTTTTCGTTTTTTTAAACATTTTGTACGTCCCTTTCGTCCCCATTTTCCTTTTCCCCCTTCTTCAAATTATATTTGACACGCAATGATATAATTGGACATTGGGAGCATAATAACCGTTTTATGGTTATTATAACATTTTATTTTTATAAAAGAAAGGGCCCCCCCAGCTGCCAGTGGAGGGACCGTTATTATCCTATAAAGTGCGCAGTGGTATAATGGGCCATGGGGCGCAGCAAGCAATGCGAACGGTTCGCCGCGGCATTGACAAGGCCGTTATTATACAAGTGGTGCAGGGAAGGGGAAACAGCCCTTACCTGGGTACTTGGCACTGTCTCCTAAGGCTGCTTCTATGCGCAGGAGCTGGTTATATTTTGCAACCCGTTCACTGCGGCAGGGCGCCCCTGTTTTTATTTGCCCGGCATTGATTGCAACAGCCAAATCGGCAATAATAGTATCCTCTGTTTCGCCGGAACGGTGGGAAAGTATTCTGCCAAAATTAGATTTTCCCGCAGCAGCGGCAGCCTCCAATGTTTTGCTTAAGGTGCCTGCCTGGTTTGGTTTAATCAGCACTGCGTTGGCTGCCTCCATAGCCGCACCTTGGCGCACCCGCTGGCTGGATGTAACAAACAAATCATCCCCCACTATTTGCACCCGGCTGCCCAAACGGTGGGTAAGCTGGACAAAGCCCTGCCAGTCGTCCTCGTCCAAGGGGTCCTCCAGGGATTGAATTGGGTACTTGGCGGCCAGCTGCTCCCAATAGGCAATCAGTTCCTGGGTAGTATATGCAACCTGCTTTTTGGGCAGGGTATACCCCTGCTCCGTATGCCATTGGCTTGCAGCGGCATCCAAGGCCAAAACAAAGTCCTGGTAGGGGTGAAAGCCGCACCGTTCTACAGCCTCCAGTACCAGGCGAATGGCTTCCTCATCATCCGCCAAGTTTGGGGCAAAGCCGCCTTCATCCCCTACAGCAGTGGAAAGGCGCCGTTCCTTGAGCAAACGGCCCAAACAGTGGTACACCTGGCAGCACCATTCCAGCCCCTGGCTAAAAGAAACGGCTCCCACAGGCATAATCATAAATTCCTGAATATCCACATTGTTATTTGCATGGGCGCCCCCGTTTAAAATATTCATCATGGGCACAGGCATGGTATTTGCGCATATTCCGCCTAAATGGCGGTACAGGGGAATGGAGTAGGAGGTACTTGCAGCCCTAGCGCAGGCCAAGGAAACAGCTAAAGCCGCATTGGCCCCTATGTTGGAAAAATCCTCCGTGCCATCCAGTTCCTCTAATTTTTTATCTACTGTGCAGGCGCAGGCGGCATTGACCCCTTGTAATCCCTTATGAATGGTAGAATTAATGTTTTCCACCGCCAACAACACGCCTTTGCCCCCAAAGCGGGCCATATTTTCATCCCGCAGTTCCTTTGCTTCATGTTTTCCTGTAGAAGCCCCGGAGGGTACGGCGGCCCGCCCTGCACAGCCGTCCTCCAGGGTAACAACGGCCTCTACGGTGGGGTTCCCCCTGGAATCCAGTATTTCACGGCCCCGTACGGAGCGGATAGTACGCTTACTCATAGCGGTATTCTCCTTTTACACCCGCGCCATGGGGGAAATATTTCCTCCTTTGGCGCATTTTTTAAAATTTTACGGTAATAGAATGCCCGCCCCTTTTAAAAATAAACAGTTTTGCGCTATAATTATAGTGAAAAGGATTTCACTGCTGGCAAGGCTATGTTTGCTTGACGTTTGACAGTATATTAAACGTCCTTAGTTGGGCAAAACTCAACTATTTCTGCCCTGTACCGGCAAACAGTTCGTGTATTTTTTTTAAAATAATGTGCAAATTAAAAGAGTAACCTATTCCCAAAAGGAGGAACGTTTTATGAAACGAATTTTACTTGCTGTGGCCCTTGCCGCTGTTTTTGCAGCCGCCTCCCTTACAGCCTGCGCCAGCCGGCAGGACCCAAATAAAAATAAAGAAAAAAACAACGCCCAAGAAAACCAGCCCCCGACCCAGGAGGAAGAGGAACCGGTTTTGCCCCAGGAACCCCAAAAGGAACAGCCAGTAAAACCGGAGGAGGAAGAAGAACAGCCTCAGCTGGAAGAGGGCGGGGAAAGCCGCACCTCTGCAAACCCTACGGCTGTAACAGAATTTAGCCAGTATACCTCTTTAGACCCTACCAAAAAAGGCTGGGGCCCTGGCGGCCCAGTGGACGAGCTTAACCGTTCCCAAGGTGCTTTAGCTTACCAAGAGCTATACGGGAAATACAATGCCGATTTTATTGGCGAAAACAAAAAACAAATTTGCCTTACCTTTGACGAAGGCTACGAAAACGGCTTTACCGACGATATTTTAGATGTTTTAAAGGAAAAACAGGTTCCTGCCGTATTTTTTGTCACACAGCCTTATGTGGAAACAGAAGGAGAGTTAATCCGCCGCATGATAAACGAGGGCCACATTGTAGGCAACCACAGCGTTAACCATCCCTCTTTCCCCGATACCCCCTTGGCACAATGCAAGGAAGAAATTCAGGGCCTCCACAACTATGTAAAAGAAAACTTTGACTATGAAATGAACTTGTTCCGTTTCCCCATGGGGGAATTTAACGAACAGGACTTAAAGCTGGTACAGGATATGGGGTACCGCAGCGTGTTTTGGAGCTTTGCTTACCGCGATTGGGAAGTGGACAACCAGCCCGACCCTTCCCAAGCCCTTACCAGCATAGTAGAAAAAGCCCACCCTGGGGCTATCTACCTGCTACACGCCGTTTCACAAACAAATGCTGAAATTTTAGGGGATTTTATTGACAGTATGCGCGCTCAAGGCTACGAGTTTATTTCTTACCCTGATACTTCCCTTTAAGGGGCCTTTGAAGGGAAGGCTGCATTTTTCCTAAAGTTTTTACCAGGAGCTATTCCCAAAAAGCGGGGAAGCCCCTGCCATTTAGCTGAATGGCAGGGGCTTCTTTTGCTGCAAAAAAGAAAACCGGCAGGCTCTAAGGGCCTGCCGGGGAATAAAATTATCCGGATAATTTTATTACAATTTAACTATTTTGCCAGGTTGCAAATAGTAGCTTTTTTACGGGCTGCACTGTTTTTATGAAGGATACCCTTAGCGCAAGCTTGGTCAATCTTCTTAACAGCCAACTGAACCATCTCTGTTTTATTTTCTGCGTTGTTTGCAATAGCAACGTGGGCCTGTTTCAAAACAGTTTTCAGGTTTGTTTTAATCGCTTTGTTCTGAGCAGCTTTTTTCTCCAAAACAAGGATTCTTTTCTTTGCAGACTTAATGTTTGCCATGATTAGCACCTCCTTTTCCAATTTGACAGTACAAGTTATTTTAACATTTTTTCCGTACAAATGCAACTATTTTTGCAAAGTTTTTTTGCAAAATAGTAAAACTGGGCTTGTAAAACAGAATTTTGGTGTTCAACGCTAAGTTCATCCGTATTTTTTGGTTAAAACACACATTATTTTGATGTAACAATCTATTCTGTTTTTACAGTGCTTTGGTTTATTTTCTGGTGCACTTTTGCCCTCCTTGCTTCATTATGGTATAATAACCGCAAAGCGGTTAAAATGGCCGGGGCGAGTTGTTCGCATTACTCACCGCCCTATGGCCAATTATACCATTCACACATTGTGTTCATGGTATAATAACCGAAAAGCGGTTATTATATTTCAAGTGGCCCTTTTTCCTGCTTCTTGCGGCGCAGAAAAAGATGGCCAATTATACCATTGCGCTTGCGCTTCATAGTATAATGACCGCAAAGTGGTTATTATATTTCAATGCCCCAAGTGCTCGCCTCCGCCGGGCAAATGCCCCGCAGCTTGCAACCGCACTTGATGGGCAATTATACCACTATGCACGTTGTGCTTTGTAGTATAATAAACCGCAAAGTCGTTATTATACGGAATTTTAAGTGTCTCCTTTTATTTCTTACGGGGCGGAAAAAGGCGGCCAATAATATTATAACAGAAAAGGAAGGTTTGTTTTATGCCACATACAGAAAAAAAACTGGCTGGGGAAACCGTTTATAGCGGGAAAATCCTCCGGCTGGAACGGGACCAAGTGCTGCTGGAAAACGGCCACCAAACCGTACGGGAGGTTGTACGCCACAACGGCGCCGTCTGCATTGTCGCGGTGGACGAAAAGGATAACCTGCTGCTGGTGCGCCAATACCGCTACCCCTACGCCCAGGAAATTTTAGAGCTGCCCGCTGGCAAACGGGACGGTGATGAAACACCGGAAACCTGTGGCCGCCGGGAATTGGAAGAAGAAACCGCCTGCACCGCTGCCCACTTTGAAAAAATTGGCGCATTATATACTACCCCCGCTTTTTGCGATGAAACCATCCACATTTTTTATGCCTGGGGCTTGGGCCCATCCTCTCAGCACCTGGACGATGATGAATTTTTAACAGTAGAAAAGGTACCTTTCGCCCAAGCGGTGAAAATGGTACTTGCCGGGGAAATACCCGACGCTAAAACCCAAACCGGCATTCTGCTGGCCCACCAGCTAAGGGAAGGGGGCCGTTTCCCCAAACAAAGCTGACCACTTTGCTTGGGAAAAACAAAATAGCAAATAACCCCTGCGCCTTATGTTGGGCGTCAAGCCTCTGCACGCTTTGGCTTTTTCTTTTTGGAGGTGCTCAGCTGTTTCCGAAAAATAGAATCCAGGAATAAAACCCAGCACATTAGTAAAAAACAGGCGGGAATATCCCCACCTGTTTTTTACTAATGTGCTGGCGAATTTGGGCTGGTCGCCCTCCCCGCCAAATGCAAAGCTCCGCAAGAAAAAATAGTTTCGCTTTGCTCACTATTCTTTAAAGTTCTATTTTGGAATATAAGGGTTTGCTCTCCGCATCCTTTGGCAGAACATCTGTTACTTCCGGTGCAGGGGCTTCGCTTTCTGCCTGACGGTAGTCCTTTTTGGGGCCGCGGGAGTTTTTGGGGTAAGGTTTATCCCCTCTGTAATTATCCCGGCCGCCTGGGCGCCCATCCCGGTTATAGGGCCTGCGCTGGCCACGGTACCCACCGGAGGACTGTCTGCGGGGGGTCAGGGAACTAATAACCACGCGGCGGTTTGGCTCGTCCCCCACCGAGGAGGAGGTTGCCCCCTCTACAGTGGCAACAGTAGCGTGGATAATACGGCGCTCGTAAGGGTTCATTGGCTCCAAGGTAACGCTGCGTCCTGTTTTTACTGCGTTGCGGGCTAACCTTCTTGCCAGGGATTCCAGGGTTTTTTCCCGTTTTTCCCTAAAATTGCCGCTGTCAATGGTAATGCGCAGGTAATCGCCCTCCATACGGTTAATAGCAAGGCCTGCCAGGTATTGGATTGCGTCAATTGTTTCGCCCCGGCGGCCAATTACAAAGCCCAAATCCTCACCGGTAAGTGTGATACTTAAAGTATCCCCCTGTTTTTCTGTATGAATTTCAAATTTCTCCGCGCCCATGGCAGAAAGAATTTCCTTAATATAAGCAATGGCAGTAGTTTCTTTTGCTGCGGTATCACCGCTGGCTTCCACTGGTGCAGCTGGCTTTGGCTGGGGTTTTTCCTCTTGATTTGCAGGACACTGCATTGCAGGGGCAGCGGTTTTCGGGGAATATTCCTTCACAGCCTTGGGGGCCGGCATTTTTGGCGCCGCCATTCTTGGCGCCGGCGCCTTTGGTGCTATTGGTTCCTCTTTAATAGAGAATACCCGCACTTTAGCAGGATAACTTTTCAGCCCTAAAAAACCCTTTTTAGGAAGGTCAATAATTTCAAACTCTACTTCATCTCTTGGCAGGCCCAGTTCTGCACAGGCTTGTTCGATTGCCGCATCTACTGTTTTGCCTGTTTGAATGATTTCTTTTTTCAAAACCGATTCCTCCTATTCTCTCACAAAAGCAGGGAGAGGCTTATTCGTCATCCTCTCCGGCTTCTATGTATTGTTCACCGTATTTTTCTGCGTTTCTTCTTCTGGCTTCCGCCAGTTTTTGGCGGTTAATTTCCTTTTGGCTCATTGCCTTTTCTTTTGCTTCCTTGGAGCCGTTCTTCGCCAAGGCCTTGGCCTGCTGGCGTTCCTGGCGCTCCTGTTCCCGGCGGGCTTCCAGTTCTGCCTTGGCTTTTTCGGCCATTTCCCTTGGGTTGTAAAGCTTATTTAAAATTAAGCTTTGGGCAATGGAAAGCACATTGGAAAGGATCCAGTAAATACCTACGCCCGCAGGTACCTGGAAGGCAATCCAACCGGACATTAGGGGCATCATATACATTGTCATTTTCATTGCGCCTGCTTCTGCTCCAGCGCTGCCCATGCTGCGCATGGAAACCATGGTCATAAGCATGGAGGTGGCAAAGGAAAGCAGCGGGATAAGCAGGAGAAGGTTAAAGGCAAGCTCGGGGCGTATCCCCAGGTTAATCCCCAAAAAGTTTAAATCCAGCCCTTGGATTTTAGTAATAACGTCGTTGCCCAAGGCGCTGAACGCGTCGGGGTTATTTTGCACTGCGGAAATAATGCTTGGTTCCACAGAGTAAGCATTGGCCGCTATGCTTCCCAGGTCCAGGGCAATTTCTTTTGCCTGTTCAATAACAGCATCCCCCAAATGAAGGATATGGGTCATTGGTTTATAAATTACATCATACAAACCGAAGATAATGGGGAACTGGATTAACGCAGGCAGGCAGCCAGACATAGGGTTGTAGCCTTCTTTTTGGTAGAGCTTTTGCAGTTCCTCGCTCATCTTCTGTTGGTTTTTTGCATATTTTTGTTGAATTTCTTCCAGCTGCGGGCGAAACGCAGCCATTTTTGCGGAAGATTTTTGTTGTTTTACAGCAAGGGGGATCATCAGCGCTTTTACAAACACAGTAAACACAACCAAGGTAAGGCCGTAGTTTTGCAGTACATTGTAAATAAGGCGCATAATGAACCCCAATGGAACGCCAAGAATATACATTTATACCTCCGTTCTGCACAAGGCTTTTGCCTATGTGCGTCCCAAACTCCATAATTTTCCCTGACAAAAAGTTTAGGCTTTGCCGCTGGGCAATATTCCCGCCGGAACATTTCTGGTAAAAGTAGTAGTTATCTGTTCCGTTCCATTTTTTCGGGAACTGGGTCATAGCCACCCGGATGAAACGGGTGACATTTTAAAATGCGGCGCAACGCCAGCCAGCCGCCCTTGCAGACGCCAAACCGCTGGATGGCAGTAAAAGCATAGGCGGAACAAGTGGGGTAAAACCGGCACCTAGCCGGAAACAGCGGTGATATGCTTTTTTGGTAAAACCGAATCAACGCTAAAAAAAGGCCCTTCATTGTTTTTGCCCCATTTCTTTCTTTTTTTGCTTTTGGGGCGCTTTTGTAATGGTTTCTACCTGTTTTTTCATTGTTTGGGCCAGCTGGGTAGATTTTACAGTGGCGGTTTTGCTTCGGGCAACAAATACAAAGTCCCACCCTGTAGGAAGCTGGTGTTCTAACATTCTGTAAGCTTCTCTAATTACCCGTTTGCAGCGATTGCGGCAAACGGCTGTTCCTATTTTTTTTGTTACTGTAATACCGTACCTGTTTTGCCCTGGCGTTTTATTTTTCATAGCGTAAATAACTAGGGCAGGGGAAATGCTTGTTTTTCCTCTATAATAAAGGCGCTTAAAATCTTTGTTCAGGTTTAAAATAGTTGTATGTTCCATTGCTTTTGCCGCAGCTCCTTTTTAAAATGAGAAAAAACTGGTCCCCTTAATAAACGGGAACGCAAAAGCCTAACGGCTTTTGCAAATTTACCGGAACCAGGCTTTTTGTTGTTTGGCAGAAGGAAAAATAAAAAAGAAAGACCACCTGGTTTTCAAGTGGCCTTCCCTACTAATAGCACTAATAGCTCAATACTTTTCTGCCTTTTGCTCTTCTGCGGGCCAAAACTTTACGGCCGTTTCTTGTAGACATTCTTTTTCTAAAGCCATGTTCTTTTGCTCTCTGGCGTTTTTTAGGCTGATATGTTCTTACCATGTACATAAACCTCCCTTCAAGGCGAAACCTTACGGAGTAAAATTATAGACAAAAGTGGAGAAAAAGTCAAGGGAAAACTGCCTAAAATAAAGGGTTTTTTCATGGTATTTCAGGGGTGTTTCCCCTAAAATACCATGAAAGGCCCTTTTTACTTATAATTTATAGTATTTTTTTGGAAACAAGCGCCTCCCCCTGATGGAGGCACTTTCCGCCCAAACTCTGCTTTTGCGCAGGAGGAGCTCTCTCTAATCCTATGTGTTTCGCTGCTATCTGGGGCACCCAGAGGCCTCCTTTCTAAAATAAATTTCAACACCCGGTGTTGAAAGTATTGAAATAGCCCTTTCGCCTATGTTAGAATAGTTTGTGAAAAGTTTGTGGAAAAATAATATTTCACAAACATTCTATGTTTTTTACACGCTGTTTCAACGCGACCTGCGGCTTCGTTAAAACAGCGTTTATTTGTCTGTATAATAATTGTTTAAAACTGTGAAACAGGCTTTTACGCTTGTTTTTAATGGGAAAAGCGGAGGGATACAAGCCATGGAGTCTTTTAATGAAGTTTTGCAGCTGGTAAAGGAATACTGTCAACATTCCAAAGAAATTCCCGAACTTGCGTATAAGCTTTGGATATCTGATATTGAACCTGTCAGTTTTGACAGCACAACTGCTGTACTTTACGTCACTTCTTCCTTTAAGAAGAAAGTAATTGAAGAGAAATATTCCAGCCTGTTGCACACTGCTTTTCAAAATGTGCTTGGGTTTGACGTAAACATTGTTGTAAATTGCGAAGAACCTGTAAAACAGGAAACGGAGCTGGCTGATGTCACCCTTTCCTCCTACAGCAGGGAAGAGGTAGAACAAAGCAGCCAGGGCGGGGAGTACGAGTACACCTTCTCTACCTTTATTATTGGTTCCTCCAATAAATTTGCCCACGCAGCCTGCCATGCCGTTGCCCAAAACCCAGCCAACGCCTACAACCCCCTGTTTATTTACGGCGGCTCCGGCTTGGGCAAAACCCACCTGCTTTACGCCATTATGGCCGAAATTAAAAGCAACCGGCCCGATTCCGGCAATGTTATTTATGTAAAGGGGGAGGAGTTCACCAACGAACTGATTACCGCTATTGGCGATGAAAGCACCAAGGAGTTCCATGATAAATACCGCCAGGCGGACGTCCTTTTGGTGGACGATATCCAGTTTATTGGCGGTAAGGAAAGCACCCAGGAAGAATTTTTCCATACCTTTAATTCCTTGTATCAGTCTGGTAAGCAAATTGTTCTCACCTCCGACCGACCACCTAAAGAAATTAAAACCCTGGAGGAACGACTGCGCACCCGCTTTGAATGGGGCCTGATTGCGGATATTCAGCCTCCGGATTTTGAAACCCGCATTGCCATTATTAAGCGCAAGGCCGAACTGCTGGATTTGGATATTCCCAATGATGTGGCAGAATACATTGCCAACCGGCTGAAAAACAATATCCGCCAGCTGGAAGGCGTTGTAAAAAAACTAAAGGCCTACAAGCTGCTGGCCCAGACCCCACCCTCCATTATTATTGCGCAAAACGCTATACGGGATATTTTAAACGATAACCAACCTATTCCCGTTACTGTAGAACGAATTATTTCAGAGGTAGGGCGCACCTTTGGCGTTTCCTCTGCAGATATCCGTTCCAGCAAGCGTTCTTCCCAAATTTCCAATGCTCGGCAAATTGCCATTTATGTTATTCGGGAAATTACCCAAATGTCCATGGCCTCTATTGGGGAAGAATTTGGCGGCAGGGACCACTCTACCATTGTATACGCCATTAACCAAGTAACTAAAAATATGAAGCACGATACCCAGTATAAAGAAACCATTGAGGATATTATTAAAAATATCCGTGACAACTAAAACTCCCCTTGCTTCGTGGAAAAGCTTTCCTCTTTATTTTAAACAAAACTGTTGTGGATAAAACTTTTATAAGTTTTTCACTTTCAACATTCCATACCTTCCACAGGCAAAATTTGTTTCTTTTCTGTGGAAAATAGTTTCCCTATTCTTTTTCACAGACTTTCCACACTTTCCACCACTTTTTCCACAATGTTGTTTAATCTTTCCTATCCCTTCAACTTGTCCACATTATTTTCCAAGCATCTTTTTATTTTGCATAGCTAAAAAATACTTTTGTTATGCCACGTTTTTCATCTTTTCACCTTTCCCCAGCCCCTACTACTACTACTATTATTTATTTTCTTTCTCTTTCTCTATATAAAGAGCTGTATGGGCCAGTGGAAAAAAGCTATTAAGTAAAGAAGGTTTATGTTATGAAAATTAATTGCTCTAAAGCCCTGCTGGTGGAGGCCGTTTCCAATGTAAGCCGGGCTGTTTCTCCTAAATCGCCCATTCCTGCTTTAGAAGGCATTTTAATTAAGGCGGCCAATAACAGCGTTACCCTAACAGGCTACGATTTGGAACTTGGGATTGTAACTTCCGTAGAGGCTGACGTGAAGGAAGCCGGGGAAGTGGTAATCCCTGCAAAATTATTGCTGGACATTATCCGTAAAATCCCCAGCGAAAATATATTGATTAGTACAGACGAAAAACAGCTGGCCGTTATTAAAGGCGCCGCCGCCGAATTTACCATTTTAGGTATTCCTGCGGAGGATTATCCTGAGCTGCCAGCTGTAGATGAAGAATCCAGCTTAGTAATGAAACAGGGAACCCTGAAATCCATGATAGACCAAACCTTGTTTGCTATTGCCACAACAGATTCCAAACCAGTGCATACCGGCTCCCTTTTTGATGT
This sequence comes from uncultured Oscillospiraceae bacterium, assembly GCA_910578755.1. Lineage (GTDB taxonomy): Bacteria > Bacillota > Clostridia > Oscillospirales > Ruminococcaceae > Negativibacillus. Next base: position 20,872 of record CAJTSZ010000005.1, on the reverse strand, counting down.
GAAGCAGGAAAACATTACAATTGTTTCTGTGGATGGGTACCGCTTAGCGCTGCGCAGGGAACCCTTTATCTGCGACCAGGAAATCAGTTTCATTGTTCCCGGGAAAACCTTGTCCGAAATTTCCAAACTGGTAAAAGAGGAGGACGGCGAGGTAGCCATGATTGTTTCCCACAAGCATATTATTTTTAAAATAGGGGGCTATCTTGTAGTTTCCCGCTTGTTGGAGGGAGAATTTTTAGATTACAATGCAGCTATTCCAAAGGCGGCAAAAACAACGGTTTCCATTAATACCCGCCAGCTAATGGAAGGGATTGAGCGCACCTCCCTGTTAATTTCCGACAGGCTGCGCAGCCCCATTAAACTGAATATTGGGGACGATAAAATAAAAATCAGCTGTTCCACCACCATAGGCAAGGCCTATGACGAAGTGGATTGCCAAATTGACGGTGAAGGTGTAAACATGGGTTTTAACAACAAATATTTACTGGACGCCCTAAAGGCCAGCGACTGTGATATGGTAAAATTAGAAATTAACGGGGCCCTTTCCCCCATGCGGGTGGTTCCCCTAAAGGGAGAAAGCTTTTTATTCCTTGTTTTGCCGGTGAGGGTGAAAAACGATGATTAAAAAACAAGTGGAAACAATAGAAATACACACAGAATTTATTAAACTGGATTCCTTTTTAAAGTTTGCCGGCGTAAGCGAAACCGGGGGACAGGCCAAGGAAATGGTGCAGGAGGGCCTTGTTTTAGTAAACGGCCAAGTGTGTACCATGCGGGGCAAAAAAATACGGGCTGGGGATGTTGTGGAAATTGACGATTTACAGCTCCATGTAACCGCAGCCGAAAAATAGGGAACCGGCTGCAAGGAGTTTGTTGGCACTCACGGCAAAAAGGGGGCGGCAGTTTGTATATTGAGAGCATTGTACTGGAACATTTTCGCAATATGGGCCGGTTGGAACTGACGCCCTGCCAGGGTATTAACGTGATATACGGGGACAATGCCCAGGGAAAAACAAACCTGGCCGAAGCTATATGGCTGTTTACCGGGGCAAAAAGCTTTCGCGGTTCCAAGGAAAAGGAAATGGTGCAGTTTGGGCAGGAGCAGGCCACGGCCCTCCTTCATTTTTACGGTGGCGGGCGCAGCCAGCAGGCAAAGCTAAGGATAGGTAATCAAAGGCAAATGGAGCTTAATGAAATTGCCTTGCCCTCCCCAGCTAAAATGGCGGGGGTTTTTTACAGTGTGGTGTTTTCCCCGGTGCATCTTTCCCTGGTGAAGGAAGGGCCCGCTTTGCGCCGGCGTTTTTTGGATACAGCCCTGTGCCAGGTCGTGCCAAAATATGGCAGCTATCTGCGGGAATACCACCGTGTGTTGGACCAACGCAATGCCTTGCTGAAGGATTTGGAGCGTTTTCCCCAGCTGGAGGACACTTTGGTTGTTTGGGACCAGCACTTTGCCAAATTGGCGGCAGCAGTGCTGTACTGTCGCTTTCACTATGTAAAACGCATGGCCTCCAAAGCAAAAGAGGTTTACCTGGGGATTTCCGGCCAGGAGGAAGAATTGGAGCTTTTTATGGAGTGTTCCGTTCCAGCCCAGGAGGATATGAGCCGGGAGCAGCTGCGTCAGCAGGTGCTGCTTACCTTAAAGGAAAAACGCCGGGAGGATATTGCCCGCGGCAGCACCTCTGCGGGCCCCCACAGGGACGATTTGGAGTTTTTGGTCAATGGGGTATCCGCCAAGGCTTATGGCTCCCAAGGGCAGCAGAGAAGCTGTGTGCTGGCATTAAAAATGGCGGAGTGCGCTATTATTGAGGAAATAGCGGAGGAATCCCCCGTTATTTTACTGGACGATGTAATGAGCGAGCTGGACAGCCGCCGCCGCAGCTACTTGCTGAACAAAATACAAGGGCGGCAGGTGTTTGTTACCTGCTGCGACCAGGAATCGGTGGATTTATTGGAACAGGGGCAGGCTTTTTATATGGAAAAGGGCTGTATTATCCCCAAAAACACTAAAACAGGGCAATAAAGACGTTGATGCGTGGGAGGCAGAGCAGGGTTATGTATTTACACCTTGGCCAAGATATTGTGGTGCGCAGCCGGGATGTCATTGGCATTTTTGATATTGAAAATACCTCTATTTCAAAAATAACACGGGAATTTTTAACCTTTCAGGAGCAGCACACAAAGGTAGTAAGTGTTTCTTACGAATTGCCCAAGTCCTTTGTTGTATGCCAGGAGGAAACCGGTACAACAGTGTATATTTCTCAAATTTCCTGTTCCACCCTAAAAAAGCGCAGCGGCTATATAGATGAAATTGCATTGTAGCAAAACCCCTGGGTCTGCATTTACGAAGCTAGGCAGGCCCGGGGGGTTTTATGTTAAAAGGAAAATAATTCAAGTATGCCACTTGTAAAACAAAAATCCTGCGATACCCTATAGGGCCATCCGTATAAAACGCCAAAAAAAGAAAAATAGAGGGCTTAGAGCGAAAGGAAGCAAAAAAATACTGCTTTTTTTCTCATTTTTGTGGAGTTATTTTCAAAAAAAACGTGCCAGGGCGGCCTTTTTATGATATAATAGTTGCAGGGCAGTTGTTATATTTCCAGTGCCCAAACGGCAATAGCTGGGCAAAAGCCCAGTTAAGGCAGTTGTTTCATCACTTACCAGCAATGTACAGTGTATTTCTGTTATCCTTTTCCCACTGCCGTATTGCACATAAACCAATCTGTGCGGTAGTGCTAGGCATATTAAAATTGAGGGTAAAGAAAAATACCGGGGGAAGGCCCGGCAGTAGAATATAAAAGCGGCGGCGGGTTGCCCGGCGCCAAAAAACGGAACAAAAATATGCAATGGAGGGAATTGAATTGCAAAACATACCGGAAAACGAGAAAACTATGGCAGAAAATTATGACGCTTCTCAAATCCAGGTTTTGGAGGGCTTAGATGCGGTGCGTAAACGCCCCGGCATGTACATTGGCTCCACAGGTGTAAACGGCCTGCATCACCTTGTTTATGAGATTGTGGACAATGCAATTGACGAAACCCTGGCCGGCTTCTGCACAGAAATTAAAGTGGAGCTGCTGCCGGGTAATATTGTGCGCGTTACGGATAACGGCCGCGGTATTCCTGTAGGAATTCAAAAGCAGCAGGGAATACCAGCGGTAACCGTTGTGTTTACAGTGCTGCATGCCGGCGGTAAATTTGGCGGCGGCGGGTACAAGGTTTCCGGTGGCCTCCACGGCGTTGGCGCCTCTGTAGTAAATGCCCTTTCCCAGTGGCTGGAGGTAGAGGTGTGCGACGGGGAGTACCGTTATTACCAGCGGTTTGAATACGGCAAAGCCGTGTGCGACCTAAAAAAGGTGGAACCAACTACCCAGCGGGGTTCCCAAATTGCCTTTAAGGCCGACAGCAGTATTTTTGAAACTACCGTTTATGAATATGAGGTGCTGTTAAAACGCCTGCGGGAGCAAGCCTTTTTAAATGCAGGGGTAAATATTGCCTTTTATGACCTGCGGGAAGAAAAAGAAGTTTGTGAGCACCTCCACTACGAGGGTGGTATCCGCAGCTTTGTAGAATACATCCACAGCCGCAAAAAGTCCCTGGAACCCCTCCACCCGGAGGTTATTTACTTTGAAGGGGAGGAGGAAGGCTCCACTGCGGAAATTGCCCTGCAATACAACGACAGCTACAATGTAAACCTGCTTTCCTTTGCAAACAACATCCATACCAATGACGGCGGTACCCACGAAATTGGCTTTAAAACCGCTTTAACCCGTGTGTTTAACGAGTACGGAAAAAAGAATAATATGCTAAAAGGCGAGGATAAGTTTAAAAGCGAGGATGTTTTGGAAGGCCTTACCGCCATTGTTTCCGTTAAAATGACCGACGCCCAGTTTGAGGGCCAAACAAAGGCCAAGCTGGGGAATACGGAGATACGCAAGCTGGTTTCAGATATTACATACAACAACCTTTCTACTTATTTTGAGGAAAACCCGGCCGTTGCCAAGGTGATTGTGGAAAAATCCCTCTTGGCAGCCCAGGCCAGGGAGGCCGCCAAGGCCGCTAGGGACAGGGCAAGAAGAAAATCTGCCCTGGAAAGCGCCGCCTTGCCGGGCAAGCTGGCGGATTGTTCTGAACGGGACGTTTCCATGACGGAAATTTACATTGTAGAGGGTGACTCTGCGGGCGGTTCCGCTAAAATGGGACGAGACAGCCGCTACCAGGCAATTCTTCCCCTTTGGGGCAAAATGCTTAATGTAGAACGGGCCAGAATAGATAAGGTTTACAGCAACGAAAAGCTGCTGCCGGTTATTACCGCCCTAGGCTGCGGCATTGGTAGCGAGGTGGACCTTTCCAAACTGCGCTATGGTAAAGTAATTATTATGGCCGATGCCGATGTGGACGGTTCCCACATTCGTACCCTGCTGCTCACTTTCTTTTTCCGCTTTATGCGCCCCTTAATTGAGGAAGGCCATGTTTACTTAGCCCAACCCCCCCTGTTTAAGGTGAGCAAGGGTAAAAAGTTCCGCTATGCTTATTCCAATGAGGAACGGGACGCCGAAATTGCTGAACTGACCACCGACGGCGGTAAGGCGGATGTGCAGCGGTACAAAGGTCTTGGTGAAATGGACCCGGAACAGCTGTGGGAAACTACTATGGACCCGGAGCGCCGTACCATGGTTCAGGTTACTATGGCGGATGCAGAACGGGCCGATGAAATATTTAATATTTTAATGGGAGATAAGGTTGCCCCCCGCCGGGAATTTATTGAAACCAACGCCAAGTTTGTAAACAATTTGGATATTTAATTATTAAAATAGCTATTTGTATATTACCCTTTGGGTGCCTAAAGGGTGGAAGAAATGAGGGCAATAGCCAGTATGAAGGAGCAAAAGCTTTTCACGGTAGACGATTTTGAAAATCGCATGAAATGCACGGTAAACTTAGAGGAATATGTGGAATACGCCTTAATACACTCCAAACCCCACCAAAAAAAGGCCCAGAAAAAAGCGCTGGTACTTTCCGCCCTGCTGGTGGTGTGCTCTGTTTTGGTAGGGTACCAATCCCAAACACAGGGCTGGGAATATAAGGATTTGTGGCTGGTGTTTGCTATTTTAGTGTTCGCCTACGCCATGTTTGACCTGTTTTACCAGTTTATTATGTTTTCCCACCTGCTGAAAAAGTCCATAACAAAGGAATTTAAAAAGGACAGCCGCCTTTCCCGCACTATGGATTTCTGCTTTACTGATGAAAAAATGGTTTCGTTTTACGAAGGAAAGCACCAGGGCACTTTTTTTTATGATGAGGTTACCCAAAAAGAAATTACCCCAAGTATGGTTATTTTGTTTTTAAAAAACGGGAAAAACATCCTTTTGCCAAAGCGAGATTTGGAACAAGCCAACCAGTTTATAAGGACAACAGTAGAAAATTTAAAATAGGGGGCGCGTTATGAGCGAAAAATTGCAGGCTTTAACGGCTGAGGCTGAAAGCGAATCTGCCCAGGGTACAGCAGGCACCAAAGGGGAAGAATGGGAAGTACTGGACGCCCTTTCTGTAAAATACAAATTGACCTTTGACGAGGTGATGTCCGCCTTTGGCGCGGTGGACAAGGCCATTGGCCAACACCGGCGCATTCGGGTGCTGTGTAATGTGTTAATGGTAGTTTCAGCCCTGCACATTATTCTGTTTTTTAAGGACTTCAACGGCGTTTCTTTAGTGTTCGCCTGTATTTTTGCCATGATGGCTCTATTTGCAAAAAAACGCTCCTTAAACAATAACGTCCAGCTGGCAAAATCCTTTGCGGCAGACGAAGGGCAGTACCTGGCGATAGGCTGGAAGGAAGCGGATATTAACGGGACCACAGTAAGCTACCGGGAAGTAAAAAAGGTAATGGAGTTTCAGGACAGCTATGTTATCCAATACCAGGGCAACCGTTTTTTGCCGGTGCCCAAAAGCCAGCTTTCCCAGGAGGAAAACCAGGAGCTTGGCCGCCGCCTGCGGGGGCTGCTGGAAAAGGATTACGAGGACCATACCCAGGCAAAATAGAATACAATTTGTAATATAAATATATAAATATAACTTATGTATAAAAATAAGGGAAATAAAGGGTGAAAACGATGAATAATGAAGGCGGAAATTTAATTCTGGTGGATATTGAGGACGAGATGAAAAAGTCCTACCTGGACTATTCCATGTCGGTTATTGTAAGCCGCGCCTTACCGGATGTTCGGGACGGCTTAAAGCCGGTTCACCGCAGGATTTTATATACCATGTATGAAAACGGCCTGTACCCAGATAAGGCCTTCCGCAAATGTGCCGATACCGTTGGTACAGTGCTGGGCCGGTACCACCCCCACGGCGACGCTTCTGTTTACGACGCCTTGGTCCGCTTGGCCCAAGATTTTTCCATGCGCCACACCCTAGTGCACGGCCATGGAAACTTTGGTTCGGTAGACGGGGACCCTGCCGCTGCCTACCGGTATACCGAGGCAAAAATGAGCAGGCTTTCTATGAAAATGCTCACCGATATTGAAAAAGAAACTGTGGACTTTATGCCCAACTACGATGACCGCTTAAGAGAACCAGTGGTCTTGCCTTCCCGCTACCCCAACCTGCTGGTCAATGGCTCTACCGGTATTGCCGTGGGTATGGCTACCAATATTCCCCCCCACAACCTGCGGGAAGTAATTGACGGCGTCTGCTGCTTAATTGATAACCCAGAAGCCACACTGGACGAGCTGATGGTCCATATTAAAGGGCCGGATTTTCCCACCGGCGGCGTGATTATGGGCCGTGCGGGTATGCGCGCCGCCTACGCCACCGGCAAGGGCAAGGTTATTTTACGGGCAAAGGCCCATATTGAGGAGGGCAAAAACAACAGGGAGCGCATTGTTATTACGGAAATTCCCTATATGGTGAATAAGGCCCGCTTAATAGAGAACATTGCCGACCTGGTAAAAGAAAAACGCATTGACCAAATCAGCGATATTCAGGACGCTTCTAACCGCAACGGTATGAAGGTGGTTATTGACCTGAAACGGGACGCCAACGCACAAATTGTACTGAACCAGCTGTACTCCTTTACACAAATGCAGGAAACAGTAGGCGTCAATATGCTGGCTCTGGTAAATGGAGAGCCAAAGGTGCTTACCCTTTCCCAAATGCTGAAGGAGTACATTAAGTTCCAGGAAGAAATTATTCGCCGGCGTACTGTGTTTGACCTGCGCAAGGCGGAAGAGAGGGCCCACATTTTGCAGGGCCTTAAAATAGCCCAGGATAATATTGATGAGGTGATTGCCATTATCCGTTCTTCCCGGGACGATAATGAAAGCAAGCCCCGCTTAATGGAACGGTTCAGCCTCAGCGAGGTACAGGCTGCAGCCATTGTGGCTATGCGTTTGGGCCGCCTTTCCAACATGGAACGGGAAAAAATTGAAGAAGAATTGGAAGAAATTGAAAAGCGCATAGGGGAATATAAAGAAATTTTGGCCAGCGAAGCCAAGGTTTTGGATATTATTAAAAAAGAACTGATTGAAGTAAAAGATAAATTTGGCGACGAACGCAGAACAGAACTGGTTGCTGTAAGCGGCGAAGTGGACATTGAGGATTTAATTCCCCAGGAAAACTGTGTTGTTACCTTAACCCACTTTGGCTATGTAAAACGCCAGCCTGTGGATGTTTACAAAACTCAGCGCCGGGGCGGCCGCGGTATTTCCGGCATGACCCGCCGGGACGAGGACTTTGTAAGCGACCTGTACGTTTGCTCCACCCACGATTATTTAATGTTCTTTACCAACAAGGGTAAGGTTTACCGCATGAAGGGTTACGAAATTCCGGAAAGCTCCCGTGCGGGCAGGGGAACCAATGTTGTAAACCTGCTGCCTTTGGAAAAGGACGAGAAAATAAGCTCGGTTGTTAAAACCAGCGACATCCAGGATGAAAGCAAATACTTTGTTATGGTTACCCGAAAGGGCATTATCAAACGCACCCAGTTTAACGCCTACACCAACGTGCGTAAAAGCGGCCTGATTGCCATTACCCTGGACGAGGATGACGAGCTGGCTTGGGTAAAAATAACCGACGGCAGCAGCCGGCTGATTATTGCCACCAAGGACGGTATGAGCATCTGCTTTAGTGAAGAGGACGCTAGGGTGATTGGGCGTACTGCCCGCGGCGTGCGGGCCATTGCCTTGGAGGAAGGGGACCATGTGATTGGTATGGCTGTGGCAGATGAAGGCGACAGCATTTTAACCGTTTCCCAAAGCGGCCTTGGCCGCCGCACCAGCGCCCAGGAATACCGGCTGCAGTCCCGCGGGGGCAAGGGCCTGCGTAACTACTACTGCGACAAAAACGGCCCTGTGGCTGGTTTCTGCGCCGTGGATGAGGACCAGGATATTATTTTAATTACCGACAGCGGTATTGTTATCCGTATTCCGGCAGACCAAATTTCCGCCCAGTCCCGCTATGCCGGCGGCGTAAAGGTAATGCGTCTGGACGACCAAACCAAGGTCATTGGCATTGCAGCAGTGGAAAAGGAGGAGGAATCCCTTGAGGGAACCCAGGAAGGGGAGGAAACCGTTTCCCAGGAGGAACCCCTTTCTTAAGGGAAAGCCCCTTCCTAAAGGAAGGGAGCAGAAATAGCCCTTCACCTTTTTTACAAATAATTAAAGAACTCCCTGACGCCATAGCGGGCGCCAAGGAGTTCTTTTTGTTTGTAAGGCTGTAAGGAGGAGGCTAGCGTGGGGCCGGGAACTCTACCTGTTTAGAAGCTCCACCCTTCTTTTTAGCGGGATCCTTTTAAAGCTAAACTGATAGGATTGATTCACTAGTTCTTTCAACAATACCTCGGGGACAGAGCCCCCAATTTTAATGGAGCTCCGGTGAAGAGGACTTCCATAAAGGCCATGAATCACATCCTCATACTGGCTGCGCAGGGCCTCTCCTTGCTCTGGGGGTACCTTTAGGGTAATGTAAACAGGCTGGTTGTTTTGGTCCAAGGTAATAACGGCAAACAAGACGCCGTCTACGTTATAGCATACCCGGTTCCGTTCCGGCTGAGGTTCCCGGGTAACATAGGGTTTCTGCATCATGTAGTCTTCTAATTGGAATGGTGTTGCGGCAGGGGTCTGCTTCAGTGGCGTCAGTGGCAAAACCTTGTACAAAAACAGTTCTAAGGGCTGGTCCAAGGGGGTATGGTGGAACACCAGGCCGCCGCAGTCTACATAGCCCAGGCAGCGGTAAAAATGCTGGGCCTCCTCGTCTGCTTGGGTGGAGGTGAGCACCATAGCAAAGCCCTGGGCTTTCATCTCCTGCTCCCACAGGCCCATAGCTTTTGCATCAAGGCCCTTTCTACGGTGCTCCGGTGCAACCAGCAGCAGGTTTAAAAAGGGCAGGTGCTCCCACAAAATACAGTGGTGCATCAGCCCTACAGGGACGGTGTCCTCCCAAAGGATGTAGGCTGTTTGGGCAGCTATGTGATTAAAAAAGGTTTCCGGGTTCCCATGGGTATTTAGGGAGAACCAAAAGTCCTTGTCCTGGGGGGTAAGGGGGAGCAGCTTCATAATGTGGCCTCCTGTTATGGTAAATTTGACTTTATTTTACACCAATTTACACAAAAAGGCAAGGAAGTGAAAGGGGATAGTAGAACCCCCCTAGTACGACTTGGGGGCCTAATTACAAAAAAGACAGCCGCCCCGAAAAGGCGGCTGCTTACAGCGGTTTAAGCATACATATCCAGGTGTTGTCCGGATTTACCCTTCCAGCTGTTTGCAGGGCGGGTAAAGGTTGTGTGGGGGCACTCTGGCGTGTGCTTGTGGTTCTTATTGCAATGGGTAGTTACAGTGGTTAACTCCTGGGGAGCCGGTTTCTCCGCAGAGGGGGCCTTGGGGGAGAAATAGGAAAAACCCGGGATGCTGGCGGGATGCCCCCTTTGTTGACAAGTGGTGTTTTGCGGATAGGGTATTCCACTGTTATTGTACTTCCTTGCCGTAGGAAAATCAAACACTGGCCCGCTATGCCGCAGCCTTGGCCCTTTTGGAAGAAACCCATTTATTGCGGCATAGGAGAAAATGTGATAAAATATAGAGTATTGAAGTACAGGGCAGCAGGGAAAACGCTCTTGCGGCAAACATGGGAGCCATTGTTTCACATGAAACAAAAGTTGGGCAAAGCCTTCGGCTTTGCCCAACTTAGGAAATATGAAAAAACAAAGTTTTTTCATATTTCACAACTTTCAGCCTTGCCCGACCGAAGAAGTATTTTGCAGCAGGAACTTCAAATAAGCCAAAGGGGGCCTGCTGCCAATGATAGCACACCAAAAGCAGAAGCAGGGGGAAAAATAATGTATGAAAACGATACCATTGCGGCCATTTCCACACCGGCGGCCGTAGGCGGCATTGGCATGGTGCGCATTTCCGGTGAAAATGCCTTTGAAATAGCAGACCAGGTGTTTTGTTCCGTTTCCGGCAAAAAAGTGGTGGAAACAGGCGGGTACCGGGGCCTGTACGGCAAGCTGCGGGACGGCCAGGGGGAAATTGACGAAGCTGTAACCTTTGTATACCATGCCCCCAAAAGCTATACCGGGGAAAATGTGGTGGAACTTTGCTGCCATGGAGGGCTGTATCTGGTAAAGCGCACCCTGCGGGCCTGTATAGCGGCTGGGGCCCGTTTGGCCCAGCCGGGGGAATTTACAAAGCGCGCCTTTTTAAACGGTAAAATGGGGCTTACAGAGGCGGAAGCGGTAATGGATTTAATTTCCGCCCAGGGCAGCCACAGCGCCCAGGCAGCCTTAAGTGCCAGGGAAGGGGCTGTTTACCGCAAAATACACGGCGTGGCGGACCAGCTGCTGGCCCTTTCCGCCGGCCTTGCCGCCTGGACCGACTACCCGGACGAGGATATTGAGGAGGTTTCACAGGAAAACCTGACTGAAGCCCTTTCTAAGGTTTGCGGGGATATGAATCAAATTCTGAAGGAATACGATACAGGGAAAATTTTGCGGGAAGGTGTAGATACTGTCATTGTAGGCCGGCCAAACGTGGGAAAATCCACATTGATGAACCTGCTTTCCGGCACCCAAAAGAGCATTGTCACCCAAATACCGGGAACGACAAGGGATATTGTGGAGGACACCATACAGTTAGGGGATGTAATACTGAACCTGGCGGATACTGCCGGCCTGCGGGAAACAGACGACCCTGTGGAAAAGGTGGGGGTGGAGCTGGCCAACCGCCGGCTGGACACCAGCTATTTAATCCTCGCTGTGTTCGATTCCTCTGAGGAACTGAGCCAGGAGGACAAGGAGATTTTGGAGAAAATAAAGGACCGTCCGGTAATTGGGATCATCAATAAGTCGGATTTGCAGCGCCGTATGGATGTGGAGTACATCCGCCAGCGGGTGCCAAAGGTTGTGGAAATTTCCGCTGCCTCTGGGGAGGGCACAGAGGCCCTTTCCGCCGCCTTGCTTGACCTGCTTTCCATTTCCAAGGTAGATACCTCCGCCGGCATAATAGCCAACGAACGGCAGCGGGCCTGTGTTATGGAGGCTCTTTCCGTGGTAAACCAAGGACTGCAGGCCCTAAAGGCGGGGGAAACATTGGACGCTGTGGGCGTTTGCATTGATGCTGCCATTGATAGCCTCCTTTCCCTTACTGGGGAAAAAGCCACAGAAGCTGTGGTGGAGCAGGTGTTTGCACGGTTCTGTGTGGGGAAATAACAGTTGGTAGACACCAATTTAGGGAGTTTGGGTAAGAACTTTGGCCTTACTCCAGGGATACAGCAGGCTTGAGCTTAGGGCAAACAGGGGAAATATTTAGGGGCTTTCAGCTATAGGCAGAGAAGTGGTTCCCAACAATTTGGAGAAAGGGTGAAGGTTATGCCAGTAATACAGGGTTTGGAATGGGCCTTTGATACTGTTGCCAAAACATACGAAAAGCTGCGGCCGGGGTACCCGGACGGCCTTTACAGAATGCTTTTGGATTATGCGTCCATAAACGAATCCTCCTGCGCTGTAGAAGTGGGAATTGGGGGCGGGCAGGCCACATTGCCTATTTTAAAAACGGGATGCAATGTAACAGCCGTGGAATGTGGGGAAAACTTCTCGAAAATATGTGAGAAAAAATTTGAGGGGTATGAAAATTTTTCCATTATCACCGGGAAATTTGAAGATGTGCCCCTGCCGCAGGCACAATATGACCTAGTTTATTCTGCCACTGCCTTCCATTGGATAATGGAGGAGGTTGGGTATTCCAAGGTTTACAGAATACTAAAGCCGGGCGGGGTTTTTGCTAGGTTTGCAAATCATCCATATGGAAATAAGGAAAACCCTGCCCTTTCTGCGGAAATTAACCGCCTGTATGCCAAATACTATTGCCCTTACCATGGCAAGGAACAGAAGGAGCAGAGGGAATATGGAGAAGAACAGGCTGTCCATATTGCCAAAATTGCAGAAAAATACGGCTTTGTGGATATTAGGCATGCAATGTTCTACAGGACAAGGATATTTTCGGCTAAGGAGTATATTGGTTTGTTGGGAACATATTCGGACCACATCGCCATGGAAGAAAAGGTTAGGACAGAGTTTTTTGAAAAAATAGAAGAAGCAATAAACCGGTACGGCGGAACCTTTACTATCTATGACACCATTGATTTGCAGCTGGCAAGAAAGCCGTAAAGGTTATATTTATTAGGGCAAAATAGTGGCCTGTTTGTAAAAGGATAAAAATAAATCAAGCAAGCCGTACAAAAACGGCGCTTTAAAAGGGGAAGTTGTTTTGGAAGAGTATTATTTAAATTCTTACCAGGTGGCGGTTATTGGCGCCGGTCATGCAGGAATAGAGGCAGCCCTGGCCGCGGCGCGCCTGGGGGCAAAAACGGCTATATTCACCATGTCCCTGGACGCCATTGGCAATATGCCCTGCAACCCCTCTATTGGCGGTACGGCAAAGGGGCATTTGGTGCGGGAAATTGATGCCTTAGGGGGGGAAATGGGCAAGGCAGCCGATAAAACCTTCCTCCAAAGCCGTATGCTTAACCGGGGAAAGGGCCCGGCGGTTCACAGCCTGCGGGTGCAGACGGACCGCCAGCAGTACCATGTGCTGATGAAGAAAACCCTGGAGGCACAGGAAAACTTAGATGTCATCCAGGCGGAAATTACGGACCTGCGGGCGGAAAACGGGAAAATCAGCCAAATTGTTACCCGCCTTGGGGCGGTGTACCATGTGGAAACGGCCATTATTTGCTCGGGAACCTTTTTAAACAGCGTCATATATGTGGGGGATGCCGCCTATGAAAGCGGGCCTGACGGCCTGCACGCAGCAAAGGGGTTGAGCCCGGCCCTTACCTCTATGGGCATTAGGCTGCGCCGCTTTAAAACAGGTACCCCTGCCCGGGTAAAACGGAATTCCATTGATTATTCTAAAATGGAATTGCAGGAGGGGGACGAGCATATCATTCCCTTTTCCTTTGAAACCCCAAGGGAAGGGCTAAAGAACCAGGTTGTCTGCCATATTGCCTATACCAATGAAAAAACCCATCAAATTATTCGGGAAAACCTGCACCGTTCCCCCCTGTTCAGCGGAAAAATAGATGGAACCGGCCCCCGCTACTGCCCAAGCATTGAGGACAAGGTGGTGCGCTTTGCCGAAAAGCCCCGCCACCAAACCTTTGTGGAGCCCTGCGGGCTGGATACAGAGGAAATGTATTTGCAGGGCCTTTCCTCCTCCTTGCCGGAAGATGTGCAGCTGGCCCTGTACCGTTCTATCCCCGGCATGGAGCAGGTGAAAATTATGCGCAATGCCTACGCCATTGAATATGACTGTATTGACCCTATGGATTTGCAGGCAACATTGGAGTTTAAACAGGTTTCCGGCCTATATGGGGCAGGGCAATTTAACGGAACCTCTGGCTACGAGGAGGCCGCCGCCCAAGGGCTCATAGCGGGAATTAACGCCGCCCATAAGGTGCTGGGCAGGGCGCCCTTTACCCTGGACAGGGCTTCTAGCTACATTGGTACCCTGATTGATGATTTAATTACAAAGGGCTGCCAGGACCCCTACCGTATGATGACCTCCCGGTCCGAGTACCGCCTGCTGTTGCGGCAGGATAACGCGGACCAGCGCCTTACCCCTATGGGGTACCAGCTGGGGCTTATCAGTAAGGAGCGCTGGCAGGGCTTTTTGCACAAGCAGCAACTGGTGCAGGAGGAGATTGCCCGGGTGGAAAAGCTCACCTTTGGCCCAGAACCTGCCCTTTGCGCTTTACTGGAGGAAAAGGGGACAGCCCCTCTTTCCACCGGAACCCGCTGTGCGGACCTGATCCGCCGCCCCCAAATCACCTACAGTGACCTTGCCCCCTTTGACAGCGGCCGCCCCAACCTGCCGGAGGAAGTGACAGAACAGGTGGAAATACAAATTAAATACCAGGGCTACATTGAAAAGCAAAAGGCCCAGGTGGCCCAAATGCGCCGTTTGGAGGAAAAACCCCTGCCGGAGGATATAGACTATGCCAAAGTGCGAGGTTTGCGGCTGGAAGCGGCGGAAAAGCTGGGAAAAGTGCGGCCTGTAAGCATTGGCCAGGCCTCCCGTATTTCAGGGGTAAGCCCGGCAGATATTTCTGTACTGCTGATTTATTTGGAACAGCAGAAAAGAAAGTAAGGGGACTGCAATGGAACATTGGAGGATAGAACCTATGGGTCAAAGGGCTGCGGAGGAAATTACCCTCTGACGCTACGAAAAGCCCTACGATTTCTATAATTGGGGGGAGGACGGCCCTGGGGAGCTGTTGGACGGCAGCTATTATGCCGTATACCGCCGGGAGGAAGCCGACGAGGAAAACCTGTGGGCCTTTGTGTGCTACGGTGTTAATGCTCAAATAAACCCGGAAATAGGCCGCACCGCTGTATACACGGCAAATTATACAGATATTGGCCTGGGTATGGCGCCCCAGTATTGCGGTAAGGGCTGGGGCGGCAGTTTTTTAAAGGCGGCCCTTTCCTTTGGCAGGGGGCAGGGCTTAGGACCCTTTCGTTTAACAGTGGCAAAGTTTAACCAAAGGGCAGCTGCCGCATATCAAAAAGCAGGCTTCCGGGAAGAACAAACGGTGCTGCAAAAGGGGACAGGGCGCCCCTTTGTAGTAATGACCTTAAACCAACAAGGAGAATAAAATGCTGGATACAACATTTTTAATAGAAATTTGCAGTCAATATGGGCTGCCAGTTACAGCGGAGCAGGCCCAAAGCTTGGATTTATACGCCAGCATGCTGGTGGAATGGAACGGAAAAATGAACTTAACAGCCATTACAGAACCAAGGGATATGGTGGTAAAGCATTTTTTGGATAGTTTACTGCTGTTAAAAGCAGTGGAACTGCCTCAGGAGGCCTCTATAATTGATGTAGGCACTGGGGCTGGCTTCCCTTCGGTTCCGGTAAAGGTGCTGCGGCCGGATTTAAAACTGAACCTGCTGGACAGCTTAAACAAACGGCTGGTATTTTTACAGGAGCTGTGCGGTGCTTTGGGCCTTTGTGCCCAGTTTACCCATGCCAGGGCAGAGGATGGCGGCAAGGACAAAAAATACCGGGAAAAGTATGATTTTGCCTGTGCCAGGGCAGTGGCCAGCCTGCGCAATTTAAGCGAATACTGCCTGCCCTTTGTCAAAGTTGGGGGAACCTTTATTGCCCTTAAAGGGGCCGAATGGGAGGAGGAATTGGCAGAAGCCAAAAATGCCATAGGCACCATGGGCGGCAAGGTGGATGGTGTGGAGAAATTTACTTTACCCGATCAAAGCCGCAGGGCAATTATTTTAATAAAAAAAATATCGCAAACTCCGCCTCAATTCCCAAGAACTGCCGCAAAAATGACAAAAAAACCTATTATTTAGGGAAAAAAAGAGGGAAAAATAAAGAAATTTTTAGATGGAAAATACTGGATTTTAAGCCTGCCCTGTGGTATATTATTTCTTGCAAGGGAATAAACCATTTGGCGGGTTTTTCTTTTGCACACTCCAAAAAGGGACAACCCCTTTCCCTCTATTTCTTTTGCTGTGAATACCACAGCCCCTTCTTTTTATCACGTATGTTCCGCCGGCAGCCCCACCGCCGGCGGGCATACACCCTAATTATAACTAAATGATGGGAGAAGAGCAGGAATGATGTTGATGAAACAAAAAACCGTAAACCGGGTTGTGCTTTTGCCTATAGATTCTATCACTCCCAACCCAAACCAACCAAGAATGATTTTTGATAAAGAAAAGCTGGAAGAGCTGGCAGTCAGCATTTCTAACTATGGCCTTCTCCAACCTGTTACTGTCCAGCAAATAGATAGAAATAAGTACCAGCTTATTTCAGGGGAACGCAGGCTTATGGCCTGCCGCCAGCTAAAAATGAAGGAAGTGCCTGCTATTGTCACTTCCATAACGGCGGAGGACAGCGCAGCCCTTTCCCTAATAGAAAATATACAACGGTGCAACCTAAATTATTTTGAGGAAGCAAGGGCCATAGAAGGTTTGATGAAAATGCTGGGGGAAACCCAGCAGATGGTGGCCAACCGTTTGGGAAAAAAACAGTCCACCGTAGCAAATAAAATTCGCTTGCTGCGGTTTTCTCAGGAAATACAAAAAAGTATTTTGGAGCATGGTTTAACAGAGCGTCACGCAAGGGCTTTGCTGCCCATAGCGGAACGGTTGGATTTACCAGCGGCTATTGGCATGATTGCCCTAAAACAGTGGAATGTGGCCCAAACAGAGCGCTACGTTGCAGACTTATTAAATAAAAATGAAAAAAAGAAGCCTACACGGCTGTTTGTTGTAAAGGATTTAAAAATCTTTATGAATTCCATAGAAAAAGCGATTGATACTATGAAAATGGCGGGGATAGAATCGGAAAGCAACATAAAGGAACAAGGGGAGTACTTAGTTTATACAATTAAAATCCCCAGAAAAAGCGCTTACCGCCCAGCAAAGCCCCAAGAACGAAAACAAGCATGATAGTTCCCTGTTTATTGCAGGAGCTTATAAACTTCCCAAGTTGATTTGCCACAAACCCACCTGCTGCCATTGCAGCAGGTGGGTTTGTGGTATTTTTTATTATTGTTTTACAATAAAAAAGCTGATGTGCAGGGGATTTGGGCTGTTTGCTTTCTTTGCGTTGAGCAATAGGGTGGATATGTAGGTAAACCTATAATAACAAGAATAAATTATAAAGAGAGATTGCAGGCGGGGAAATATCCCATAGTATAGGTGTTCAAAAGTTTTTCCCTGTAAAAAACACTGTAGACTTTGTATGTGAGGGCTCCATGTTGTATAAATTTTATTGGCTTTATGGTTTTAATGTTTCACGTGAAACATTACCTTAAATTTGCAAATATTTTCTTGCTTGGCCTTCCACATACGGTTTTGTAAAAGGGGAGAAGCGCCAAAAGCGATTCTATAAAAGATTTCTCCCTTTTGTCTTAAGGAAAGTTCTATTTATGGTTTTTTCGTTAAGCAAAAGGGGCACCTTTAAATTTGGACCATCCGGTAAACTGGAAGTTATTTGTTTGTTGAATGGGAAACCATATTCTCCAACTCAGCTTTTCTTTTCAATTCAATTTCATCCCCATATTCACTTAAAAGAGGAAATTTCCTTGTTTCATCATTGATTCCAAGGATAGCAAGCATATTTGTTCCTTTTAAAATTTGCAGGACAAATTCGCTGTTCTTGGAATTGATTTGCACAAAAGCTTCTTTTACAAGCGGATAAACCAAATCATCTTTGATTAAATAACGAACGCTCCAAAACAGACCATATTCATATCCACAACTTGGAACTTCTTGTAAATGTGAGAGCAGATATGTAACTCCCTCCAACTGATAGCAACAAACAATATTATGGATGATTTTTACAATCGTTTCCATAAATGAAGGCTGATAGCACTCATCATCCAACATTTTCATAAAATCCAAAATATGATTTAAGGTGAATTGTTCTGGATGCTCCAAAAACTCATCTCGAATGGCATAGTAATCATCAGAAGTATCCATATCATCCCCGTCTTCATCAAAAAGGGGAATATGATTTGTATGAACACCATCGAAAAAATCCATTTTTTCTTCTAATGTCATAGATTGATAAGTACCAGCTTCATAATCTTGATACTGTTCCACTGCCTTCAAATATTAGTCGTGAGATTTTATTTCTTTATAAGCCATAATTGTACCCCTTCCTTTGCGTATCTACGCAAATATTGATTTGTCGATCTGATTATATAATAGATGATCTTCAGCATCAACCTATGATTCATCAAATTGCCAAAGTTTTAGGACTGAACAACACGAAAGGGAAAAGGGATAAAGATTTTAAGGATTGTTTCACGTGAAACAATCACATAAGGGGCATGAATTGACTGGGGCAGAAGAACAAGTCAGAGGCCATAAACCAGCAAACTGTAAAAATGATTACATGGTTCCGCCCCTTTGGCCACAAAAGCAGTTAAATAAGCGAAAACGAAAATAAAATCAGGCTTTTTTAGAGAGAAATTCACCTTTTCTTTTAAATATGGTTGTGATATACTATAAAAAGATATGAAAAAGTGGTCAGCTACAGTAAAACAGAGTAAAAAATGAAGAGTTTTGATTTTTAACATGCAACAAAAGTTATGGGTAGAGCTTGACAAAACAAAGGAGAAAATACCATGAGCAAAATTCTTTCGGTGGTAAACCAAAAGGGGGGCGTAGGAAAAACAACCTCCTGTATTAATTTAATTGCAGCTTTAGGGAAGCTGGGTAAAAAGTGTTTGTTGGTGGATATTGACCCCCAGGGAAATTCCACCAGTGGAATGGGAATCAATAAACGGGAAATTGAATCTTCTACTTATGATATTTTAATTGGGGAGATGCGCAGTTCCCAAACATTGGTGCATACCTCGTTTGACTATGTGGATGTGCTGCCCTCCAATATTAACCTAGCCTCAGCAGAAATAGAACTGGTAGATATACCAGAGAGGACTATGCGTCTCCGCCGAGCCTTGGCTCCCATCCGGGAGGATTATGACTTTATTTTTATTGATTGTCCGCCTTCTTTGGGATTGATTACACTGAACGCATTGGCTGCCAGCGATAGTATACTGGTGCCCATCCAATGTGAATATTACGCCTTAGAAGGGCTTTCTCAGCTGATAGCCACGGTACGCCAGGTAAAAAGGCTGTATAATCCCTCCATTGAAATTGAAGGTGTACTGCTTACCATGTACGACAGCCGGTTAAACCTAACACTCCAGGTGGTGGAGGAAGTAAAAAAATATTTCCCCAATAAGGTATATAAAACGGTGGTCCCCCGCAATGTCCGCCTTTCCGAGGCTCCAAGCTTTGGTATGCCGGCAGTATATTTTGACCGAAATTCCAAGGGCGCTTTGGCCTATATGGAACTGGCGGAAGAGTTTTTAAAAATTCAAGGGCAGAAATAGGGAATAATAACCGCTTTGCGGTTATTATATTTCTAATGGCGTTCGTCTCGCTCCAGCTGGCGTTGCCAGCTGTTGCAACCGGAGAAGTCGCCAATTATACCCTTCACACGTTGTGTTCATGGTATAATGTTTCACGTGAAACATAGCGTTTTATGTACTATACAGGGGAAACCGTTAAAAAGTTGGGCGCTGGAACATATGGAAGAAGGATCTGGTGGTATTATAAGGGCGCATAAACGGTTTTTATTGAAAATATAAATTTAGTCAATAAAAGGGAAACATGCTGAAAGGCAGGAAAGGGAGTAGCCATGGCAAAATTGAAGAAGGGCGGGTTAGGAAAAGGGTTAGACGCTCTGTTTGTAGAAAACGATACAGGAGATACCAGCTCTGTTACCCTGCGCATTAGTGAAATAGAACCAAACAGGGAACAGCCAAGAAAGTATTTTGATGAGGAAGCCCTGACAGAATTGGCAGATTCTATCCGCCAGCATGGGGTCATTCAGCCTCTATTGGTACGCCCAATGGAAAATGGTACTTACCAGCTGGTAGCAGGGGAACGGCGTTGGCGGGCCAGCCGGATGGCCGGTTTAACGGAGGTTCCCGTGGTGATTAAGGACCTTTCGGAAATTGAGGCCATGGAGTTGGCTTTAATTGAAAACCTGCAGCGGCAGGATTTAAACCCCATAGAGGAAGCCGTGGGCTTTCAGCAGCTGATGGAACGGTACAGTATGACCCAAGAACAAGTAGCTTCCCGGGTTGGAAAATCCCGCCCAGCTGTAGCCAATGCCCTGCGTCTGCTCAATTTGCCGGAGCAGGTGGTTGCTATGGTGCAAAGCGGGGAAGTATCCCCAGGCCATGCAAGGGCGCTGCTGAAATTAGAGGACGAAGAACAAATATTAGATATTGCAAAAAAAATACAAAAGGGAAGGTACTCCGTAAGGGATGTAGAAAAGCTGACCAAAAAGAAGCTGGAAGAACCAAAGGATATTCCTGCCCAGGCCCCGGAACGGATCCCCACGGAGGCCGACTGGCTGGATAACTTTTTCCGGGAGATGGAACTGGCCTTGGAGGCAGAACTGGGGCGCAAGGTTTCTGTTACAGTAAAGGGCAAGGATAAAGGAACCTTTTCTATTGACTTTTTTTCCAAAGAGGATTTGGCGGATATTGCCGCCCGCCTCACCAAGCGCAGTTACTAATTGTGTGTGATAAATATGTTGCTGCAATTTTATGGGGCACATCGTAGCTTAAAGAGTCAGTAATATAATAACAATAAGGTTGTTATTATATTAACCCAAATGTTTGCCCCAGCTGGCGTTGCCAGCTGGGGCAAACGCACTTGTTGGGCAATTAACCATTCATATATTGTGTTCATGGTATAATAACGACTTTGTCGTTATTATAGGGATTTTAAATGCCCTTTTTCTTACCCCTTGCGGAGCAGAAA
>CAJTSZ010000004.1 GCA_910578755.1 uncultured Oscillospiraceae bacterium | reverse complement strand
CAAATCTCTACATAATAGAAATAAACTCTCCTTAAACCGTAAAGGTATGACAGCCTTTGCGGTTTTTCTTTTGTCGCTTTTTGTGGAAATACGCCGTAAGGCTATTTCTGGTGTTGGATGCCGTTCACCGCCTGCCAATCTGGATTTTTCAAAAAAATTCAGATTGGAGGAAACAAAAGTGTTTGACAACACAAATCCCTATACCATCCGTTTTGAAGAAACGGATGGCAGAAAACGCTACTTTGTAGCATTTACAGATGAGCAGGGCAACTTCCGAGAAACAGAGGTTACAAAGGCTGTCTATATGGAATTTTGCCACTTTATCAAGCGTGAGCGTAATCTTCGTAGGTCTGATGAAAGGCATTTAGAACAATCGGAGTTGACCGAGGAAACGCTTTGCAGACGGGCGGTACATAAGCCAAAGCCCGTTGATGAAGCGGTAAACGATACAATCCGCATGGAACGGCTTAATCGAGCGATTATGGAACTGCCCGAAATACAAAGGCGGCGGTTTATGCTCCACTTCGATTTAGGCTTGACCTATGAGCAGATTGGAGAAATGGAGGGCTGTACGAAAATGCCTATCAAGCGTTCCATTGACAGGGCGATTGAAAAAATCCGCCTTGAATTAAAAAACTTTTGATTTTTAGGGGCTACTTATAGCTTCTGAGTGTGGAAACAGGTGAAGGGATAAAACCCTTTGCCTGTTTTCCTTTGTGTGGCGAAAACGGGGATAGTTCCTTGACAACCGAATATCCATTCGCCAAACACTTCCTCTTTGTGATTGTGAAAATCATAAGCGTGTGCAGCGGTACGCCATGACCTGCCGAAAGGCAGCGAGCGACAGAAAGGTGGTGAGCCTATCTTACCGACTCAAAATATCGGGCAGCTCCCGATTTCGCCGTAACCCACAAAGAGAATAATGGTACTCCCGTCCAGTCACAGTCCGAGTGGTAATCAATCCGCCGCAGGCAATGAGGGCGGCTCTGTCAGACCGACAGTTGGGGTGAAACTCCCGTGGCGTCAGTTCGCTGCTGACCGTTTGGCGACTTCCCATAGCGTTTCGGGGTGTCGAGGACAAATAGAAATGCTCCTATCATATCAAGCCAGATACAAGGCGGTTTATGGAAACAGAGCTTTGTTTTATGCTCTCCCGACCTTAAATAATTCCTTGTATCTGGCGGCTACATAGGCAGGAAACTCCTGCCTAAATCCAGATGGGAGGACAAACACATGGATAGAATTATTAAGCGTGGCGAAATCTATTACGCAGAGCTTAACCCCGTTATCGGCTCGGAGCAAGGCGGTACACGCCCCGTACTTATCATCTCCAACAACACAGGAAACCGATATAGCCCTACCGTGATTATTGCGGCTATCACAAGCAGGCAGACCAAAAGTAAGCTGCCTACACATTACGACTTGAACGGAGTTAGCGGGCTTCCCGCCGACTCCATTGTTTTATTGGAGCAGATACGCACCATTGACAAGAAACGGCTGAAAGAGCGACTTGCAAGGCTTGACAGCTTAATCATGGAAGCGATTGCTACGCCGCTGCTTATCAGTGTTGGTGTGAAAACAGACAAGCCGCAGGCTGAAAGGAGGACTTCGGATGTTTGAAGATAGAATTGCCACATTAAATAAGGAAGCGGAAGCAATACCGAGTATCCCGTATGAAAAGAGGATTTATACTGTTGACGAGATACAGGACATTTTAGGCATCGGGAGAAATTCAGCCTATAACCTTGTCAAATCTGGTGTGTTCCACAGTGTCCGCATCGGTGGGAATATCCGAATATCGAAAAAGAGCTTTGATGATTGGCTCGATAACCAGATGAACGCCTGTCAAGTGTGCGAAACCGTTTGATTTTTCGGTTTTGCACATTTCACTTTTCCTCTGAAATGACCTACTATATAGCCAAGCAGAAACGCTTGGCTATATAGCATTTTGTAACGGCTGACGAGCCGAAACAAGGGAACGGAGGAAATGCAGATGAATAAGAAAAGTATGTCTGTTACGGAAATGAGGAAACTACTTGGGATTGGCAAAACGGATTCCTACTGGCTTGTCAAGAAGAATTACTTTGAAACCGTTATTATTGCAGGAAAGATGCGTGTCATGGTGGAGAGCTTTGAGAACTGGTATGACAATCAGCTCCACTATAAAAAGGTCAACGGCGACCCATGCGGCAAGAACTGGACGGCTATTACAATGTCGGTGCAGGAAACAGCCCGTTTGCTTGGCATATCGGAAAGCTCACTTTATGAGCTGTTAAAAAAGAAACCGTTTAAGACGGTCAAGGTAGGAATGTATACCCGTATTTACATAGACAGCTTTGAGGAATGGTACGGCTCTCAGAGCCGCTATAAAAAGGCTGTCGGACAGGAGGTGCAGAATGTTCGAGGAACAGATTGCGAAACTGAATGGAGCAACTAAGGAAGCTCCGCATAAAGCAAGCTATTCTGTTGCGGAAATTCAACAGATACTTGGTATAAGCCGTCCTACGGCATATAACCTTATCAAACGGAACGGATTTCAGAGCATCCGCACGGATAAGGGTATCCGAGTAATAAAAACCAGTTTTGATGCTTGGCTTAACAGCAATATTTAAGGAGGTGGCGATTATGGCATCAATCGTAAAAAGAAAAAACCGCTACTCCGTTGTTTATACTTATACGGACGAAAGCGGTGCAAAACGGCAGAAGTGGGAAACCTTTGCGACCAATGCGGAGGCAAAGAAGCGGAAAAAGCAGATTGAATTTGAGCAGGATACGGGGACATTCATTCTCCCCACGGCTAAGACGGTCAGCGACCTGCTTGAAGAATATATGTCTATCTACGGCGTGAACACATGGGCAATGTCAACCTATGAAGCCAGACGGAGCTTGATTTTCAATTATATCAATCCCTTAATCGGTGACTTGAAACTGGATGATATAACGCCGAGGACAATGGATAAGTTCTATCAAAGCCTGCTCACGGTCAAGGCAAAGGTGGTAAACAACCGCAAGCCGAATAATGAATACCTCACCGCCCATACGGTCAGAGAGATACACAAGCTGCTCCGAAACGCATTTAACCAAGGCGTGAAATGGGAGCTGATGTCGAGAAATCCCGTACTTAATGCGACACTCCCGAAAGAGGAACATAAACAGCGTGACATCTGGACTGCCGAAACGCTTTTCAAAGCCTTGGAGGTCTGCGATGACGATGTTCTGGCGTTGGCATTAAACCTCGCTTTTTCCTGCTCTCTCCGCATCGGAGAGCTGCTCGGCTTGACTTGGGACTGCATCGACATATCGGAGAGCAGTATTAAGGCAGGCAACGCCTATATCTTTGTAAACAAGGAATTGCAGCGGGTAAACCGTGACGCTCTGGAGCAGTTAAGTGAAAAAGGCGTGATACTCAAATTCCCGCCTGCACTCTCAAGCACTCACACAGCGTTGGTACTGAAAGAGCCGAAAACCAAAACGAGTGTCCGAAAGATATTCCTGCCGAAAACGGTAGCCGAAATGCTTGTGAAACGCTATGAGGAAGTTGAAAACCTCAAGGAACTGTTTGGCGATGAATACACCGACTATAATCTGGTATTCGCTTCGTCCTGCGGCAGACCCATAGAGGGACAGGTCATCAATCGGGCATTGAAAAAGCTCATTGACGATAACGACCTGCCGCCCGTGGTGTTCCACAGCTTCCGACATTCCAGTATCACATATAAGCTGAAGCTCAACGGCGGCGATATGAAATCGGTACAGGGCGATTCTGGACACGCACAGGTTAAAATGGTGGCTGATGTATATTCTCATATCATAGACGATGACAGACGGCTGAACGCACAACGGTTTGAGGAACAATTCTACCAGACAAAGGAAACTCCGCAAGCCGAAGAAGCACAGCAGAAAACAGAGCCATCGGTATCACCGACAGACCAAGAAATGCTGTTGAAGCTGCTTGCTAATCCAGAGATGGCAACGCTTTTGAAGTCGTTAGCGAAAAATTTGTAAAATATAAAGGGGCAATCCGTGATAGGATTGTCCCTCGTTTTACATAGCCTTATTGCAAAATCGGCGGGAATATGCTAATATATGCACAGTAATTTTCTGATTAAGCTGTAAGGCAAATAGATAACACAAAGCGGTACGAGTAAACAAATATCTATATAGGATAGACCCAATTTGACACCGCAACAAATCCCCAATTACAAGCTCGGTGCTAATTGCCTGCAAAATACAGAGGTTAAAAACATATAAAATTAGCAGAAAAACAGAGGTACGAGATAACATTCGTAAGCCGTGAAAAGCCAGTAGATACGGGGATTATCCAACACTATGAGGGAGTTGACTAATAGCGTATAGCGTCACTCCTAAGGGTTAGTTGTGAGTTCGATTCTCGCAGGGGGTGCCACAAATGCCCGCTGCAAGCCGTTTTTTGGGTTTGCAGCGGATTTTTCTTTTTCCTCTCCCCTCTACGGCCGGGAGGGTAAAAGGATAGGGAACAACCCATACTGGTTGCTCCCTATCCTTTTTTTCTAACACAGTTTTATAATTTCATCAAAACGGCTTAGGTAGTCCTCTGCCCAGTTGTGGGATATAACAATGCGGGTGATACCCTTATGGTTAAAGATAAAGTTGTCTATTAAAGCTGCATTTTCAGGGTCAAGGCCTGTGGTAGGCTCATCGAAAATTAAAATTTCGGGCTTTTTTAACATTGTACGGGCGATGTTAATACGCTGGCGTTCACCACCGGAAATATTATCACCAAAATCCCCAAGGGGAACATCCCCTACTTGTTCAGCTAAGGCTGTTAAGTTTAAATCCTTCAGCAAGCTTTTGTACTCCTCGGAATCTTTTTTGGGATTGCCGCTGAACAGGGTTATATTATCGTAGAATGTGGCGTTGAACAAGTACGGTGTTTGTGTAATAATGCCGATTTTTGAGTAAATTTCATTTTCAGAAAGTTCTTTAATATTTTGCCCTCCCAACAAAATATTGCCCTCGTAGTTGTTGAAGTATTTCAGCAGCAGCTTAAACATTGTGGACTTACCGCTTCCGCTTTCCCCAACCACGGCATAACATCCGCCCTGGCGGAAGGTATGGCTAAACCCATGGTAAAGCTTCTTTTCCCCAAAGGAAAACGACACGTTTTCATAGGAAATATCCGTTGGCGCGGCTAACTGGGTACCACTATCCTCCGGGCATGGCAGGCTGCTTTGGGTACACAGCTTTTCAACCACGCCTTTGCTGGAACGAATGGTAACAATATAATCTGTTATATTTGAAAAGGCGTTGGAAAGGCTTGTAAAGTAGTGGGAGGCTGCAAACAGCATACCTGTTGTAACAAGCCCCTGTATAGCCAAATAGCCGCCAACACCCAAGCATGCAATACTGGAAAGCCCAGCCACAGACATAAGGGTCTGAAAGCTCATTGTTCTTACAAAATTAAACCGAAGGAGCTGCTTTTGGCGGTTTCCGCTGGCATTATCATGCCTGGCCTGAAAGTCCTCCGCACCGCTTCCCGCGCGAATGACCTCGTAACCCTCGATGGTTTCCTTTAAAACACTTGTATATTGTTCGGCAGCGGTGGAGTACTCCCCTCTCCGTTTTTTCTCTATGGTTGCAAAAGGCTTAATGGCTACCATTGGAATAATAGCCGTTACAAGGCCTGCTACCAACAGCCAGGTATGTAATTTCCACAACATAAAAACTGAGGAAATAATTGCAAAAGCGGATGAAAACAAATAGGGGAACATTGCAAGGTAATCGGTCCTGTACATTGTCATATCTGTTGACATAAGGTTTAAGTAAAAGGCGTCGTTTTCACCACGGAAGCTTTGCAGGGGCCGTTTCAGTATATTTTTAATGATCCTGCTTTGCATGGTCATTTCACCGTTGGAAAGGTAGGCCAGCCTTGTGTAGGTGGAGGCGGCAATTTCTAAATAACACAGCAATGCCAACCCAAGAGACACAGCCAAACCCCAACCCAGTTTGCTTACATCGCCGTTTGTAACAAACTCAATGATTTTACCGTCTACATAGGCCATTGCCGCTATAATCACTGACTCCAATGCATGAAGGGTACAGGAAAGGACCATCAATATTTTCCCTTTTTTAGACAACGTTTTCATTGGTGCATTTCCTTTCGATTTTTAGATATTTTACTTTCGGCGATTGCAACGGCACAATGCTCGCAACTATAATCACTTTGTGCAAGCTTTTTTATGTGACTTATTACATCACACTCATCTATTATCAATAGGTTTCCTCCCTTAGATGTATTAAACTTAAATACTTTAATTAACCTTAGAGAATATCCAAAAAAGGATAATATAACCTTTTTTGTTGTTTTTAATATAACACACCTAAATGAAAAAATCAATGCCATTTTTTGATATTTTTTTACATAGAAACATTTTTTTCGTGTTTTTTCACACAATAAGTATATTGTTTAAAAAATTTAATGCCACAAAGGAATCTGATAAGGTTTTCCCCTATCAGGCTCCTTTGTAGCATTACCTACTGGAAAGGCCCCCTAATATATTTTTTACCACCCGGTTGTTAAACGGGCCAAATGCCTATGCAAGCTATTTTTATCCCTGTTCCTCTTTACAGCAGAATTTAAGCCTTTGCTGCGAACTCCAACTGAATTTGCTTCAAAAGCTGCTCGGCCGCGCGGGAAAAGACCTGATATTTTTTCCACACAATACACAATCCTGCTTCTGCCGCAGGTGTTGATGAGCTTATCCAAGGCAATCACATAGCCAAAGCCCCTTTTTGCAAAACGAGAAGCATTATAAATATTGCCACAAGCAGTCCTAATTATTCGGCAGATGAAGGACGGAAAAATTCATTCTATTGGGTTATCCAACTGGAACGAGATTCACCCCTACTACCAGGAAAAGGGATGTTATCCCCTTTATCCAGGAGAAGGGCATTGTGGTGCAGGGCTGGTATCCGCTGGGTGGCAGGGGCCACACCGCAGAATTGTTAGGCGACCCTGTTATTTTCCAAATTGCCAAAGCACACGGCGTATTTTCTGCCCAGGTAATTTTGCGCTGGAACCTGCAAAAGGGCGTTGTGGTAATTCCCGGTTCCAGCAGCCCCGACCATATTAAGGAAACTACCGAATTGTATCACTTTGAGTTGAGCGAGGAGGAAGTAAGGCAAATTAACGCCTTGGATAGAGAGGAAAAGCACGATTGGTACTAAAGGGCAGGCCGGGTACCCTTTAAAGAAGGGCACCCGGCCAAAACAAACCCTCCGGCTTATGGCCGGAGGGTTTGTTGTTTTGTATTAGGAAATATATCCTGCTGCTTTAAGGATTTCTTCTGCTTTTGCTTTATTGGCTTCGGACATCATTACCAATGGCCCGGTGCAGCCCATACCGCTTTCAGCATAGATTTTTTCTTTCCAAAGGGCTTGTACAGCATCTTCCAAATCCATAACTTCAATACCGGCAATAGAAGCTGTAACAATTTCTTTTGGCGGCATTTCCACTTTTTCTTCAGAAGCTTCTTTTTTCACTGGTTTGCGTGCTTCAATTACTTTGTTGAGGCCAGCTTTGTGGGCAGCTGCAAATTCCTGTTTTGCAACCTCTTTGTAGTTGCCTTTTACCAGCTGTGCAGCGTACTCCATAGCGTTAGCCAGTACAGGAGCGCCGGAAGCACGGGAAACAATGAGAACCAGTCTTTCGTAGCCTTCCCCAATACCAGGGCCGTAGCCGTAGCCAAGGGCTTCGTAGCTGCCGCCTGTGGCGTAGGAGGACATCATTTTCATCAAAATATTACCAGTGAGGGAATCGGTAACCATAACGTCACAGGAGCCAACCAAAAGGTCGTTGCCTCTCATAACGCAGCCGCCGTCCGCACGGGAAGATTCTGCAAATTGGATGTCGTAGCCGTTTGCCTGAAGTTCTTTTAAAGCGCCTTCGCACTGACGGGCGCCGTCAATGTTCAAAATACCAACCTTAGGGTTTTTAATACCGCAGGCTTTTGCAGTAATAATACCGTAAATGGCGTTTTTGATCATTGCTTCAATACGTTCTGCTGCGGAAGTACCGGTGGTGGTGGCAATAAACATTTGTCTGCCTTTACCAGGGGTAATTACGCGGCCAACGGTAGAAACACCAATGGGGAATGGGTAGTGCATAGTAACACAGCCGTCAATTTCGCCGCTGTCCAGCATTTTTTCCATTTCCTTGTACATTTCATCTTCGTCGGCAACTTTGCAGGTTGTAAATTTAGGGTCTTCGGCAGTACCAATCAGGGTAACGTTTACCCCTCTGTCCGCTGCCATAATGGCGGCTTCTACAGAGTTGCTTTCGCCATGTTCACTGCCCAGACCGGTAACAGCAATTTTTGCTTTTGGTCCAAAAGAACCGGTTGCCAAACCGTCTGCAATATCTACAAAGGTTTCGGCAATCATTTTCTTTATCTGATTCTGAGCCATTTCAATCTCATTCCTTTCGAGGTGGCTTTTCCCTGGAGGCCCCTGGGAAAAGCGTTAATGTAATGGAAGTTCCATAAAGGGGAACGATTTGTAAGATTATTCAGCGTCTTCTGCCATCATAGAAGCTGCAAAGTTCTTCATAGCTTCAGCAATAAGACCTTTGATTTCTTCTTTAGAAACAGCGGAAGCTTCTTCGTTGCCCTGGTTTGCATGGATCATTACAGAAACACCGTCGAACAGGTTGGTCATACGGCCAAGGAACAAGCTGCCTTTACCAATAACCATAGCGCGGTTGATTTTGCCGGCCAAAATATCGTCGCGGCAAACACCCAGGTAAGGAACACCGGAAGGAATGTGGCCCTGTGTTGGAGCCCAACCAACCATACCGTGTTCTGTTGGGAAGGTAGCCAACTGAGCTTTTTCCATTTCGCCTCTCTTAACGCCAAGGGCAGCAATCATTTTGTAGTTAGCCAGTGGAACGTCGCCGGCGCCGGCTGGTTTTGTAATGTCTGGGTTCTGCATTTCTGCGGAGTATTTATCAACATCAGTAATTTTCAGGCCAGCAGCATCCAATGGAGCAGTAACCAGGGAAGCAATTACGTTCTGTGGGGCAGAACCAGTACCAACGGTGTGGCGGCCGGTATGTTCGGTATCGATTTCTGGGTTAATACCGTCGTTTTCACCGATGAGAACAGCAAAACCACCGATCATATCTTCGTAGATAGGCAGGTCCTTTTTCACATGGTCTTTACCGTTCATGCCAAGTTTAGCGGTGCAGCCGCCGGCAAGAACTACAACGTTTTTATGTGTGCCTGCTTTAACAAGGGAAGCAGCGTTAATGAATGCGTGTGTTGGGCCAGCGCAGAATCCGCGCATATCGCAGCCTGTTGCGTTTTCCAAACCTGCAATTTCGGCAATGGCTTTTGCAAAGTTGCCGCCGCCGCGCTGGTTCATATCGCCGCAGGCTTCTTCACAGCAATCAACAACATAAGTAATTTCGTCTTTATTTACGCCTTCCTGATTGATCAGGTGGAGCAGGGAAAGAACAGCGGAAGCTTTGGAAACCAGGTTTTCCAGCATGGTGTGTGCGGAAAGGTTGGTGTCCACATCGTGGGCTCTTTTTACGTAACCAACAGTTTTGCCGCCGCATACCAATGGTTCTGCGTGTTCTTCGTTTACAAAGTGTTCAATTTCGGAGGATTCAACGCCTTCGTGGATTCTTGCAGCAACAGAAGCGTCAACAACTGGGTTTGCAACAAATCTTTCTTTTACATCCGCAACGAAGGATTTTTCCAGGCGAACCAGTTCAAAAACGTCGCAAACCTGCATCAGGAGGTAGAATTCATCCTCCGGCATAATTTCGCCGTATTTACCGGTACGTTTGTTCATGCCTTCAACCCTTGCGTCTGTCCAAGGCTGTGGAATTTTGCCCAATTCATCTGGATGCATGTTGCCAATGTAGGTTTGGTTTGGCAGGTAAGCAACTGCGTCCTCGTAGGTTCTCAAGTGGCTTGGGAGCTGTTTGAGGTATTCAGAATCTGGGTTTACAATTTTTTCGGTTGTCTGGGTGGTTCCGTTTTCCATAACCATATCTGGGGTATGGGCCAGGATATAGCTTGCACCTTTTATAACACTGTTCATTGTAGTTCACGCCTCTCATTTCATTTTGAACTTTTTTAAGTTTACCCATAGGCACACAGGGAGAGTGTACCATATCAGTACTTAAATTATAACATTTTGCGTTGTATTTGTCATGCAGTAAGGCTTTCTTATTTTGCCGATTTTTTACCTTTTTTTATGTTTAATTTGTATAGTTTTGCCATAGAAAGGGGTTGAAAATCCCAAGCCCCTTTTAGGGGCCCTCCGGCCCCTATAATAACCCCAGGCCCCCATTCCTTTGGAGGCATTGGCTGCCTCCAATCCTCTACCAGCGGGGCCTCCCCGGCCCACCCCCTCCTGTGCAGGGCGCACCGCCCCTGCACCCATGCCCCTTTTCTTTATGGGGCTTTCAGCCCCAAACCCTGGACCCAAAACTTACAGCGGGTGCCCGCTGTAGGGTTTGCCGCCTGGGAATAAAAAAGAAGCACAATGCTAAAAGCA
Source organism: uncultured Oscillospiraceae bacterium (assembly GCA_910578755.1). GTDB lineage: Bacteria > Bacillota > Clostridia > Oscillospirales > Ruminococcaceae > Negativibacillus. Next base: position 33,060 of record CAJTSZ010000004.1, on the reverse strand, counting down.
TTGTGCTTCCCCCTCATATCTCGGTTTTATCTATTAGAGGTATTTGCAGAATTCGTCACGGATGCTGCTCATTTCGCTGATGATATCATCAACATCCATTACCATTTCCATCATACCAACCTGTTCGTCATAAACGCCAGCATCTACTTCGTCTTTGATTTGTGGTTCGCAAACATGGAAAACTGAGAGTCCTAACTGGACCCCTGTCAATGGACCTGCGAATGTTGGGTCACCGGCAGTAACGGTTTCTGCAGCAAGACCTGCTGCTTCACCTTCAGCTGCGCCGAGAACTACAACGATGTTCTCTGCACCATACTGTTCTGCGAAATCTTTAACCCTTTTCTGATTCTCTAAGTCCATTGCACCTGCGGCGGTTCAGACGAAGCATTCTGTAGAGGAGTACACTACATCAGCGCCAGCTGTTTTAACGCATTCTTCAATAGCTGGTCCTGGAACGCCGTCACGGTCGCCAATAATGATAACTTTTTTACCATTTAAAAAGCCCATACGACTTACCTCCTTATAGTATTTTGTTTATATAAAGCGGCTTATTCCGCTTTACATCGGTTTTGGTTGGAGCAAAGGCCACAGGGTTGTCCCTATAGTATCTACTCCAAAATTTGTTAACGTTTATAACAAATGGGGGAAATAAATATCACCGAGACTATTTGGCGTATTTTTCTACAAGTTCTGTAATGGATTCACGGGTGCAGGCTTCTTTAACCAGGGTTTCTACCTGTTTGCCGTTTTCGTAAATAGCCATTACAGGCAGGCCCATAATGCCTTCTTTAATAGCCAATCTTCTTGCTTTTGTTGTGTTCATAGCGCAGAATTTCAGTTTGCTGTCAGCATACTGTTCAGCCAATTCATGAACATGTGGCATCAAAGCGGCGCATGGTACGCAGCCGTCGCCGTAGAAGTCTACAAAGATAAGGCCTTCTGCATTGGTGATTTCCTGTTCCCAGTTTTCTTTGGTCAATTCAATCATTGTGATAATCTCCTTTGTATTAGTAGTAAATTGGAATTAGTCTTCCATTTCTTCAACGTATCTTTGAGCTTCGGTAGCTGCAATGGCACCGTCGCCGCAAGCTGTTACAACCTGACGCAGGTTCTTCACAATAACGTCGCCAGCAGCAAATACGCCAGGTACGTTGGTGTGCATGTTTTGGTCAGTTACAATGTAACGGTTTTTCATTTCTACTTTGCCTTCAAACAGCTGGGATTTGGGGTCGAAGCCAATGAATACAAAAATACCAAAAGTACCGTCGTCTTCATCTGCAACAACTTCGCGGGTTTCGCCGGTAACAGTATCTTTAATAATCATGCTGTTAACAACGCCGTCGCCGCGGATTTCTTCAACTGTAGAGTTCCACATAAAGTCCATTTTGGGGTTTTTGAATGCTTTTTCCTGAATGGATTTAGCAGCTCTAAGCTCTGCACGTCTGTGGATCAAAGTAACTTTTCTTGCGAATTTTGTCAGGTACATTGCTTCTTCAACGGCAGAATCGCCGCCGCCTACTACAAATACTTCAAAATCTTCAAAGAAGTTAGCATCACAAGTTGCGCAGTAAGAAACACCTTTACCGGTGAATTCTTTTTCACCTGGGCAGCCAATTGGCCGTGGAGATGCACCAGTAGCAATGATTACAGTTTTAGCATAGTAGTCACCTTTGTTGCCTTTCAGGTGTTTTACTTTGCCTTCCAGTTCAACATCAACAATGGTGTCGAATACGCGGTCAGCGCCAAATTTTTCTACCTGTTTGGTCATTCTTGCAATTAAGGATGGGCCAGATTCTTCTTCTTCAGCGCCTGGGTAGTTTTCAATTTCGTTAGTAATAACGATTTGGCCGCCGTCTTTCTCTTTTTCAATAAGCAAGGTTTTCATTCTTGCTCTGCCAGCGTAAAGGGCGGAGGTAAGACCAGCAGGACCAGCACCAATAATGATGATGTCGTAAACATTCTGCATATCCATTGTAGTAGTCTCCTTGTGATTTTATTTTAGAGACCGGGCGGCTGGCTTATGCCCGCCGCCGGTCAACTACAGCAATTAGTATTTAACGTCGAAGATAGTCTGCTCAGAAACTTCTGTTTCCAAAGCTTTCAAAGCAGTTTCACAGATTTTTCTTCTAATAACTTTTTCCTCTTCCATGGAGAGGGCTGGGTTGCCCAGTGGGTGAGGGATAGCGATAGCTGGAACAATCCTGTTCGCGCCAACTGTCATAGAGATAGGTGTAACTGTGCAGATATGAACTACTGGCAGGCCAGCTCTTTCAATTTCTTTTACCATCGTTGCGCCGCAACGTGTGCAGGTACCTCAGGTAGAAGTCATGATAACGCAGTCCACGCCGTCTGCTTTCATTTTAGCAGCATACTCCTCAGCAAATTTTTTGGAGGAAAGAACAGCAGTACCGTTACCAACTGTGGTATAGAAGTAGTGGTACAGTTTGCCAATTCTGCCTTCTTTTTCAAAGTCTCTCATAACGTCTACAGGGAGAACGCGGTCAGAGTCTTCGTTAGCATATACTGGGTCGTAACCGCCGTGAGCAGTTTCCCATTCGCCTTCCTTCAGGTCCATAACGCCTTCAATGTCGTATTCGCCGTATTTGGAAGCGGAGGAGGATTCAATTCTGTCAGGGTTGCCGTGAGGAACGGTACCGCCGGATGTGCACAGAGCAACAGTAGCGTGAGCCATATCTTTTACAGCTGGGTTTGGATCTACGCGGTCAAAGTCTGGCATTGGGAATTCTGTAACGAAAGGTTTATCGTTCAGCTTAGCAACCAGCATTTTAACAGCACGGGCAGCGCCGCATTCTTTTTCAAACAGGTTTACGCGAATGCCATTTGGCATATAGCCTTCTTCAACGGAGGATTTAATTTCTTCGCCTTTTGCCAGCTTCAGAGCCAAAGGAGCCATTTTCTTAACGGCATCTCTCATACCAGCAGCGCTGTTTTTGGTTTCTACAATGTAGATTTCTTTTTTGAACATATCAGCGCCTGGGTTTTCAATGTACATACCGGTAAGAACTGGGATGTTCAGTTCGTTTTTAACAGCATTGGCAATGGTGCCGCAAGCTACGCCGTAACGGCCAGCGTTAAAAGCAGGGCCAGCAATAAACATGTCTGGGTTAACAGATTTAACCATTTCGATTACTTCTGCCTGAGCTTTTTCCAGGTTTTCACCAAAGTAGGAGTCACCGCAGATAACGGTAGCAACAATTTCAGCTTCGTCGCCAAAAGCCTGGTTGAATGCCAAACCTGGGCCAACAACGCCTTCTCTTAATTCTGGTTTAATATCAGCTTTTTCTTCGCCGCCAATTTGAGCAAAGAACTGGTTGATATATTGAACAATTTTAATTTTACTCATAATGTTCTTACTCCCTTCCCTTATCTTGCGCTCAGGTTATGGAAGCCGGTTTCGTTTGTAGCACCGGTAATAGCCTGAATTTCTACGGTGATGTTACCGTGAGCGTCAATGTTGTTTGCAGAACCACCAGCGATAGTATCTACAAAGTGGAGGTGACCATATACTGTTTCCATTGGAGGCAGTACGATTACCTGGTTAGCGTTACCGCCGGTAACAACAGCGTTAGCGGAAGCGTCAGCGTCAGCCAGGGACTGGGATTTACCGTCGCGGCCAGCATATTCGTCTGTAATAATAACAGTTTTAATGCCTTTAGCTTCAATTTTCTTTGTGTTCATAATAAGGTCGGTATCTGGGTTACCGAAGCCTTCCTGAGAGATAATAACGCCGTCGCAGCCAAGGTATTCTGCCAGTTTAGCAGACCAGTTGGAAGAACGTTCTTTATCTGCCAGGTAAACGTTTTCGTTGGTGATGATCATGCCCATGAAGTTCAAAGTTTTGCCGTGAGCCTTAAACAGTTCGCGGATAACTCTGTTGTTCAGGTGAACATAGGTTGGGTTTTTGTCGCAGGAAGATACGCAGTTACCGGAAACGATAGCGCCGTCCATTGTTTCCAATGGGTTGATCATTGTTGTCAATGTTCTTTTAGCGTCTACGCCGTATACGTATGTGTCATGCAGCAAGCCCTGGGACTGGAGCATCTGAACATAAGCAACCCTTGGGAGCTCTGGGTACATTTTAGCGCTTTCAACCAGGTTAGCAAACTCGAAGGTTTCAACTTCGTCTGGTGTAACGTTTTTGCCCAGTTCGCCCAGGAAGCAGGCAATTTTGAAGCCAGCAATACGCAGAGCGTATTCATGCTCGTGCTGTTTCAGGCCTTCTACTGGTTCCATTTTAACAACCAGGTTGTATGTTTTGGAGAATGGGGTGTAGTCTGCGCCAGGGCCGGACATATCAATAATACCTTCCTGGAAGCCTACAATTTTACCTGTTGTAACAACAGCGGCGCCTTTCAGAACGTGGGTTCTGCCGGAGCCTACGGTGTCAACTTTAGCAATCCAGCCTGGGAAAATGCCGCCTGGGCCTTCTACTTTAACACGTGGTTCAATAACGTCTTTAACAGGGGTGATTCTTACGCTTTCGCCTGGACGAGCAATGAAAACTTCGCAGGAAGCAATGTTTTCATCTTCCAAAGCAATTTGTTTAATTTCTTCTTGGTTAACGTACAGTACGCCGTTCTCAACTTTTGATTTTTCATTTGAAAATTGAATGTCATTGATAATAATATTACCTAACTCCAATTTAGTCAAAATGAACACCTCCTTAAAATTTACCCTTTCATAATCTAAACTAAATCCTAAGATTTAATAAAGCCATAATTATCTCCTAAGCACCGCGTCAATGCCGCTGGTAATCAGCGTGCAGTCAATAAGCTGGAAGTCCTCCCGAACATGCTGGGGCATATTGGGGAATTTTTCGGCGAATTTATCGGCAGTAATAATGCTGTTTTCAATAATACTTGCGTCCCGCTGCTCCATTTTACCGGGTTTTGTTCCCACTAATACGGATTTGTAAGGCGTTTCGTGGGGTTTCACGCTGCCGGAAAGGGGGTGGGTAAGCAAAGGGTGGCCAGCGTAAACCATGTCCCGTACCTTGCACAGCACATCCCGGAAGGGAATATCGGCATAGTCCACATTCAGCTCGTCCTTATACTTTTCATATACAAGCGGATTATTAGTAATGACAACAAAATTCATAACGGTAAATTCTCCTAAAATTTCTGCCGCCTTACTGCTTTGCGCTCTTTGGGTAATTTTCCTTGGAGCATAAAAAAGCAGAGCAAAAAACATCTCTCAGCCTTTTGCTCTGTTCATAAACCTGAGAGATTCCCTTTCGGTTGCCCCATCGGCGCTTGCGCTTTCCAGAGATTTGTCGGGCTGCGGTACTTGTTCCTGAGATCTTCGCCGGCAAATGGCATTTTGCCTGACTTATTCCTTCGGCACAGGCTTGTCTTTTCACCAAGCCTGAATCTCCCGCAGTCGTCATCCAAACTATATGAACTTTTAACAGGCTTGGCATTGTTATTGATGTTTTCTATGGAAGTTCGCACTCCCATAGAGAAAACCAATCCTTTGCCAATATTATAACCAATTTGCCAGCAATTTGCAAGTGGGCAAACTGCTTATTGTGCGATTTTTAACACTTTATTTTTATTAATTTTGCCAAAATTATAGATAAAATCTATTTTGCCATTGTAAATATTGAAAAAGCCTATAGCACTGCCGATTTATGGCCTTGGGGCTGCTTTTGCAACGGCCCCGGCCGCCGCCTCTACTTCCTCCATTGTATTGGCCCAGCCAAAGGTAAAACGCACGGTTCCCTGGGGGAAGGTTTTTAGGGTTTTGTGGGCGTTGGGCGCGCAATGCAGGCCGCAGCGGGTCATAATTCCGTACTGGCTTTCCAGGATAAAGGCTACCTCGGCGTTATCCCCCGCGGTAAAGTCCAGGGAAACAACGGGGGCCCTCTCCTCCTCCGGGCCTGGGCCCACCACCCGCACACCGGGGATGTCCTTTACCTTTTCTATAAAGGCGCAGGCCAGGGAAAGCTCGTGGGCGCGGATATTTTCAATGCCTCTTTGCTCCAGATAGCCCAAGGCGGCATGAAGGCCAAAAATACCCGGGATATTCATGGTGCCCGATTCAAACTTATCCGGCAAAAAGTCGGGCTGTTCCTCGGAATCAGAAACGCTGCCGGTTCCTCCGGTAATTACCGGGCGAATTTCGCGGGCCATTTCATCGGTAAGGAGGAAACCGCCAATGCCTTGGGGGCCAAGGAGGCTTTTGTGTCCGGTAAAGGCCAAAACGTCAATGTGCATGGCTTCCATATCAATAGGGAAAACGCCGGCGGTTTGGGCGGCGTCTACCACAAACTTAATGTTGTGCCTTTGGCATATTTCCCCCACCTGCTGCAATGGGGTTATGGAACCGCACACATTGGAACCATGAAGTGTCAAAATACCCTTTGTGTTAGGGCGTATCAGCGGCTCAATTTCCTCCACCAGCATCCGGCCCTCCTCGTTGGCGGGAATGCGGTCAAAGGCGACGCCTATACTCTCCATCTGCACTAAAGGGCGCATCATGGCGTTGTGCTCCAAGGAACCAACCAGCACATGGTCGCCAGGCTGGAGCCAGCCTTTAATAATACTGTTTAAAGAATAGGTAACGCTAGGGGTAAAAATAACGTTTTTCAGCCGTTTGCCAAAATGGAACAGGCGGCACAACCGTTCCCTGGTTTCCATAATTACATCCTCGGCAGAGTAAGCACTTTCATAGCCGCCCCGGTTGACATTGGCGCCCACCTGGTCCATAAAAAATTTTACAGCATCGCTTACCCCCGGCGCTTTGGGGAAGGAGGTGCTCCCATTATCCAGGTAAATTTTTTCCATAGCCTATTTCCTTCCTAATTTACATATCTAAAAACCAATTTTAAAACAAACAGTAAGCCACCCTTTTATTATTACCATTTTACATTATTATACTTGTTTTTCTTTGCCCACGCCATATGTATAAAAAATATCTATTAAAATTTTATTTGTAATAGATAAAAACTATTTTTCTTTTTTTAATAAATGTACTATATTATGGTAAGTATTTGGCGGCAAAATAGGCTGTTTTTTGCCCTTTTTCCGCTAAAAGTTGGGAAAAAGGCGGTATTTTCCCAACCAATACAGCTTTTATTTTATAAGGAAAGTGAGATGTGTTTTATGAAAGACAAAAAAGCAATGGTTGGTATTATTGTTACCGGCGCCGTTGTAGGTTTAATTTCCGCGGTGCTGGTGCATTTTGGCAACCCAGGGAACATGGGTTTTTGCATTGCCTGCTTTTTGCGGGACATTGCCGGGGCTACTAAGCTCCACTCCGCGGGGGTTGTCCAGTACTTCCGCCCGGAAATTATTGGCCTGATTATTGGCGCCCTGGCTATGGCTATATTCTCCAAGGAATTTTCCCCAAAGGGCGGTTCCTCCCCTGTGACCCGTTTTGTTTTAGGGTTCTTTGTTATGGTAGGCGCCTTGGTGTTCCTGGGCTGCCCGCTTAGAATGGTCCTGCGCATTGGTGGCGGTGACTTAAACGGCATTGTAGGCCTTGTTGGCTTTGCCTGCGGCATTTTGGCGGGCATTTTCTTCCTAAACAAAGGTTTTTCCTTAAAACGCACCTACAGCCTGCCTAAAACAGAAGCCTTAGCCTTCCCCATTTCCATGGTGGCTTTGTTCCTGCTTTCCTTGCTTGTACCTGCCCTGTTTGTTTTCAGCGCCGAAGGCCCCGGCTCCATGCGGGCCCCTGTTGCCTTGGCTTTGGCTGCCGGCTTAATTGTGGGCGCCATGGCGCAAAAAAGCCGCCTGTGTATGGTTGCAGGTATTCGTGATGTTGTTTTGTTTAAGGACTGGAAAATGCTTGTGGGATTTGTTACAATTATTGCAGCAGTCCTTATTGGCAACCTGGCCTTTGGCCAGTTTAAGCTGGGCTTTGCCGAACAGCCTATTGCCCACGCCCTGTTCCTGTGGAACTTTTTGGGCATGGTAGTTGTTGGCTTTGGTTCTGTACTGTTGGGCGGCTGCCCTCTGCGCCAAATTATCCTTTCCGCAGAAGGCAATACAGACTCTGTTGTTACTGTGCTGGGCTACCTTGCAGGCGCCGCTTTCTGCCACAACTTCGGCCTTGCCGCCGCCGCTGTAAACGGGCCTTCCATCAATGGTAAAATTGCCGTTATTGTTGGCCTTGTTGTTATGGCCGCTATTGCTGCCGCCAACACCAAAAAGGCTGCCCGCTAACCGGGCCAAGCCTGCCAAAGTGTAAGAACCTATATTCACAGGTATGGAACACCTATGAATACAGGTTCTAAGAAAGGACTGAACTAAAATTATGGAAAAAAATACAGTTGATGCCCGCGGCCTTTCCTGCCCGCAGCCAGTTTTAATGACAAAAAAAGCCATGGAAAGCGGTGACAAAGCCTACGAAATTATTGTAGACAACGGCACTGCCAAAGAAAACGTCACCCGCTTTGCCCAAAACGCCGGCTATAAAGTTAGCGTAACAGAAATTGACGGCGATTTTCACTTAACTGCTGTAAAATAGGGAAATGCTTTTCCCCTGGGGAACCATTGCCGCCAGGCACACTGGAAAAAGAAAAGGATGGCTGCCTGCTATGACTTACATTGCAACTTTTTTTACTCACTTTGCGGCAATTAGCTTTGCCCGCCAATTAAAAGGCACAGATATGAAGCCTCAGTTTATGCCGGTTCCCCGCAAGCTTAGTTCCTCCTGCGGTACCTGCGTCCGCTTTACCCTGGAAAACGGCAATGTTTTGGAATACGCCGGAAAAATGGACCAGGAGGACTTGGATAAAATTTACCTGGTGGAGGAGGACAACTACACACCAGTGTATGAAGCCCATGGGGAAAAATAAAATACAGCCTCCGGCCGCAGGCCGGCGTTATGCAACAGCAAAACCTCCGTATGGGGCTTAACCCATGCGGAGGTTTTGTTCATATCCTGTGTTATTGCTGCTTCTTCAGCCCTGCTGTTTACATCCAAGTACGCCCTGTCTTCGGCGTGTTTTTTTCCCATAGGGTCAACGCCCCGGTATGTAATTGTCCGAGTCTGGGCCCTTTCCCCATCTATGTAATTGGTAAAAATAACCTTGCACTCGTACTCATAGTCTTTTCCTAAAGCGTTTCGCAAGTTCCAGTTGGTGAAGAAAAGGTTTTTGGTTTTACGACAAACACCATATCCTCCGTTCCATTTTCTACTTCTTTTCCTGTGTGTTGTTTCCCGTATATCCCTTCCATTTCCCGCCTTTAAATCTAAAACAGCCGAACCGCTTGGCCGGTACCCGATCCCCAGCCAATGGAGGAACCACACCGCCAAACACAGGGTAAACACAACGGCGCCCCACTTCTTTTTCATGTTTTTCCTCCCCTTGCCTCACAAGCCAAAAGGCACACCCTGCCAAAAACGCCTAAAGAAGCATACGCATCGCCTTTTTTACCACTGATTATACCCATCCCCACACCCCTTGTCGACGCTGCCCCTCTCCGCTAAAGGGTGGAAAAATAGCCCGAAGGTTTCCGCGCCTTCGGGCTATTTTTATTTTACAGTTAACTGCTCTCCGTCACTGTCTAAGGTAACAACGCTGTCCGGGCCAATTTCGTCTGCTATAATCATACGGCCAATTAAGGTTTCCACATGGCTTTGAATAAAGCGCTTCAAAGGGCGGGCGCCGTAAACAGGGTCGTAGGCGTTTTGGGCAATATAATCCTTCGCTGCGGGGGTAATGTTCAGGGTAATCTGCTTTTGGTTCAAACGCTTTTGCAAATCCTGTATCAACAGGTCAATAATGCTGCCAATGTTTTCCCGGGTAAGGGGCTTGTAGAACACAATATCATCCAGGCGGTTTAAAAATTCCGGCCGGAAGCTTTGCTTCAGCAGGGCCTGTACCTGCTCCTTTGCCTGGGAGGAAATTTCCCCGTTCTCCTCAATACCCTCTAAAATATAAGGGGAACCCAGGTTAGAAGTAAGAATAATAATTGTGTTTTTAAAGTCCACGGTGCGGCCTTGGGAATCGGTGACCCGGCCGTCGTCCAGTACCTGGAGCAGCACATTAAACACATCGGGGTGGGCCTTTTCCACCTCGTCAAACAGCACAACGGCGTAGGGGCGGCGGCGCACAGCCTCGGTAAGCTGTCCGCCCTCCTCGTAGCCAACATAGCCGGGCGGCGCGCCAATTAAACGGGAAACGGAATATTTCTCCATATATTCGCTCATATCAATGCGAACCATGTTGTTTTCATCATCAAAAAGGGTTTTTGCCAAAGCCTTGGCCAGCTGGGTTTTGCCCACGCCGGTGGGGCCTAAAAACAGGAAAGAACCAATGGGGCGGTTGGGATCCCCAATGCCGGCCCGGGAACGGATAATGGCCTCTGTCACTTTTTCCACGGCCTCGTTTTGGCCAATTACATTTTGGTGTAAAATATCCCCTAAGTGGAGCAGCTTTTCCCGTTCGCCCTCCATAATTTTGGCCACGGGAATCCCCGTCCATTTGCCCACTACCTTGGCAATTTCTTCCTCGGTCACCTTGTCCCGCAGCAGGCTGGACTGGCCTGCCTGTTCTGCAAGCCTTTCCTCTTCCTCCAGCTGGCGCTTAAGCTCCGGCAGCTTGCCGTATTTCAGCTCTGCGGCCTTGTTTAAATCGTATTCCCTTTCGGCTTTTTCAATGTCGCCGTTAATGCTTTCCAGCTGCTCCCGCAGCTTTTGCACCTTGGTAATGGCGGTTTTCTCGTTTTCCCACTGGGCCTTCATGGAGTTAAACTTCTCCCGCATTTCCGCCAGTTCCTTTGTTATTTTTTCCAGCTGCTCCTTGGAGATTTTATCGTCCTCCTTTTTCAGCGCCGCCTGGGCAATTTGGTGCTGTATCATTTTACGGGAAATTTCGTCCAGTTCGGCGGGCATGGAATCCATTTCCGTGCGAATCATAGCGCAGGCCTCGTCCACCAGGTCAATGGCCTTGTCCGGCAAAAACCGGTCGGCAATGTACCGGTTGGAAAGGGTTGCCGCAGCAATAAGGGCGGCGTCCTGTATTTTTACGCCGTGGTACACCTCGTACCGTTCCTTTAATCCCCGCAGGATGGATATGGTGTCCTCCACCGCAGGCTCGTTTACCATAACCGGCTGAAAGCGGCGCTCCAAAGCGGCGTCCTTTTCAATGTACTGGCGGTATTCGTTTAGGGTAGTTGCGCCAATGCAGTGAAGCTCGCCCCGGGCAAGCATGGGCTTTAACAGGTTGCCTGCATCCATGGAACCCTCTGTTTTGCCCGCGCCTACAATGGTATGCAGCTCATCAATAAACAAAATAATGCGGCCTTCGCTTTTTTTAATCTCCCCTAATACGGCCTTTAACCGTTCCTCAAATTCACCCCGAAACTTTGCCCCGGCAATTAAAGCGCCCATATCCAGGGAAAATATGGTTTTATCCCGCAGGCTGGCGGGCACATCCCCCCGCACAATGCGCAGGGCCAAGCCCTCGGCAATGGCGGTTTTTCCCACACCCGGCTCCCCTATCAGCACCGGGTTATTTTTCGTTTTTCGGGAAAGAATCATAATTACATTGCGTATTTCGCTGTCCCGGCCAATTACCGGGTCCAGCTTTTTGTTCCGGGCCTCCTCTACCAGGTCGTGGCCATACTTTTTCAATGCCTCATAAGTGTCCTCCGGGGAGTCGCTGGTAACGCGGGTATTGCCCCGTACCTGCTGCAAGGCCTTTAAAAAGTCGTTTTTCTGTATATGGAACAGGTTAAACAGCTGCTTTAAAGCAGTGTTTGCTTCTTCCATTAGCCCCAGCATCAAGTGCTCCACGGAAACATACTCGTCCTTCATGGCGTCGGCTGTTTTTTCGGCCTTGGCCAAGGCTTGGTCTGTTTCCTGGGAAATATAAATTTTCCCTTCCTCCCTGCCGGGGCCGGAAACGGAGGGGATTTTCCCCAGCTCCTGCTCCACGCTACGGGAGAAGGCGGCGGGCTCTATCCCCATTTTTTTCAGCAGCTGGGCGTTAAGGCTGTCCTGTTGGGCAAGCAGGGCATAAAGCAGGTGCAGCTGTTCTATTTGCTGGTTCCCGCGTTCCACTGCGGTGGTATGGGCCAGCTGAATGGCTTCCAATGTTTTTTGAGTCATTTTTTGTGCGTTCATAAGGGTTCTCCTTTCCCACAACTGTGCTGATATTATTACACAATCACTGGTGTTTGCTGCAAATAATTGGTATAGATTTGTTCCATGGCCCTTTGCCGTTCCACCGGCGGGGCGCTGATGTATTGCTTTAGGGCGGCATCCACCATTTGTATATATTTTGCCAAAGCCTCCCCAATTTCTTCGTTACAGCAGCTGGTATTTAATAGGAAAAAACGGCGCTGCAGCCGCCCCTGGCCAATTTGGTAATTGGGCGAAATGCCGGGGAACAGCCTTGCAAGGTAACGGGTTTCCACAGAGCAGAACAGCAGGAAAAAGCCATCCAGCAGTTCCAGCAGCTGGGCGCTTTGGGTGCGGGCCATAATTTTAAGTTCCCCAACCCCCTGTTCCCTGCTGCGGAACAGTTCCACTGTATATTTTAAGGTTGGGTTGTACTTTACCTGCAATGGGCTGCGTATGCTAAGCATGGCGCCGGAGCTTTGCCCCTGCACCGCCAAAGGCTGGCACTGGGAAATTATTTGGGTGAGGGCGCGAAAAATATCCTGCATATGCTTTTCTGGTGTCACAAAGGAAACATACTCCGCCAAAATTTGATTGATTAGGTTGGAACGGCTTGTGTTTTTTTGATATGCCGCTTGGTCTATTTTTTCCACTACGTCATCACTTAAAACCAAACTGTACACGCTTTTCCCCATAAAGGCCCTCTTTTCTGTTACTTTTCTGTTCTGAATTTATTGTAGCTCTGTATTTATATTTTGTCAACTAAATTATATAATATTCACTACGAGTTTACGATTTATTTTCAAACCCCAAAACTTACAGTGGTGTGCTGCTGTAAGTTAGCAAGTTTAGCAGAGCCAAACTTGCTACCCACATTCTTTGGGAGGCATTAGCTGCCTCCCAGCCTCTGCTGTTTGGGCCTACCCAGGCCCAAATCTTGCAGTGGTATGTTGCTGCAAGGTAGCAAGTTTGCTTTCAACAAACTTTTTGGGGGTGGGGCTGAAAGCCCCACAAAGGAAAAGGAACCGCAGGGGCCGCGCCCCTACAGTTCCCGTAAAATCTCCAGCACCATATTTTTAGAAAGTTCCGATGCAATGGGGCAGTTTTTTTCAAAATTGCCATGCCCCTGTGGTCCGCCGTATCCGTAATTGCCCGCACCCCAATAAAAGGGATTTTGTTCACATGGCACACATGGGCAATACTGGCTGTTTCCATATCCACCGATAAAGGGCTGTAGACGTCGTTAATAGCCTCCCGGTTATCATCCTCAATAAACTGCTCCCCTGTTACCATTTTACCAAAACGGACGGGCTTGCCCATTTTTTCCGGTGCTGGCTCCTAACCGATAAAGCCTGCCAGAAAGAAAAAAGCCAGGGCTAAAACCCTGGCTTTTCGTAATTTTTATTAGTAATACAATAAAACCTAATGTGCCGGCAAAGGGGCTTACCTTTTAGCAGCTTTTTTGTCCTTCATCACAAGGAAAGCCACTGCGCCGCCAAAGGCTGCCATACAGCAAATAGCAATAATAACCCCTACCACGCTAATTTCTTTTTTCTCCGGCTGGACCTCTGCTGGGCCGGCTGGTTTTTCTGTTTCCGGCTCCTGGGGCTCCTTCTCTTCTTCCTGCTCCTCCTGGGGAAGGTCTTCCTTCTCCAGTTCCTCCTCTGTTTCCAAAGGCGGAACAGTTACTGTTGCGGTGGTTTGGCTGCTGGAACTGCTGGTTGTGGTGGAAACCGCCCACAAATCCTCTGTTACTACCACATACTTGCCGCCCTGTTCCAGGGCAAAGGCAATAATTCCGTTGTCCTCCACTATTGCCTGGGCATATTTTTCCAAAGTTCCTTTAAATTCATTGTACAGGGCCAGGTACAGGGTTTGCCCCTTGTACTGGCTGCCTACAGAAAGCTTTAAAGTAGCCGGGCAGGGCAGCTGGCCGCTGTGAGCAATGGCAAACTGAAGAATGTCGCTGTTATGGGCGGCGGCAGAAAGGTTTTTCTGGCCCATAAACTGTACTGCCAGGTCATAATACTTTTGTTTTTCCGGCACGGAACCGCCCTCGCTCCCGTGGAATACCCACTGGTAATCCCCGTAATCCACAGTAACCTCTATGCCTTTTGCCAAAGCCTGGCGGAAAATTTCGCTTTCTATCCTTTGGCCGCTTTTTGCGGTAATAGAAAGGGTCTTTTTGCCGTTTTCCGTTTTTACTTTACCGGAAAGCTTATCCCAGGTGGCCATGTTTTCCTTTTGCTTTTGCTCGCTGCTGTCTTTGTCCTCCCAACTGCTGGCATCTTCGGAGTTTCCCGATGTATTCGTTTGGAAGGACAGCTTTACCCCGCTGTATGGTTGCGGCTGTTGGCGTTCATCTACGGTTTTCAGGTTGCCGCTGGTGTGGAAGGAAGATGCCTTTTGTTCCTTTTCCGTTGTAATTGCGGCAATTTGCACCTGAGTGCTGTTGCTTAACGGATAGGTTTTAGAAACGTAAAAGGTTACAGTGGTTTTATTCCCCTGTACCTGCTGCACCGCTTCCTGCACTACGCCGTTGTTTTCATCGGCCCAGGCTATTTCCACTTCACTGCCGCTGTCCACCGTAACGTCAAACTGGACGCCGTGGGCGGTGGATTCCACATTGTTTAAAGTGACAACATACTGGTTTTCTGCACCACTGGGGCGAATTTGAATATTAGGCAGGCTTGCCGCCTGGGCCGCAATGGCCCCGCAGCCTGCCGCCATAACGGCGGCAAAAGCTGCGGCAAAAAATTTGCGCAAGTTCATTTGTTAATTTTCCCCCTGTAATGTAATAGAAGGCATGGTTTCCTCTGTTGGGGAAGAAATCCATTTGGTATCGCTGGTCTTCCGTTTGCTGGTAGCGTCCTCAGGGTCATCGGTGCGGTACAGCTCCGCTTTAATTCTGCCGGGCAGTACGCTGATGCTGCACTCATTTTCCTGAAGATCTTTTTCCGCCTGCACATCGGGAACAAAAATCCAAATGCCGTTGTTAATTTCACTGAGTTTTCCTCCGTCCGGGACTTCGGCAAACAGGTAAGCCTCGCCGTTAATTGCGCGTTCTTCTGTTTCAGCCTCATCAGCAGCTGGGTCACCCGTCATAAATTCTCCCAAAATGCGAATGGTGCTGTACACTGGGTCGCCTCGGTAAGTACCTACAATAACTAAGGTTCCCGCTGGAATTACCTGGCTGCTGTCCTCCCCATACTGGTAGTCATGGGCCAGGTGGCCAATGGCGCCGTCCATAAATTCAATGAGGTCGCCTGGGTAGCCAGCAAAGTTAAAGTTTTCTTCCGTAACGGAATCTGGCAAACCGGTAATGCGGATTTCCACCGCGTTTTCAAAAATGGAAACTTTACCGTTGGTGTAGCCGCTGTTAAACAGCTGCAATGCGTTTTTCGGGTCAGTCAGGTCTGTTTCCGCCAGGTCTATAGTAAGGGCATGAACAAAGTCCTTGTTTTCTTCCTTCACCGCAATCACTATCTTCCCTGGTTCGGCGGCCCTTTCCTTGTTTTTCCCGTCGTCTTTATTTTCGGCGGTTTCTTTGTTCTGTAAGTCTTCCCCGCTTGTGGCTTCTTTATTGCCATCTGCGGTATTTTCGTCCTGCAGGTTTTCCTTATTTGCGGTTTCTTCACCGTTCACCGCGCTTTCGCCTGTGGTATCCTTAACATCTGTAGTGTTGTTATCTTCCACAGTTTCCTGCTGGCTGTCTTTGTCCCCTTCTGCCAGGGCCATAACGGCGGAACCCTGTTCTGCCTTACCCTCTACATTGCCTTCTGGCGGAGTATTGGCATCTTCTTCTACCTTACCGTCGGTATTGCCCTCTGGCGGAGTATCAGGAGTCTTATCCTCTGCGGCGTCTGTTTCCGGCTGCTCCGGCGGCAGGGTAGCTTCTTCATTTACCACGTTTTCCAGGCTGGCAATATTTTTAAATACCATACCAGATACTCTAACAGGTTCTTTGGTAAAGCTTACTGTCAGGGTACCATCTTCAGCCTTTTGGGCAGTCCACTGATCTCGGTCAATTTCGTTATTGTGGTCAATGGATACTTGTTCCTTATTGCTTGTATCAACTACATTGCCCAAAATATCAATGGCCTTTACCTGGTATTCCATAGCTTTATGGTTGCTGGAACCAATAATTTCTGTAAAGGTCAATGGTTCCCCGGCAGGAATAAAGGCGTGAGGGGTTCCGTTGCGCAAAATCTCGTAGCCCTGCATTTCCCCGTTAATGCTGGCGTTAATGGTTACGGTTACTTCTTTTTCCACTGCATTTGCGGTAATGCTCACAGTACCCTGGGCCGCCCCTGCTCCACCCAGCCGCTGGCGGCGGGATTCATCGGAGAGGTAGTGGATTTTTCTTGTTTCCGGAGTATAGCTGCCCATTTCAGCCTTGGCCCCTTGGGAAAGCTCCACGCCCCACTGGGTAAAGAACTCGGTCAGGTCCTTATTTGCCACCTGACTTGCCACAACGGCAAATTTTTCATCTCCGGTAAAGCCTGCACCTGCACCTTGGCGGTAAGCCTTATTTACCAGGTTATAGAAGTTGCCGTCTGCATCGTCGTAAGCTAAGTGGAGCTGCCAGTACATGGCCAGCTGTGTAAATACGTCGTTGGAAAGGCCCTTTGCCCCGGAGGAGGTTTTATCAAACACTTTGGGGTATTTGTTGGAAGCCTCCAAACGGGATGTTTTTGTGTTATTGCTTCCCTCGCCGCCATAGGTTTGGGCAAACAGGGAGTAAATGTTGTTTGTAATTTCCGCATGGCCCAAGGTATCCATATTATGGCCAATTTCATGGGCAATACCCCAGCCAAACAGCTGGCCGCTGTCCCCGTTCACTGGAAGGCCAAGCACCAAACCAGAGGTAGAGCCATAGCCAACGCCAATGTGGGCACCTGCCGCGTACATAAAGGCGCCGGCAAACATTCTGTGGTAACGGATGTTGTTGCGGGACTGCTGCTCCCTTGGGTTATCCACGCCGTGGGTTTTGTACATCAAATCCATCATCTGTTCCCATGCAAGGGCATTTTGGTACAGCTGCTCCTCTGGGGAAATCTTTGCTTTTTGAATTCCCTGGTTTACTGTATTTGCCGGCAGGGAAAGCAGAACCCCTGGCAGGGAAATTTCCGTTGCATTGCGGATGTTGGTTTGGATGTTGCTGGTATTTAAGCCCGCAACGTAGCTGTTCAGTTCCTTTGTGTAAGCCGCTATTTTCTCTCTGCGCTGGGGTTCGGTCAGGTCGTACCAGTTGTACAATTCCAAGGTTGGAATTGCCGTTACGCCTTTCCCCCGCACATGGAGTTTAATTTCGTCCCCTTTGTTTCCGCTGTAAACCAGGTACAGGGAACCGCCCTTTTCTGTATTTAGGGAGGTAAGGGTTGGCATTTTTACAATATTGCGGCCGTTTGTCAGGGTAATTGCCGCGCCCTTCCATCTATTAACCTCGGAGTAATACTGGGTTGGCACAAGGGAAACAGTTTCTCCCTCTGGAATATTGGCGTAAATGGCCACTGTTTCCCCTGCGCCTGCAACAGCGCCCAAAGGCTGCAGGGTGCTGAAGCCCCTTACATCATTTTTAGTGGAAATGGAGAACAGCCCTTCTTTTACCAGGCCCAGGGCCGCTTGGTTGCCTTTCCGCAATTCCTCGGCCAGGTTTACCTCGTCCTGGAGCACCTCTTTGTTTATGTAGTAGTTGCCCATTTCCTCTAAGTGCTGCTTCAACCGGGCAATTTCCGCCTCTGTTGCACTGCTGCTCAGCGCTGTTTTGCTGCTGTCGGTAAACAGGGCATCAATTTGGTCCTCCACACCTGTATACTGGTAAAAAGCAACTTCAGAAAGGGAAACCGGCGTTGGGGAACCTTCCCACTGGGCTGCGGCTACCCCAATTTTTTTAATGCGGTTGCAGCGCTCAAAGGAGAAGATGGCGTACCGGTCCGTTTTCACCTGGTTTTTAATGGTGCCGCCGTGTGGGGTAAGGTTATACTCGTTCCCCTGCTCGTCCCAGGCGGTAATGGTATAGCGGACTAAGCTCTCACAATATCTGCCGTCCTGCCTTGGCATGTACAGCAAATAGTTCATATCCTGTTCTTCGTCAAATTCAAAGATAAACTCCATGCTAAGGCCAAAGCTTTTGGCGGTCCAGTGGGTGGAATAGTCGTCGTCGGCTACAAATCCCGGTTCAAAGCCATTGGGGTAGTAGCTCATATCCACGTTATTTGGGTTCGTCATTGTAACCTTTGTAATTTTGCTGTTTGGTATTCTGTTTTCTGTAGGCAGGTCGGGCGCCTCTACAATTTGTTTTTCCGGCACGCCCTGGGCCATTAAGGATTTTGGCCCTTCGCCTAAATTATTTTCCGCCGTAACGTAAATATCATAGCTTGTGCCGTTTTCCAGGCCGCCCAAGGCGTAGCTGGTGGCTGTAATTTCAGCTTCTACCTTTTTAAAGGCGCTTTGTTCCTGGTCTGTTTCCTTGTAATACACGTTGTACTTCAACGCGTCCTTTGTCTTTTTCCAGGAAATTGTAAGGGCCCTGTCCTGGGGTTCCACGGTTAAGTAATCCGGCGCAGGCGGCACCTTATTTGGCTGGGGCACTGCGGAAACTACCTCGGAATACCCGCCTTTCCAGCCGTCCTCTGTATAAGCCTGTACAATAAAGTAGTATGTTTTCAGGTTTTTCAAGCCAACAACCGTGGCTTTTGTTAGGGAAACTTTCAGTTCTTTTGTATATTTTCCTGGTTCTTCGCCCCAACGCACAATGTAACCATCCACATTATCCACTGACTTCCAGGAAAGCACCGCTTCCTCACTGCCGGCAGTTGCGGTTACCCGCATTGGTATAGAATTTGTAATTTCTGCGTTTTCAGGCACAATGTCCTTTAAGAATTGAATACTTTCTACTATGGCATAACCGGGCTCGCCCTCTACCTTGCTTACTGTGATAGTCACCTTTTTCACAGCCACCCGCTTGCCCAGGTCAATCACCAAAGTATTGCTGCCGCTGTTGCGGCCAATGGCGTGTACCCCCTGGGGCGCCTGCGGTACCGTAAAGGGGATGTTTTCTGTCTGTTCCTTGCCATTTTCATCTGTATATACTACCTCAGCGGTACCGGCTTCAACGGAGCCTGTCCCCTGAGGGGAGGTAATTTGTATTGATTCGGTTTCAATGGGGTTTTTCTCAAAGGAAAAAGGCAGGACAATATCACTCTTTGCTTCAAGCTTAACGGTTTCCCCGTTGTTCAGGAACAGGTCTGCTATATCGCCCACCACATTGGTGCCTGCTTCTTGGAAGCCTTCCAATATATCCTCTGTATCCGTTACCGCAGCAACAATTACCGCGGTATCAAAGGCCGCAGCCTCCCCTTTTGCACCCTGGCGGGAATGTACTAAGGCTAAGTCCTCAATATCTACAACGTTATCCAGGGTTATGTCCGTTGCTTGCTTACCGGTTTTGCCTAAACTGCCAAGAACCGCATTTAGGTCGTCCCCGTCAATCCTTTTGTCACCGGTAACATCCCCAATGGAAAAGCCGCCTTCCCAAGTGCCAACCAAAATTTTTCTCGAGTAAGCCTCCATCTCAATGGGCTGCGATGTGTAATTACTGTATCCATTGGCTTTCAGGGAAACCGTATACTTTCTATTGTTCGGCAGCCCCTGAAAAGCCACTTCATAATAACCAACTGTATTTTCTGTAGTTATTTCTACACCTTGTTCATTTAACAGTGTTGTTGTAACCGTTACATTCTCCCCGGCAAACTGGAAGGATCCGCTTTCCCCTCCCGCCGTAAGGTTAAGAGGAATTTTATTGCCCTCATTGTCTGCTAAAGTCAGGCTAAACTCCTTTCCCTCCACATTTTCGAGCAATTCCGGGTAATCCAAACGGACAGCCGTTGTGAAATCCCCCACGGCGTCCGCTACTTTTGCCTGCCCGCCTATTGCTAAGGCAGGCAGGTTTGCCGCAGAAACAACCATAACCATGGACATCACGGCAGCAAGTAATCTTTTCATAATGCTCCCCCTTTATATGGTAAAAAAATTATACTTATTTCCTGTAAAATGATAACATAAACATTTTATTTTTTCTACTATTTTTCGCCCTTATTTTCAGTTTTTATAGCATAAAAAGCCAATTTAGAGCCCACATTTTTATTTGTATAGTTGCGCAACCCCCATTTTGTGGGCTGCTTTCAGCAAATTTTTAGGGGTTCCACCCCCAAACCCGGCCGCATTCCTTTGGAAGTGCTGTGCTTCTTCCAATCCTGTACCAACGGGGTTCCCCAGCCCCTCAAAAGGGCACAGACTTGGCAGCAGCCAAACGCTCCTAATAAAAAATAGGGCCTCACTTAGGAAAAATACGAAAAAATCCCCAGCAAGTAAATTGCTAGGGATTTTTTTATATTTTTCTAAAGGCAATGCTGTGCCTATGCTTTTGCACTCTCTTCCACAGCAACAGCGCAGGCCACGGTGGCGCCAACCATTGGGTTGTTGCCCATACCAATCAGGCCCATCATTTCCACATGGGCCGGCACGGAGGAGGAGCCTGCAAACTGGGCGTCGCTGTGCATTCTGCCCATGGTGTCTGTCATACCATAGGAGGCTGGGCCCGCGGCCATATTATCCGGGTGCAGGGTACGCCCGGTACCGCCGCCGGAAGCAACGGAAAAATATTTTACGCCGTTTTCCCAGCACCATTTTTTATAGGTGCCTGCAACAGGGTGCTGGAACCGGGTTGGGTTTGTAGAGTTGCCGGTAATGGAAACGTCTACCTTTTCCGCCTGCATTACGGCAACGCCCTCCAGCACGTCGTTGCAGCCGTAGCAGCGCACCTTTGCCTTGTCCCCCTGGGAAAAGGCTTTTTCCCGTACAACCTTCAGCTGGCCTGTAAAAAAGTCGTATTCGGTTTCCACATAAGTAAAACCGTTAATACGGGAAATAATATAAGCGGCGTCCTTACCTAAGCCGTTAAGGATAACCCGCAGAGGGGTTTTTCTTGCCTTATTGGCTGTTCGGGCAATACCAATAGCGCCTTCCGCAGCCGCAAAGGATTCATGCCCTGCCAAAAAGCAAAAGCAGCCTGTTTCCTCCCGCAGCAGCATAGCCCCTAAGTTTCCGTGGCCCTGGCCCACCTGGCGCTGTTCCGCAACGGAACCGGGAATACAAAAGGCTTGCAGCCCTTCCCCAATGGCTTCCGCAGCCTGGGCGGCAACAGAAATACCTTTTTTAATGGCAATGGCAGTACCCAAGGTGTAAGCCCAAACTGCATTTTCAAACGCAATAGGCTGTATACCCTTTACAATTTGCTCTACATCAATCCCCTTGCCGGCGCAAAGGTCCCTTGCATCCTCCAGGGAGGAAAAGCCGTATTCTTTCAGGCATGCCTCTATTTTAGGCATTCTTCTTTCCTGTCCTTCAAACTTAGCCATGTGTTTTTCCCTCCTGTCCTATTCTTCACGGGGGTCGATATATTTTGCAGCGTTTTCATAGCGACCGTATGTACCAATGTTTTTCTCGTATGCCTGGTTGGGATCCATGCCGTGGCGGATATCCTCCAGCATTTTGCCCACCTTTACAAATTTGTAGCCAATGGCCTCGTTATCTTCGTCCAAGGCAACGGAGAGGATGTACCCTTCTGCCAGCTCCAAGTAGCGCACGCCCTTTAAGCCTGTAGAAAAAATGGTGCCCACCTGGGAGCGCAAACCTTTGCCCAGGTCCTCCAGGCCGGCGCCAATGGGCAGCCCCCCTTCGGAAAAGGCGGTTTGGGTTCTGCCGTAAGCCAACTGTTTAAAAATTTCCCGCATGGCTACGTTGATAGCGTCGCACACCAGGTCGGTATTTAATGCCTCCAGCAAGGTTTTTCCGGGGAGTATCTCCCCCGCCATGGCGGCGGAATGGGTCATGCCGGAGCAGCCCAGGGTTTCCACCAAGGCTTCCTCAATCACGCCGTTTTTTACGTTTAAAGTAAGCTTGCAGGCGCCCTGCTGGGGGGCGCACCAGCCAATGCCGTGGGAAAGGCCGGAAATATCGGAAATCTGATATGCCTTTACCCAGTTCCCCTCCTCCGGGATTGGTGCCGGGCCATGGTGGGGGCCCTTTGCCACGGGACACATTCTCTCCACTTCGTGAGAATAATTCATATCTAAAACTCCTTTCAAACAAAACGACCTTCGTTTTGTGTGTAGCGCCAAGTTCCCTCGTTTTCCCTAAAATAATACGTGGGAAGATGCTATCTTTATTATACGTTGTTGCTGTCCTTTTTACAAGTAAAAGGAAAGCCTTGGCAAAAAATCTTTTTTATTGCTTCACAATAAAAATTTGATGTACAAGCGAAGCCATTTTCGCAAATTTTGCAGGCAGAGCCAAAAAACTTGCAAGGGGCGCTTACAAGGCTTCTATTTTGCACAAGTGCCCTGCGCCCCGTTTTATACAAAGCTACACAAGAAAAAATAGTTTCGCTTTGCTCAACTATTTTTTGCTAGGGCAGTAATTGCCAAGGGGGTTGTTTTGTTGTAAAATAAAGGCGGCGTTTTGTGTGGTTTTTCTGTGTTTTTGGTGGTTTTTCGGCCCCTTTTTCCACTGTTTTGCGCCGTTTTCCGCCCCTATTTTCCCGCTGAACACCCTGCGGCAACGCCCTTTGGCCCTGCCGCTTACCATTACGGAGGACAAAGAATGTACGAAAACAAAGAAGAAATAGAACTGGCCCTTTTGGCCTGTGTAGATACCGGAGAATACGATGTGGAACGCTCCTTGGATGAGCTGGAGGAGTTGGCAAGGTCCGCCGGCGCCCAGGTGGCGGGCCGCGCTACCCAAAAAAAAGAAAGCTTTGACCCCGCCACGGTAATGGGCTCCGGCCGTTTGCAGGAAATTGCCGAATATGTGGAGGCCAACCAGATTACCTTGGTTATTTTTGACCACGAGCTTTCCCCTGCCCAGCAAAAAAACATTGAAAAAGTGGTGGATGCTAAAATTATTGACCGTACCACCCTTATTTTAGATATTTTTGCCCAGCGGGCCCGCACCAGCGAAGGCCGCTTACAGGTGGAGTTAGCCCAGCTAAGGTACCGGCTGCCCCGGCTTTCCGGCCTGGGCACCAGCCTTTCCCGCCTGGGCGGCGGCATTGGTACCCGGGGCCCCGGTGAAACCAAGTTGGAAAGCGACCGACGGCATATCCGCCGCCGCATTAACGCCCTGGAGGACCAACTGGCGGAACTGGAAAAGCGCCGCGGTATGCTGCACCAGCGCCGCAAAAAGGACAATGTGGTCAGCGTTGCCATTGTAGGCTACACCAATGTGGGAAAATCCACTTTGCTGAACACCTTAACAGATGCAGGCGTCCTCGCCCAAGATATGCTCTTTGCTACCCTGGACCCTACCTCCCGGGCCTTGCTGCTGCCGGACGGCCGCAAGGTGATGCTGGTGGATACCGTTGGCCTGGTAAGCCGCCTGCCCCACCACCTGGTAGAGGCCTTTAAATCCACCCTGGAGGAGGCTGTAAACGCCGATTTAATTTTAAACGTATGCGATGTTTCCTCCCCGGAATTTGACCACCAGCTGGAAATTACCACCCAGGTTTTGGCCGACCTTGGCGCCGGCCAGGTGCCGGTGCTTACTGTGCTGAATAAGTGTGACAAGGTGGTTTTGCCGCCCCTTACCATAGATAAGCACACTGCAGCCATTTCCGCCAAAACCGGCGAAGGCTTGGATGCCCTCTTGGAGAAAATTGCCCTGAATTTGCCGGAGACCCATCGCCGCTTACAGCTGCTTTTGCCCTACAGTAAGGCGGGGCTTATCAGCGAAATACGGGAACTGGGCCGCGTGGATATTGAGGACTATCGGGAGGACGGCGTTTTTGTAGAAGCCCTGGTGGACATTAAAATCTGCCACAAAGTGCAGGACTATATTATAAAAGAGTAGAGGCGCCGATGCGCCTCTACTCTTTTTATTACAGCGCTAGCCACATAATATCGCAGCTAATATTTTCGCCGTTGATGTTCATATATCCCGGGAAGGTGCCCACGGTTTCAAAACCGAACTTTCTGTACAGGGCGATGGCGCGACTGTTATCGGTTCGCACCTCCAGGGAGAGAATCCGCGCCTGTGCAACATCCCTTGCAAAGCGGAGGATCTCCTCCATAAGCTGTGACCCTATGTGCTGCCCCCAAAATTCCTGCCGCACCGTAATGCTGATTTCCCCCCGGTGTGCCAGCCGTGGCAGTTGGAAGGCGGAAAAGGTGCCGGTCCCTACAATTTTCCCGCTGCAAATTGCCAGCAGGAACAGCCTCTCCCTAGAGTTTTGCGCATACTCCAAAAATTCCTGCTCCTGTTCCACAGTAAAGGACACGCCCTCCGCGCCAAAGGAAAGGTTATCTGTTTCCGCGCCTGCCAGCTTGCAAAACGCCAAAATTGCCGCCGCGTCCTCGGGTGTGGCAATGCGAATCTCTACCATATCAGTCGCCTCCTTTGCATATATTATAAAAAAACCCTGCCGAAAAGCAACTTCTTCGGCGGGGTTTTGATTTTATAAGTCCGCTAAGACAGCGCGCCCCTCCTTTAAAGAAGCGGCCACGTCAATAATCCGCTGGTTGCTGCTGCCCCGAAATTTCATATTTAGGGTGCGCAGCTCCTGTACATAGGGGCCGTCTATAACATACTTGCACTGACGCAGCAGGGCCATAATATCCGGGTCCTGCTGTTCTATCAGCTGTTCCCAGGTATAGCCGGTGTAGCACACCACATTCTTGCCCATACCGTTTACCAGCTCTGCTAACCGGGCAAGGGGCTTTGGCTGGCACAGGGGCTCTCCCCCGGAAAGGGTAACCCCGGCGCATAGGGGATCCTTTTCTATTTCTTTGGCAATGGCCTCTACTTCCACGGCCCGGCCCCCTTGAAAGGGGTGTGTTTCCGGGTTGTGGCAGCCTGGGCAGCAGTGGGGGCACCCCTGGGTAAATACGGTGAAGCGCATCCCTGGCCCGTCCACAATAGAATCTGTTTCCACTCCGGAAACCTGTACTGTTTGGCTCATGGTTTTCCCTGCCCTTTCCGCCGTTTTTTCGGCCTTGCTTAGCTTTGGGTATTGTGTTTTACCCTGTCCTGCTCCTCGGCCCGTTTGGCGTTGTTCCAACGGTCTGTAGTGCCTACCAGGTAGCCGGTAATGCGGCGGATGCGTTCAAATTTTACGCCGTGCTCTTCCTCCCGGCGGCCGCATTTGGGGCAAACGTCGCCAATAATGCCTGTGTAGCCGCAAATGCTATCCCTATCCACCGGGTGGTTGATAGAACCGTAGCCCACACCGCTTTCCTTCATACAGCGCACCACCTGTTCAAAGGCCTCTAAGTTGCCACAGGGGTCGCCGTCCAGTTCTACATAAGTGATGTGGCCGCCGTTGGTCAGCTCGTGGTAGGGGGCTTCCAGCTGGATTTTGCGGAACGCCCCAATATTGTAGTACACCGGCACATGGAAGGAATTGGTGTAGTATTCCCTATCGGTAACGCCTTCCACAACGCCGAAGCGCTTGCGGTCAATTTTTACAAACCGGCCGGAAAGCCCTTCTGCCGGGGTGGCAATAAGGGAGAAGTTCAGGCCTGTTTTTTCTGCCTCCTGGTCCATACGGGTGCGCATGTGCCCAATAATTTCCAAGCCTAAGTTTTGGGCATATTCGCTTTCGCCGTGGTGCTGGCCAATAAGGGCTTTTAAGCATTCCGCCAGGCCAATGAAGCCCATAGTTAAGGTACCGTGCTTCAGTACCTCCTCCACGCTGTCCTCCCAGGCCAGCTTATTGGAATCCAGCCAAATGCCCTGGCCCATTAGGAAGGGGTAGTTTTTCACCTTCTTTTGGCACTGTATTTTAAAGCGGGCCTTCAGCTGTTCAATTACTGTATCAATGCGGTCGTCCAGCAGTTCAAAAAACAAGTCCTGGTTTTTATTGGCCAAAATCGCCAGCCTGGGCAAGTTTACAGAGGTAAAGCTCAGGTTGCCGCGGCCGGTAACAATTTCCCTTGTAGGGTCATAAACGTTGGCCACTACCCGGGTGCGGCAGCCCATGTAGGCAGCCTCGGTTTCCGGGTGGCCCGGAACGTAGTATTTTAAATTAAAGGGAGCGTCAATAAAGGAGAAATTAGGGAACAGCCGCTTTGCAGAAACGCGGCAGCCCAGCTTAAACAGGTCGTAGTTGGGGTCCCCCTCGTTGTAGTTTACCCCTTCCTTCACTTTAAAGATATGAATGGGGAAAATGGCGGTTTCCCCGTTACCCAAGCCAGCTTCTGTAGCCAGCAGCACGTTGCGGGTAACCATTCTGCCTTCGGGGGAGGTATCCGTTCCATAATTTAAGGAGCTGAATGGAACCTGGGCCCCTGCCCGGGAGTGCATGGTATTCAGGTTATGTACCAAAGCCTCCATAGCCTGGTAGGTAGTGCGGTCGGTTTCACGCAGGGCATACTTGCGGGCAAATGCCTGCACTTTTTCCATTAACTCCCCAGGAAGGATGCCTGCCAGGGCCTGGGCTTCCTTTTGGCTGTACTCCTGGTAATTTTCCATAGTAGGGCGGCAGCCCTGGGCCTTCAGCTCTTCCAAAACGGGCATAACCCGTTCTTCCGCATCCTCCATACCGCACAGCAGTTCGCAGGACTTCACCAGGTTTTTCCGGTACAGCTTGGCGTAGGTTTTTGCCACGCCAGGGGCCATATCGTAATCAAAATTGGGCACGCTTTGGCCGCCGTGCTGGTCGTTTTGGTTGGACTGAATGGCAATACAGGCCAGGGCGCTGTAGCTCATAATGTCGTTTGGCTCCCGCAAAAAGCCGTGGCCGCTGTCAAAACCGTTGGTAAACAGCTTTGTCAAATCAATTTGGCAGCAGGTGGTGGTGAGGGTTAAAAAGTCCAGGTCATGGATATGGATATCCCCTTCCCGGTGGGCTTTTGCGTGTTTGGGGTCCAAAATAAACATTTCATAAAAGGCCTTTGCCCCTTCGGAACCATATTTCAGCATGGTACCCATAGCGGTGTCGCCGTCAATATTGGCGTTTTCCCTTTTAATATCGTTTTCTGCTGCGTTTTTAAAGGTTAAATCTTCATAAATCCGCATAAGGGTTGTGTTCATTTCCCGCACTCGGGTACGCTGGGCACGGTACAAAATGTATTCCTTGGCTGTACGGCTGTGGCCGTTTTTAATCAGTACATCTTCCACAGTATCCTGCACCTGCTCCACGGTAGGTGGCGTATTCCCCATGCTTTTTTCCAGTTCTTCCTGCACCTGAACAGCCAGTTGCTTTGCTTGTTCATAGTCTTTCCCCCCAATGGCCTGGGCAGCCTTAAAAATAGCTTGGGAGATTTTTTCCAGGTTAAACTCCATGGTTCTTCCGTCCCGCTTTATAATGGTGCCGATCATTGTGATATCCCCTTTACTCTTCCATTTTTTCTTACAACATCATATATTTAAACGCATTTTTGGGTTTTGGCCGCAAAAAAATAGACATAATGACATGCGTGCCGCTTTTGCACGGTTTGCAGGGCATTATATTCTACCAAGTCATCCTGTCACTTTTTATGATGATTTAATTCTATTCCCTTGGCCTATAAAAGTCAACTGACGAAAAGCACAAATTTTAGTATACAGTAAGTATACCCATATACTATATATAGTTTTCTTTTCCGCTTACCCCACTATTTCTGCGGGTTCCCCTCTGTTTTCCCAGTATTTTTTATTCCCAAAAAAACCATTCTTTTTTTATTTCTCTTTTGCCTCCATTGCAAATTGAATAATTATCCTGTATAATATATACTATAAAAGTATATATTATAACAAAAAATCATCTTGTATCCTCATGCCGTTTTAATGCAATATGTAATTTTGCACAAAGTTGCTATTTTCCTTTTCTTTGGTACCGTTGCACAAAAGTGAATAAGTTCTTTTGGGACTTGTCAGCCCCGCGTTTCGGTTTTGCGGGGATTTTATCCCCAGGGCTGTTACTGCAGGCTTATTCTTTTTTAGAACCGCCGGCCTGGGCCCCCTTTTTGTAAGATTGGAAACAGATACAGGGACAAACCCACAAAGCCACGCCCCTTTATAAAAAATTTTTGAAAGGAGTTTTTAGGATGAAACTGATTTCTTGGAACGTTAATGGCCTGCGGGCCTGCATTACAAAAGGCTTTTTTGACTTTTTTGAACAGGAGGATGCTGATATTTTCTGCCTTGGCGAAACTAAAATGCAGCCGGGCCAGGCCCAAATAGAAACCCCTGGCTACCGCCAGTACTGGAACAGCGCCCAAAAGAAGGGGTATTCCGGTACAGCTGTGTTTACAAAGGAGGAACCCCTTTCTGTTTCCTACGGCCTAGGCATAGAGTGCCATGACCAGGAGGGGCGGGTAATTACCTTGGAATTTCCCCAGTTTTACCTGGTGAATGTGTATACCCCCAACTCCAAAGATGGGCTTGCCCGGCTGGATTACCGTATGAAGTGGGAGGACGATTTTTTGGTCCATTTAAAAGCCCTGGACGCCCAAAAGCCCGTTATTCTGTGCGGGGATTTAAATGTAGCCCACCAGGAAATTGACCTGAAAAACCCCAAGGCCAACCGCAAAAATGCCGGCTTTACAGACGAGGAACGGGGAAAAATGACCCAGCTGCTCTCCAGCGGCTTTGCCGACACCTTCCGCACCTTGTACCCCGACGCCACAGACCGCTATTCTTGGTGGAGCTACCGGTTTAAAGCCAGGGAAAAGAACGCCGGGTGGCGGATTGATTATTTTATTGTATCCAACCGCCTGCTGCCCCAAGTGGAGGATGCGCTGATTTACTCCGACATTTATGGCAGCGACCACTGCCCTGTTGGGCTTCTTTTAAAATAGCAAAAAGGAGTGTGGGGTTTCCACACTCCTTTTTGTTATTTTATTTAGAAATGTTCAGCTGCTTCCAGGCCTGTGCTGTTGGGGCTTTCAGCCCCAAAACTTACAGCAGCATACCGCTGTAAGTTAGCAAGTTCGCTTTGCGAACTTGTGGGGCATTTGCCCCTGGACCCCTGGCGCGGGCGGAGCCGCGCACTTGTTTCTGCCACTCAATGAAAGGCGGCAACCGGTGTTTGTACAGCGGTTGCCGCCTGCCTAAAGGAGGGGCAGACTTCCCGTTTAATAGCCCTGCCTGCGCAGGGCGTTACTGAATTTGCAAGCTCTATCGGTTAGAGGCCACTGCCTATGATTTAACACAATCGGAAATGCTGCCCATTCAGCGGGGGCTGTTTCCCTATTCCTCCCAGTTTTTTGCCCGGGAAACGGCTTTCTGCCAGCCGCGGAGCAGCTTTTCCCTTTCTGCTTCCTCCATGGAAGGCTGAAAAAGGCAGTCCAGCGTCCACTGCTTTTGTATTTCCTCCACACTGTCCCAAACACCTACGGCCAGCCCGGCCAGGTAGGCTGCCCCAAGGGCGGTGGTTTCCCGAATACTGGGGCGGCGGATGGCACGGTTTAAAACATCTGCCTGGAACTGCATTAAAAAATTGTTTGCCGAAGCCCCGCCGTCTACTTTAAGCTGGGTAACATCCACCCCTGTATCAGAAGCCATGGCGGCCAGCACATCCCTTGTTTGATAGGCAATGGACTCTAACGCCGCCCGGATAATATGGCTGCGGTTTGTGCCCCGGGTCAGGCCAAAAATGCTGCCCCGGGCGTACATATCCCAGTGGGGGGCGCCAAGGCCCGTGAAGGCCGGGACAACATACACGCCGCCGTTATCCTCCACTTTGCGGGCAAAATATTCGGAATCGGCCGATTCTGTAATAAACCGCATTTCGTCCCGCAGCCACTGTATTACAGCACCGCCTACAAAAATGCTGCCTTCCAAAGCGTACTGCACTTGGCCCTTCAGGCCAATGCCAATGGTAGTTACCAGGCCGTTTTTGCTCATTAGAGGCTTTTCCCCTATGTTCATAAGCAAAAAACAGCCGGTGCCATATGTATTTTTTGCGTCGCCGGGGGCAAAGCAGGCTTGTCCAAACAGGGCCGCCTGCTGGTCCCCTGCAATGCCTGCAATGGGTACCTGCACCCCGGAAATGTTGGTTGTACCGTAAACCTCGCTGGAGCTGCGCACTTGGGGAAGTATGGCGGCAGGAATATCCAGCACCTTCAGCAATGTTTCGTCCCAGGCGAGGGTTTTAATGTTAAACAGCATGGTGCGGGAAGCATTGGTGTAATCGGTAACATGAACCTTGCCCCCGGTAAGCTTCCAAATCAGCCAGCTGTCCACGGTGCCAAACAGAATTTCCCCTTTTTCCGCCCGTTCCCTGGCGCCCTCCACATGGTCTAAAATCCACTTTATTTTGGTAGCGGAAAAATAGGCGTCAATAAGCAGGCCCGTATTTTCCCGAATATACCCTCCCCAGCCCTCCTGCTCCAGCTGGCAGCAAAGGTTGGCGGTGCGGCGGCACTGCCACACAATGGCGTTGTAAATGGGGCGGCCGGTGGTTTTATCCCACAGGATAGTTGTTTCCCGCTGGTTTGTGATGCCAATGGCGGCAACCTCCTCCGGCAAAATACCGCTTTGGGCCATAACCTCCATAAGCACCCCGTATTGGGAGGAGTAAATTTCCATAGGGTCGTGCTCCACATACCCTGCTTTTGGGTAGTATTGGGTAAATTCCTTTTGGGAAATGCGGACAATTTGCTGGTTTTGGTCAAAAATAATTGCCCGCGAGCTGGTGGTTCCTTGGTCCAGGGCAATTAGGTATTTTTTCTCCATAGATAAATCCCCTTTAAGTATTACCATTGGCTGTGGCCATCGCCCCACAGCGTGGGGCTGCAAGTTCGTAAAACGAACTTGCGATAATTTCTGCCTATGAATAAGTTTTGCAAGTTTGGCTTTGCCAAACTTGTAGCCCTTCACTGAAGGGCGTGTTGCATAAACACTGGTTGCTGCCTTTTATTGAGTAGCACAGCTAAATAAGCAGGGGCTTGGGGGCGGCAAGCCACACAAGTTCGCTTTGCAAACTTGCTGCCAATTCAGCGGGTACATCCGCTGAGTTGCTGTTTCTTTCCCCTATTCTTTTGACGCCAAAAGAATAGGGCCACAAGTTGGGTAAGTCCCGTGAGCAGGGGCCGGGTTTGAGGGTAGAACCCCCAACAGCACAGGTTTGGAAGCGGCCGCACACTTCCAAAAGAAAGCTACAGTAGTGGAAGAAGCTACCACAAGCTCGCAAAGCGAACTTGCTATGGGGCAAGTTTAATCAAACCGGACCAATATCATTTTGGTGCCGTAAACATCTGCATAGCGGCACAAAACATAATTTTGGCTTACGCCTACAATATTAAAATAATCCCCCTTAACCTCCAGCAAAACCCGCTGGCTTTGGGGCTGGCTATACTTTTGCAGCAGCAGTTCACCCTGGTAGTTCATATCCTGGCTGAGGGTAATAATGGATTCCATATCATAGGAATACACCTCGTCCCCCACATCCGGCGTAAGCTGCGCCAGGGAGAGGCTGGCGGAGGGCACTTCCATTTTTACAATGGCGCTTTGGCCGTGGGCCAGCAGGGCTGTGTCGCTGGGGTAAGAGAAAAACTCCACATTTAAAGGGGCAAAATCGGCAATATAGTCCCGGTATGTTCCGCTGCTTAAGGAAAACACTGTTACACCGGCCCAACCACTGCCTGGTATGATAATGGGGCAAATTAGGGTTTTGCCATTGTTCATCAGGCGAGGCTCGGTATAGCGAGGCTGCGCCCCTTCCTCCAGGACAGCCTGGGCCTTTTCCAGCGCCTGGGGAAGGCGGTCGTGGCGGAGGAGGATATCGTTCCTGGAGCCGTCCCGGTTGCTGAGAACCACCCCTTCCGGTGAAACATACACCAAAAGGTTATTGAGGGCGTTATAATCAAACCTTGCCTCGTAGCCGTTGCCTTCCTCCGTAAGGGCGGCCGCCACCGAACTTGGCAGCTGGAAGGTCATGGTTTGGCCCGGGTTTTGGGCATTGTAGTAATGGAGGGACTTTGGCGTAGCCACTCGGAAATCGTACCCTTCTACAGTGGAGGCTTCCACTGCTACAATGGGCTCATCCACCTGGAACCGGTGCAGGCTTTGGCCGGTGGCACCGTCAATCAGTTCAAAATAACTGCTTCTGCCGCCGGTATTGGCGCTGTAGCAATACAGCAGGATTTCACCGAACTGGTAAAAATGTCCAATGGTATACTGCTGCGGCGGGAAGGACTCCATATTGTATTGGGAGCGCACCTTGATATACTCCCCTTCCAGTTCCACTTCGTTTTCATACTCATTGTTTTCCACGGCTTCCAAAAGGGCCTGGAACACTTCGTAACTGTACTGGTACTGGGCCACAATGTCCCCTTCCTGCACCCAGGCTACCATATCCCGGTTTCCGTCCTGGTCCCGCCGCTTAAATACTTGGACAATGCTTTCGCCGCCCTGCTGCTTCACTTGCAGCATGATTTCGTTATCCATTTCCCTGCCGCCCTCCATGGGGTTTTGGAGCACGGTATAATTTTGGCACAACAAGTATGCGATTTCCTCCAAAAGCTGGGGGGTAATATCTATTTTTGTTTGAACATCCTGGTCCCGCAGGCGAATGACCGCCCACTGGGCACTGACCATATTGGCTTTCAGCCGTTCCATCATAACATCCGCCGTGGAAGGGTCTGCCTGTTCTGTGGGCTCCGGCACCGGCAGCGGCTGGAGGAAATCCTCCGTTGTTTCCATATCTTCCCCTGGAGGTGTTTCTTTCTCCGGCGGGAGTTCCGCTTCCCCCTGGTTCAAGGCACAAGCCCCCAAGGAAAACAGGATTGCCGCCGCAAGCAGCCACGCTGTTATTTTTTTTGTTGTTTGCATTTTTATTCCTCCCTGCACGGTGGGTTGCTTTTTATTCTTGGGGTTTTCAGCCCCGCGCCCTGACCATTTTATTATACCATGAAGCGCAATGCGCGCAGTGGTATAATTGGCCATGGGGCAGTGAGCAAAGCGAACATATTGCCCCGGCCA
>CAJTSZ010000003.1 GCA_910578755.1 uncultured Oscillospiraceae bacterium | reverse complement strand
GCCGTTGGAACAACGGCGGCGTTCCGCTGAACGGCAGGGGGCCTTTCCCACCGGCTCCGCGTGAAACCCCGGCATTTTTCTTTTCCATATTTCTTTTGATGCCAAAAGAAATATGGTCAGGGTTTGGGGCTGAAAGCCCCAATAGCACAGGCTTGGAAGTGCCTGAACACTTCCAAACGAAACACAAGTTGGGCATAGTCCAACTTGCTAACTTACAGCGGTATGCCGCTGTAAGTTTTGGGGCCGGGGAGGCCCGCAAGAAACAGCAATTCAGCAGGGACACCCGCTGAATTGCTGTCTTTTTCATATTTCTTATATTTCTTTTGATGCCAAAAGAAATATAAGAACCTTACAAACATTCCTTTAAAACCCGCTGCACATTTTTATAAGCAATGTGTTCTATTTCCTCCCAAGTAAAGCCATGGCTTTCCAAATAGCTGATAAGCCTGGGCATTTCCTTTGGGGAGCCGGTTTCAAAGCTGCCTTTAATGCCGTCAAAGTCGCTGCCGAAGGCGGCGCACTCCAGCCCGCCCTTTTGTATTATATGGCGCAGGTGGACGGCAATTCTTTCGTTGGTGCTGTTTTTATCCTCCGGGCTTTGGTTTAAAAATTCCGGGCCAAAATTTACCCCGGCAACGCCCCCTTTTTCCCCTAAAGCCTTCAGCATATCGTCTGTTAGGTTGCGGCGGTGGGGACAAAGCTCCCGGCAGTTGGAGTGGGAGGCTACAAAGGGCTTGGAGCTGATTTGTGCCACGTCCCAAAAGCCGCCGTCGGAAAGGTGGGAAACATCCACTATCATCCCCAGCTGGGTCATCCTCTCTACAGCCTGGCGGCCAAAGGGGGTGAGGCCGGTGTTCATCACCTGGGGGTTGTCAGAATTGGGCGAGCCAAAGCAGTTGGGCTGGT
This sequence comes from uncultured Oscillospiraceae bacterium, assembly GCA_910578755.1. GTDB lineage: Bacteria > Bacillota > Clostridia > Oscillospirales > Ruminococcaceae > Negativibacillus. Next base: position 54,232 of record CAJTSZ010000003.1, on the reverse strand, counting down.
TCCACGTTAGGGAGATAAGCCGGACGCCCATGGTGTAAAATTCTTCTAACCGTTCCAGGCTTCCGTTGACAGCCCGGCCGTCCTCCAAGGTGAGCAGGGCGGAAATTTTCCCTTGGGCCGCGTTTTGTTCTAAGTCCTTTCCTGTAAAAACCGGAGCCAAAACATCCCCATGATCTTTTAAGGTGTTTTGAAAAATAGTATGGAGCTTGCGGATGTAAGGGCCGTCCTTGGGGAAAAAGGGGCCCATATACTTTTTCAGCTTGATAGGCGGCATAAAAATGGCGAAAAACTGGGCCATACAACCGCCTTGCTTTAGGCGCTGCACATCCACCATAGCCTTTGGTAAGGTGTAGATGTCCTTTTTCCTTTTCAGCCATGCCTGCATTAGGGTATCGCAGTGCATATCAATATAAGGGACATTCATGGCCAAACCCTCCTACATTTTTAAACGGGCAATAAAGGTGACCAGCAAGGCGCCGTAAACGCTGGGCAGGGCGTAGTTTAAGGCGTTGCTTACAGCTTGGGGCAGAATAGAAATAATATAACTGCCAAACAAAATTACAACAGAAAGCACAGCAAAATTTACAATAACCGAGGCTACAATGCCCAACACGCCGGCAAACTCGCTTTTCCGGGTGCCAACCTGGGCGCCCACCGCTGTTTGGGCGGCGGTAGCTGCCGGGATGCGCATATTTGTAATGTTGCCCGCTACAAAGCTGATATAGGAGCCTGTAATACCAATCATAGGGAAATACAAAGCAGGTTCCAAAATCCAGGTAAAAACCTCCAGGCCAATCATGGTGGCCGCCGCCTTGGCTATTACCTCCCAGCCGGGGTGCATCCCCTTAAAAAAGGAAAAGTATACCGCAGGCATAAAGCTAAGTACCAAGATAAGGAGCATGGTGGCCGTGCCGTATTTGTGTACCTTTGGCAGGTATTCCTTTTCATAGGCTTCGTCCTGCCAGGCAGGGGTAGTTGTTTTTTCCTTTATATTATTTGTGTTGTTCATAACCGTCCTCCTTAGAGCAGTGCGCTAATTACGCCGCCGGTAACAATGCCCCCCAAAACGGAAAGGCACATGGCCCATTCCTTCATCCACTTTTTGCCCAGTTTGGCCCCCATTATGTTGAGGGTAAGCATAAGCACGGCGGAAACCAGCAGGGAAATAAAATGTATTGGCCCCTTGAATGCCTGAATGGAAGAGAGGGCCAAAAAGATAATAAGGGGCAGCAGGGCGCTTAAAACCCAGGCCAAACGGGAGCGCTTCTGCCCCTTTTGGGGAACAACAATGTTGTTGATGGCCTTGCCCACGCCCCGGGTAACCAGGGGCACAAAAATAAGGTAGCCGCTGCTCATAAAGGCGCAGGTCCAAAGGGCGGCGGTAAAGGCGGTGCCTGTAAGGGCTTGTTCCCCAAGGGAAACCCCCGCCATTTGGGTACCCACGCTGGCGGCGGTGAGCTCTGTGCTGGCGGAACCAATCATCCCTACCCGCATTAGGGTAAAAGGCGCGCCAAGCATGGAAATCATGCTTAGGGCCACAACAAATACCGAAAGGGCCGGCCCTATGGAAACAACGCCCCCGGTTTTTAAGCACATGGATATTTCCTGCTTTGTTAAAAGGCTTGTTTTATCAATATACTTGCGTGCCAGACGGTACAAGGTAACTGACTGAAAAATGGTTGCGGCAATAATCAGGCCTGTGAAAATCCACATGGCTGGCCCGTTTGACAACTGCATAATGTTCATATTTTCCATAGTTTGCCCTCCCTATTTTGTGGTACAGGTTTTTAAATTCCCATAAATCTCCCTCAAAACTTGCCTTACAGGCCCTCAAACTGTTTTGCTATCCGTTCAAACGCCTCCCGAACAATTTCCCTGCGGGTGGAAAGGCAAATCCTTTCAAAGCCAGCTCCTTGGTCTGGGTCAAACATACTTCCGCCCTCCAAAACCACGTTGGCGTCCACATAAATTTTTTTCCGAATTTCCTCGGCGCTTAAACCGTAGCCCCTAAAGTCCATCCAAAGGATGTAGGTTGCCTCCGGGCGGGTACACTTCATTTTTGGCAGGTGTTCCCTGCAAAATTCCAACACCCAGTCCACATTGCCGTCCAGGTAAGTTTTTAGTTCCTCCAGCCACTCTTCCCCGCCGTTGTAGGCGCCAACAGTGGCTGCCAGGGTAACGGGGGAGGGGAAAATAATTCCCGTTTGGGCTGCGTACTTTTGGAACAGCTCTTTGTTTTGTATTACCACATTGGTGGCCTTCAGCCCAGCTAGGTTAAAGGTTTTGTTGGCCGCCGTGCAGGTAACCAGCCACTGGCCGTCCACCAGGGTGGCCAAGGGGTGGAACACGCTGCTTTGGCGTATTAAGTCCCCATGAATTTCGTCTGCAATTACCACCACCTGGTTTTTGGCGCAAATCTCATACATTTTTACCAAATCCTTGTCGCTCCAAATGCGGCCGGTGGGGTTATGGGGGTTGCACAGAATAAAGCACTTTGTGGTGGGCAGGGCGGCCTTTTGCTCAAAATCCGCAAAGTCAATGGTATAGTAACCGTTATTGTTTATCAGCTGGCTGTTTACCACCTGGCGGCCCGTTGCTAAAATGGTTCTTGTAAAGGGGGTGTAAATTGGCCTGTTGATTAAAACGCCATCCCCTGGGTTAGAAAACGCCAGCAGCCCGTGGCGGATGGCTGTTACTGTACCGTCCACATACCAAATTTCCTCCGGGCTAACTTGCCAGTTGTGGCGGCGGGCAAACCAGCCGGCAACGGCCTGGTAATACCCCGGGTTAAAAGAAGGGTGGGTGGTGGTATAACCGTAAAGGTTGTGGTCTACTACCTTTTGTATTTCCTCCTTTACAGAAGGCGGGCACTGGAAATCCATATCCGCGGTAAACAGGGGCAGGGTGTTTTCGTCGGCGTAGGGGGTAATGCCCATAGCCACCAGCAGCTTGCCCGCGTCCCACTTAGCGCTGTTTGTTCCGCGCCGCTGTACGGGTTGGTCAAAATTGTACTTCATAAACAGCCTCCTTTATTGTGAAAATATAGTTTAGGTACTAAAATAATTATAACAATATATATTTCTATACACAAGTATTTTTTATATATTTTGCCTTTTTGCTGTGTTTTACCTGCTGTACTTATAAAAAGTGACTATTATTTTAGAACTGTTGCTTCCTTCTTCCATTTTGCATGGGAAACAACGCCCGAAATGGGAATATGCCCAGCTGTAAGAAAATTTAGAAGAAATTATATTTTCGGCTGCCATGAAAGTCCGGTGTTTTTGGGGGTTGGCAGCATATAAACTCTATAAATTAGGATATACTCCGATTATTAACCACAAAAAAACCCGGAAAACGCCAAAAACCTTCAAAAAAGCTGCCAATATACCCAAGGAGGAGCGCCGAAAATCCGCCTAACTGTTGATTTCACAAAAAACCCAAAAAACTAAGGAGGCTGCAAGGCAGCAGAATGCCTGTTGCGTGCCGGAGGAAAGTGGCGGCATTGCAGCTGCCCTTGTCTTGCGGCAGGGCGCAACCCATGGTATGATGTTGTTGGATTTGCCTGGCCCAGGTTTGCGGCCTAATTTGATGGAATAATGTAAAAAATAACCAATAGCGCCATGAAGCGGCGCCATCGGTATAATAGGAGAATCTGTTATGGATAGAATTGCTTTTATTTCGCAGTTAATGCTTCAAAAGCGGGCCACCACTGAGGCCTATGGGCAGTACATATCCGCCCTGCGGGAATACCTGCCCGGCAGTAACCTTTATATGCGGGAGGTTCATTTTATAGCGGCAGCCTCCCCAACACAGGCAATTTCCATTGCCCAAATTGCCCATAAAATGGAGGTGACCCCTGGGGCAGTTTCCCAGATAGCAGCCAGGCTGGAAAAAAAGGGCTACATCACCCGCTGCCGCGCCCCTGGGGACCGGCGGCAAATCCTGGTTTCTTTAACAGAGGACGGCCGCCGCCTGTACGCCTGGCATGAGGCTTACGACCGCCGCTGCATGGAGGAATTTGCCCAGCATATGGCCGATTTTACCGATGAGCAGCTGGAGAAGCTAATGATTTACGAAAAGCTTTGCTGGGACGCCTTCGTCCAACCCCACCACTTTCCTGATCTGCTTGAGAAATGACCCCCTATACAAAAACCCCTGCCAACCGGAACACACCGAAAGGCAGGGGGTTTTTCTTTATTTTATACCGCTGCGTTTTTGTTTTGGCTTTCTGCCAATCCTTGCAGCAAAGTTTTCAACTTTTCCTCAACGGCCTGTGGAATATTCCCGCAAAACAGTTCCTCGCTGCCGCCGCCTTTGCCGCCGGTTGCCTTATTTAAGGCGGCGCACAATGCCTTTAGGGAAATATCCGACAAATCCCTGCTTTTGGCAGCGGCATAGCGCACCCCGCCGGCAACCGGGGTAAAAAAGGTACACAGAACTCCCTCGCCCTTTGCAGCTGCCATGGCAAAGGCCTTTGCCTCCTCGGCAGTAAAGCCGCTGTCCCACAAAAACAGCCACTTGCCGCCCCCGACTGAGGGAGCATGGGCTTTCAGTTGGCTGCCCAGCAGATCAAACAGCAGGCGGTTTTTCTCCCCTATGCGGCCCTTTGTTTGGGAAAGCTCCTCCTCCAATTTGTGAACACTTTCTTCCACACCCTCTGGTTTGCAGGAAAAACCCTCCGCCAGGCGCTTGATTGCCTTGTGTTTTTGGCGGTAATCCTCCAAAGCGCGGGCCCCGCAGTGGAAAAACAGCCGGGTTCCTCCCTTGTACCGCTGAAAATCCACAATTTTTATAAGCCCAACCTCCCCGGTTAAGGCCACATGGGTACCGCAGCAGCCGCACCAATCGTACCCAGTTACCTCCACAACCCGCAGGTTTTCCACCTCCGGCTTTTTCCGCAGGGGAATTTGCTCCAGCTCCTCCCTGGTTGGGTAGTACACTTTAACCGGTACATTTTCGCAAATGGCCTGGTTGGCCAGTTCTTCCACCTGTTCCACCATTTCCTCTGTCATGGGGCCGTCCAGGTCAATGGTGGTAAATTCCTTGCCCATGTGAAAGCCCACATTTTGCAGGTTAAATTCCTTTTTTATAATGCCCGACAGGATGTGTTCCCCGCAGTGGGTTTGCATATGGCTAAACCGCCGCTGCCAGTTTATTTTTCCTTCCACTGGCTCTCCCACGGCCAAAGGGGCGGTGCAGTGATGAAGAATAACCCCTTGTTTTTCGGAAACATAAACCACCAAAACACCGCCAAGGGTACCGGTATCTGCCGGCTGGCCGCCCCCTTCAGGGAAAAACGCCGTTTTATCCAGCTCCACCAAATACTCCCCCGGCTTTTTTTCATCCTCCCGGCAGGCGGTAACCACCGCGGAAAATTCTTTTACATAGCTGTTTAAATCAAATAATTTTTGCGTCATTATCCGTTTCCTCCCCCAATAGCCTATTCCTCCGCCTTATAAGCAAAAGGATTTCTTTCCGCTTTCGGTAAACCCAATGGCCACCCTGTTTTCTTTAAAACTGGTAAAGGCCCTGCCTAATTCTGAAATATTTAAATTTGCAATTTGCACCAAGGTATATTCCTTTTCCAAATATTTAATAAACTGGCAGCCCAAGTAATAGCCAACGTCGCTGTGGCCCTGGTAGCTGCACCAATCCCCAAAAAAGTCCTGGGTGCTTTCGTTGTTCGCCACACGCCTAAAATACTCCTGTTTCAGTTCCTCTGTGTTTTCCATGCACCAGTCCAGCCAGCCATCCTTATTTTGGTGGTACATCCCATCATCCTGGCACAGAATTTGCTGGCAGCGCATGGCAACCCCCTCCTGGTACAGCTGCACCAAGGAGTGTTCCCCAGGGGAACGGGCCGCCGGCTCCAAATTACCATACAATTTATGCCAAATGTGGCCAAGCTCGTGGAAAATAAGGGCCTCCATGGTTTTTTCCTCCTGCCAGCCCAGTTCTATTATTTTTTCCGCCCCCAAAAGGATTGCATCCTTATTATCCAGGGTTGTAGCCCAGCCAGCCGCATTGCACAGGCCCAAATACAATATAATATTTACTTCCGGTTCCTGAGGGAACAGTTTGCTGCTATTTTCATCCAGCTTGCTGGCTGCCGCTGCAAAAGAGTGGTTTAGCTCCAAAAGCTGCTCCTTACTTGCCGCCATCCCGTTTAAAACGGGGAGAATATCCTTTTCAAAGTCATACTTCCCTGTTGGCTGTATGGCGTTCTGCCTGCACTTTTGCCCAAGGTGAGGCGAATAGGCCGCAATATATTCTTCCCAGGCGGAAAGGTCAAATTTTCCATGGGGGAAACAGCTTATAACATTGTCCAAAGCGTTGATAACGCGCATGGCTTCACTTCCTTTAAGCAGGCCAGCCCCTGGGGCAAAGGCTGGCTTGCCATATTGCTGTGGTTATTGTAACATATTTTCCTTGGCAATGGCAAACTTGCAAAGTTTTCCTATGGCGCCCCTTTATTTTATTGTGAAAAGAAAGGGGCGAAGGGGTGAGACCCCGGCGGCGTTTCTTGTTAAGCTTCTTTCGCTGATGAAGAGAAAAATGTTACAGCAAAGGAAAACCTTTGCTGTAACATTTGGGGGTACGGGGGCGATAGCGCCCCGTTAAATAAGTTTAGGAAAGAGCATGAAGCTAACAGCAAGTTCACAAAGCAGCTTGCTGCCCTTCAGCGGGGGTACACGCTGGCGCAGGCTGAAAAGCAGCCGGTACTTCCAAAGAGAAAACCCCACAAAAAGGGCTAGAGGGAACAATTCTTAGGTGATTTTTGTGCAAATTATACAGTTTTGTACTGCAAAACACCAGCAAACTGGAAAAAGCAGAAAAACGCAGTTTTTGCAGAAAAACCTCTTGCAAATAGGGGAGAACTATTGTATTATAATAAAGCGTGACTGCACAAGATATGCGTTGAAGCGGGAGGTTGCTGTGGGTTTCACAGGTAATTTCCGCCGAGTATGTCCGATTTTAAACCGGGCGGCTTAAAACACTGACTAACGACTGTACTTTGGAGGCTTTGGCTTCTATTGTATGTAAGAAGTTGTGGCGTTTTGGAGAAAAATTCTTTTTTCAAAGAATCGTCTAAAGTCCCGGGTGAACTGCGCTATGGCGGTTTAGCCGGATTTTTTATGTTCAAAACTATGAAACACACGGAAGCGTGTTCAGTGGTTAAGGCGTCGTCCCACTCAAGAAAATTTAAGGAGGCGATGAATGTGGCAGTCAAAGAAAAAATCAGAATCAGACTGAAGGGGTTTGACCATCAGTTGGTAGATGCTTCTGCTGAAAAAATCGTGGAGGTTGCTAAAAGAACAGGCGCCAGAGTTTCCGGCCCTATTCCGCTGCCTACCGACAAAGAGGTTGTAACCATCCTGCGCGCTGTGCATAAATACAAAGACAGCCGCGAGCAGTTTGAAATGAGAACCCACAAAAGACTCATTGACATTCTCAGGCCAACCAATAAAACGGTTGAATCCCTGAAAAGTCTTGAGCTCCCTGCAGGCGTGGAAATTGAAGTTAAGCTTTAATCATTGCGTATTAAAGGTTCCGTTTCTTCCAAAACGGCCAAAGGCCGCAAGGAAAGCGTCTGCAAAGGTAATGTTGGCGAAAGCCAACCAATAACCAATAGGAGGTATATTTACAATGCAAAAATGCATCGTAGGCAAAAAGCTTGGAATGACACAGCTGTTTGACGAGAATGGTAAATTCATCCCCGTAACAGTAATTGAAGCAGGCCCTTGTGTAGTCGTTCAGAAAAAGACAATCGAAAACGACGGTTATGAAGCCGTGCAGATCGGTTTTGGCGAGGTAACAAGTAAGCATGTAACAAAGCCACTCCAGGGTCACTTTGCAAAAAGTGATGTTGCTCTTAAAAAGGTATTAAGAGAATTCAGACTTGATGATTGCGCCGCTTTAAACGTTGGCGACCTCATCAAAGCCGATACATTTGCAATCGGCGACAAAGTGGATGTATGCGGCACTTCCAAAGGTAAAGGTTATGCCGGTACAATCAAACGTTTCGGTAACTCTAGGCTAAAAGAAACCCACGGTACTGGCCCGGTTGCCAGACACGCAGGTTCCAACGGCGCTTGCTCCGACCCTTCCAGGGTTATGAAGGGCAAAGGCTTGCCAGGTCACATGGGTGACGAAAGAGTAACGGTTCAAAACCTTGAAATCGTTAAAGTAGATGTTGAAAATAATCTTATTGCGCTTAAAGGTGCTATTCCAGGTGCTAAAAACGGCATCGTTTACATCACCGACAGCGTGAAAGCATAAGGGAAGGAGGAGACATAATGCCACAGGTTACTGTATTTGATATGTCCGGCAAAAGCGTTGGCGAAATGAGCCTCTCCGATGCTATCTTCGGTATTGAGCCAAACCAGCCCGTTATGCATGCAGCTGTTGTTAACTACCTTGCTAACCAGCGCCAGGGCACACAGTCTACACTTACCCGTTCCGAGGTTGCTGGCGGCGGCAGAAAGCCATGGAAACAAAAAGGCACCGGCCGCGCAAGACAAGGTTCCATCCGGGCTCCACAGTGGACACACGGCGGTATTGCCCTGGGCCCAAAACCAAGGGATTACAGCTATTCTCTCAACAAAAAAGTGAAGAGATTGGCGCTGAAATCCGCACTTTCTTCTAAGGTCCTGGAAAACAACATGATTGTTGTTGACAATATTTCCGTTGAAGAATTTAAAACAAAGGCTGTAGCAGAAATGCTTTCCAAACTGGGTGCAGAAAAGAAAGCCCTCATTGTTATGCCAGAGTTAAACGATAAATTAGTAAAAAGCGCAGCAAACATTCCAGGCGTTAAAACAGCCCTTGTTAATACGCTGAATGTTTACGACATTTTGAACTGCGATAAGTTCATTGTTGCAAAAGCTGCCGCAGAAAAGATTGAGGAGGTGTACGCATAATGAAAACTGCACACGACGTAGTAATTAAACCAATTATTACAGAAGCTTCCATGCAGAACATTGGCCTTAAAAAGTACACTTTCCAGGTTGCAAAATCTGCCAATAAAATTGAAATTGCACAGGCAGTGGAGAAAGTTTTCGGCGTAAAGGTTGCCAAAGTTAACACCATTAACGTAAGCGGCAAAATGAAACGCCAGGGCATGCACTCCGGCTATACTCCGGACTGGAAAAAAGCCGTTGTAACCCTTGCTGAAGATTCTAAGAGCATTGAGTTCTTTGACAGCATGATGTAACCGCAGCCGGCGGGGCTGTGCCCCAGGGCTGCTTAAGAGCTTTCAGCCAAACTGGAAAGAACGCTTTCAGCAAGCTGAAAGCAAAAAAGTATGGGATGTAACTCATATCCCGCAAATAGTTATGAGGAGAGTGAAACCGACATGGCTATCAAAAGCTATAAACCGACAACCCCTGCCAGACGCCAAATGTCTGTTATTGATTACACCGGGTTGTCCAAGGTTGCCCCTGAGAGAAGCCTTTTGGCTCCTTTAAAAAAGAACTCAGGCCGCAACAGCTATGGTAGAATTACTGTTCGTCACCGCGGTGGCGGCAACAGAAGAAAATACCGTATTATTGACTTTAAAAGAAATAAACCCGATATGCCAGCTACCGTGCTCACCATTGAGTACGACCCAAACCGTACTGCTCACATTGCGCTGATTCAGTACGAGGATGGCGAAAAAAGATACATCCTGGCTCCTAACGGCCTTAAAGTAGGCGACGTTGTGGAAAGCGGCCCAAAAGCCGATATTAAGCCAGGCAATGCCCTTCCTTTGGTAAATATCCCAGTAGGTACCTTTATCCATAATGTTGAACTGTATCCTGGCAAAGGCGCACAGCTTGCCCGTGCCGCTGGTATTATGGCACAGTTGATGGCTAAAGAAGGGAATTATGCTCTTATCCGTCTGCCCTCCGGTGAGTTAAGAAACGTTCCTGCTAACTGCATGGCTACCATTGGCCAGGTAAGCAACATTGAACACGAAAACGTGTCCCTTGGTAAAGCAGGCCGTAAACGTCACATGGGCTGGAGGCCAACCGTTCGCGGTTCTGTTATGAACCCTAACGACCACCCACACGGCGGTGGTGAAGGTAAATCTCCAGTGGGCCGTCCAGGCCCTGTTACTCCTTGGGGCAAACCTGCTCTGGGCTACAAGACAAGAAAGAAGAGCAAACTCTCCGACAAGTTTATTGTTAAACGCCGCAACAGTAAATAAAGCAGGCTGAAAGGAGGCAGATGAACAATGAGCAGAAGCATTAAAAAAGGACCTTTCGTGCAGCCAGTGTTGCTGAAAAGAGTAAAAGAGATGAACGAAGCAGGCGAAAAAAAGGTTGTTAAAACCTGGAGCCGCGCTTCCACCATCTTCCCTGATTTTGTTGGACACACTTTTGCCGTTCATGATGGACGTAAACATGTTCCGGTATATGTAACAGAAGACATGGTAGGACATAAATTAGGAGAATTTGCTCCTACAAGAACCTATAGAGGCCACGCCGGTTCCAAGAAAACAGGAAAGTAGGCAAAGCCGAAAGGAGGATATTAAATGGAAGCAAGGGCTTACCTGAGATACGCCCGTATTGCACCACGTAAAGTGCAAATTGTGCTTGACCTCATTAGAAACAAGCCAACCAAATTGGCATTAGCAATTTTAAAGCATACACCAAAGGCTGCCTGCGAACCAGTAACTAAACTGCTGGAAAGCGCTATTGCAAATGCTGAAAATAACCACGATATGGACCCTAACAACCTGTACGTGGCAGAATGCTTTGTTTGTGAAGGTCCTACACTGAAACGTATCAGACCAAGAGCACAGGGCCGTGCATACAGAGTATTTAAAAGAACATCCCACATCACAATTGTTGTGAAGGAAAAGGAATAAGCTGAAGGAGGAGGTAAACTATGGGACAGAAAGTTAATCCACACGGTATGCGTGTAGGGGTTATTAAGGATTGGGATTCCCGCTGGTTTGCTAAGGACAACGCTTTTGGCGATATCCTTGTTGAGGACTACAACCTTCGTAAATTCCTCAAAAAAACCTTGCAGCTTGCCGGCGTTCCCCGCATTGAAATTGAGCGTGACGCTGCTAAAGTAAGAATCCACATTCACTGTGCAAAACCTGGTATGGTTATTGGTAAAGGCGGCACAGAAATTGAAAAAATTCGTACCCAGTGCGAAAAAATTGTAAACAAAAACAAAGAAGTTCCCCTGAAGGTGTTCATCAACATTGTAGAGGTGAAACAACCTGACAAGAACGCACAGCTGGTTGCAGAAAACATTGCTTCCCAGCTGGAAAGACGTATTTCTTTCCGCCGGGCAATGAAACAGGCCATTGGCCGCGCAATGAAGCTTGGCGCCCAGGGTATTAAGGTAAGCGTTTCCGGCCGTTTGGGCGGCGCAGAAATTGCCAGAACCGAACACTACCATGAAGGCACCATTCCGCTGCAGACCCTGCGTGCCGATATTGACTACGGCTTTGCAGAGGCGGATACAACCTACGGCAAAATTGGCGTTAAGGTTTGGGTATACGCTGGAGAGGTTCTGCAGGAAGTTAAAAGACAACCCCGTAAGGAAGGAGGCAAAAAATAATGCTTCTACCTAAAAGAGTGAAATACCGCAGAGTACACAGAGGCCGCATGAAAGGCAAAGCCACCCGCGGCAATGTGGTAACATACGGCGATTTTGGCCTCCAGGCCTTGGAGCCCGCTTGGATTACTTCCAACCAAATTGAAGCGGCCCGTATTGCTATGACGCGTTATATTAAACGTGGCGGCCAGGTTTGGATTAAAATTTTCCCAGATAAGCCTATTACAGAAAAACCTGCTGAAACCCGAATGGGTTCTGGTAAAGGCAGCCCGGAATACTGGGTAGCCGTTGTAAAACCAGGCAGGGTTATGTTTGAAATTGGCGGCGTTAGCGAAGAGCTTGCCCGCGAGGCTATGCGTTTGGCTATGCACAAGCTGCCAATTAAATGCAAATTCATTGTAAAAGAACAGGAAGAAAAGGGGAGTGAAGAGTAATGAAGGCTGTTGAGATTAGAAAACTTTCCGCACAGGAATTGACAGAAAAGCTCAACGAATTAAAGGCCGAGCTTTTCAACCTTCGCTTCCAGCACGCTATCAACCAGCTTGATAACCCTATGAGAATTAAAGCAGTGAAAAAAGACATTGCCAGAGTTTCCACCGTTATCAAGGAAAACGAAATGAAAAACGTGCAGTAATTGGGAAGGGAGGACGTTAAGGTGAACGAGAGAAACCTCAGAAAAACGAGGGTCGGCACTGTTGTAAGCAACAAAATGGACAAAACTGTTGTAGTTGCTGTAAAAGACAACGTAAAGCACCCCCTTTACAAAAAAATTATGAAACGTACCACAACATTTAAAGCCCATGACGAGGAAAACGCTTGCGGCATTGGCGACAAGGTACAGGTTATGGAGACACGCCCTCTGTCCAAAGACAAACATTGGAGAGTTGTCAACATAATCGAAAAAGCGAAATAGTAAGATTATTGGTTTCATAGAACAACCGAAAGGAGGAATGCTCTGTGATACAGATGCAGACCTATCTCAAAGTTGCCGACAATACTGGTGCCAAAGAGCTTATGTGTATTCGCGTGCTGGGCGGTTCCCGCCGCAGATATGCAAACATCGGCGATGTGGTGGTTGCTTCAGTTAAAAAGGCAGCGCCAGGCGGTGTTGTGAAAAAAGGCGACGTTGTTAAGGCAGTTATTGTTAGATCAGCGAAAGGTTTAAGACGCGAAGACGGTACTTACATCCGTTTCGATGAAAACGCTGCTGTTATTATAAAAGATGATAAAACTCCAAGGGGCACACGTATTTTTGGCCCAGTGGCGAGAGAACTGCGCGATAATGATTACCTCAAGATTCTCAGCCTCGCCCCTGAGGTACTTTAATAGGAGGTGCTCAAAGTGAGTGTACACGTTAAAACAGGCGATACAGTCGTTATCCTTTCCGGCAAGGACAAGGGTAAAAAAGGTAAAGTCTTGGCGGTAAGCCCAAAAGAAGGCAAAATTATCGTTGAAGGCTGCAACATGATTAAAAAACATGTTAAACCTCGCAAAATGGGCGACAAGGGCGGAATTATTGACGCTGAAAGCGCTATGTATGCGTGCAAAGCAATGGTTGTTTGCCCTAAATGCGGCAAACCAACCAGAATTGCGCACAAAGTAAACAGCGATGGTTCCAAGGTGCGTCTTTGCAAACACAGCGACTGTGGTGAAACATTCTAATTAGGAGGAGAAAACATGGCAAGACTGAAACAGTTCTACGCACAAGAAGTTGCGCCGGCTTTGTACAAAAAGTTTGGCTATAAAAGCGTCATGCAGATTCCTAAGCTGGATAAAGTAGTCGTTAATGTTGGCTGTGGCGAAGCAAGAGACAACCATAAAATTATCGATGCGATTATGACAGATTTGGCTGCCATTACAGGCCAAAAGCCCGTACCATGCGCCGCTAAAAAATCTGTCGCCAACTTTAAACTCCGTGAAGGCATGACCATTGGCGCAAAAGTTACACTGAGAGGCGAAGTAATGTACGAGTTTGTTGACAGGCTCTTTAACCTTTCCCTCCCCCGTGTAAGAGACTTTAGGGGGATTAACCCCAATGGCTTTGACGGCCGCGGCAACTACAGCATGGGCCTGAAAGAGCAGCTTATTTTCCCGGAAATTGAATACGATAAAATAGATAAAGTCCGCGGTATGGACATTTGCTTTGTTACTACCGCTAAAACAGACGAAGAGTCCCGTGAATTGTTAAAATTGATGGGCGCTCCGTTTGAGAAGTAAGGGGGTAAGGGTCCGTGGCTAAAACAAGTAAGATTGAAAGTCAGAAAAGAGCGCCTAAGTACTCTACTCGCGCATACAATAGGTGCAAAATCTGCGGCAGACCACACGCTTATCTTCGCAAATTCGGCATTTGCCGTATTTGCTTCAGGGAACTCGCTTACAAAGGCCAGATTCCAGGCGTGAAAAAGGCCAGCTGGTAAGCACGAGCAAAGGAGGTTGACGTCATGCAAATTACTGATAAAATCGCTGATATGCTGACACGCATTAGAAATGCTAGCGCAGCGAAACATGACACGGTTGATGTGCCAGCATCTAACATGAAAAAAGCAATTGCACAGATTCTCTTAGATGAGGGTTATATCAAAAGCTTCCAGGTTATTGATGATGGTAAACAGGGAGTTATCCGTATCACTCTGAAATACGGCCAGGGGAAACAAGCCGTTATTACCGGCTTGCGCAGAGTATCTAAGCCTGGCCTGCGTATTTACACCAGCTGTAAGGATATGCCTGAAGTGATGAAGGGCCTGGGCGTTGCAATTATGTCCACACCAAAAGGCATTATGACCGACAAACAAGCTCGTAAAGAGAATGTTGGCGGCGAAGTCCTTGCATTTGTTTGGTAAGGAGGTGCAGAAGGATGTCTCGAATTGGTAGAAAACCAGTCATTATTCCTGCAGGCGTTGAGGTTACCCTCAACGGTCATGAACTGACTGTAAAAGGGCCAAAGGCTACTTTGGTAAGAACATTACACCCAAGAATGAACATTGCTGTGGAAAACAACGAAATTGTTGTTACAAGGCCCAGCGAAGAAAAAGAAGATAAAAGCTTGCACGGCCTCACCAGGACTTTGGTTGCCAATATGGTAGAAGGCGTTACAAACGGCTTTAAAAAAGAGCTGGAAGTAAACGGCGTTGGTTACAGAGCTTCTAAGGAAGGCAAAAACCTGGTTATGATTTTGGGCTACTCCCATAAAGTAATTATGCCAGAAATTGACGGTATTACCGTTGAAGTGCCAGCACCTAACAAAATTATTGTACACGGTGCAGATAAAGAGGCTGTTGGCCAGTTTGCTGCTGAAGTACGTGAAAAACGTATGCCAGAGCCTTACAAAGGTAAAGGTATTAAATATGTAGACGAAGTTATCATCCGCAAGGAAGGTAAAGCTGGTAAAGGTAAATAATAAAGGAGTGAATCGAAATGGTGAAAAAGCTTGATAGCAACAAAGCGAGGCTGAAAAGACATCGCAGAGTTAGAGCTAAAATAAGTGGTACACCTGAGCGTCCACGCCTCAACGTATTCCGCTCCGCAAAACATATCTATGCCCAAATTATTGACGATGTAACCGGCGTAACACTGGCAAGCGCATCTTCAATGGAAAAAGGTTTTGAAGGTTTTGGCGGTAACAAGGAAGCTGCTGCAAAGGTTGGCAAAGCAATTGCAGCAAAGGCTCTCGAGAAGGGTATTTCCGAGGTCGTATTTGACCGCAGCGGCTATATTTATCATGGCCGTGTACAAGAGTTGGCAGAAGCAGCCCGCGAGGGCGGCCTCAAATTCTAACGGGGAGGGATACTTTTGACTCGCATTGACGCTTCTACACTTGAATTAAGCGAAAGAGTTGTAAATATTAACCGTGTAGCAAAAACGGTTAAAGGCGGACGTATTTTTAAATTTGCAGCCTTGGTGGTTGTTGGCGACGGCAACGGTATTGTTGGTTTCGGTATTGGTAAGGCTTCCGAGGTTCCGGACGCTATCCGTAAAGGTATTGAAGACGCTAAAAAACACCTTATCAAAGTTTCTTTGAAAGGTACCACCATCCCACACGACGTTATTGGCGTGTTTGGCGCGGGCCGCGTCCTCATGAAACCTGCTCCACAGGGTACTGGCGTAATTGCCGGCGGTCCTGTTCGCGCAGTGCTTGAGGTAACAGGTATTCGCGACATCAGAACAAAATCACTGCGGTCCAACAATCCATGCAACGTGGTTACTGCTACAATCAACGGGCTTGCTTCCCTGCGCAATGTAGAAGAAGTTGCAGCAATTCGCGGCAAAACAGTGGAAGAAATTCTTGGTTAAGGGAGGAGCAATACCTATGGCAAACCTTAAAATTACATTGGTAAAAGGCTTTCAGGGCCGTAAGGACGACCAGATTGCTACTGCTCATTCCCTTGGTTTGAGAAAAATTGGCAACCAGGTTATCCAGCCTGATAATGCAGCAACAAGAGGTAAAATCAATAAGATTTCCCACCTCGTAAAGGTAACCGAAGCTTAATAAGAGGAGGTGCAGCTAAGATGAAATTGCACGAACTTTCTCCGGCTCCCGGTTCCGTTAAAAAAGCCTTCCGTAAAGGCAGAGGCGCGGGTTCCGGTAACGGTAAAACAGCCGGTAAGGGCCACAAAGGCCAGAACGCACGTTCCGGCGGCGGCGTAAGACCAGGCTTTGAAGGCGGTCAGATGCCATTACAAAGACGTGTACCAAAAAGAGGTTTCACCAATATTTTTGCAACTGTTTACGCTACTGTAAACGTAAGCGATTTGGAACGGTTTGAAAACGGTACCGTTGTAGACGTAAACCTGCTGAAAGAAGCAGGCCTTGTTAAAAAAGTAAACGATGGAATTAAAGTATTAGGCAATGGTGAGCTTACAAAACAGCTCACAGTTAACGCAACAGCGTTCTCTGCGTCTGCAAAGGAAAAAATTGAAAAGGCAGGCGGGAAGGCCGAGGTGATCTAAGCGTGTTTGAGACTCTCAAAAATGCCTGGAAACTGCCCGACCTAAGAAAACGCCTGCTGTATACGCTGATGATTATTCTTGTGTTCAGAATTGGCGCTGCGTTGCCAGTCCCTTTTCTTAACACAGGAGCCTTAACAGGCTTTGCCGGCGACGGCACAATGTTTGGCTTTTTAAATATTATGACCGGCGGCGCGTTCCAAAACGGCACCCTGTTCGCCCTGTCCATTACGCCTTACATTACCGCCAGCATTGTAATTCAGCTGCTTACAGTTGCCATACCTGCTTTGGAAAAGCTTTCTAAAGAAGGCGAAGAAGGCAGAAAAAAACTGAAAAAAATTGAACGCTACACCACTGTGGCCCTGGCAGTACTGGAATCTATCGGTTACTATAGGCTGCTTGTAGCCAGAAGCGGTGTTGTGGAAGCCAGCGGCTTTGCTTCCGTTGTGCTTTCTGTAACCATTGTCACCGCTTTCACCGCCGGCGCAATGCTCTGCGTATGGCTGGGTGAAAAAATTGACGAAAACGGCATTGGCAACGGTATTTCCATGCTGTTGTTTGCGGGTATTATTTCCCGGGCCCCCACCGCTGTTATTGTTATGGTGGAATACTTCATCAGCGGCGTTAAAATGCTGATGGACGGCCAAATTGGTTATGGCCTGCGCTGGGTTATTGGCGTTCCAGTAATTACAGTACTCTTTATTTTCGTAATTGCGTTTATTATTTTGATGACTAAGGCAGAACGCCGTATTCCTGTGCAGTACGCCAAACGTGTTGTTGGCCGCAAAATGTACGGTGGGCAGTCCAGCCATCTTCCAATCAGCGTAAACCTTTCCGGTGTGCTTCCTGTTATTTTTGCAAGCTCCCTGCTTGCTATCCCAACTACCATTGGTGCCTTTGTAACACCAGCGGAAGGCGGTTTAATGGAAGCTATTTTGAAAGCGCTGAACTATGATAGCCCCATTTACGCAATCCTCTACCTTCTGTTGATTGTAGCCTTTGCGTACTTCTATGTTGCTATTCAGTACAACCCTGTTGAAATGTCTAACAACCTTAGAAAAAACAATGGTGCTATCCCAGGCATTCGCCCTGGCAAACCTACTTCAGACTTTATTGCAAAAATTATTTCCAAAGTTACCATGATTGGCGCAATGTTCCTGGGCGTTATTGCTATTTTGCCAATTGGCGTGGGTGCTATTAGTGGTATTTCCAATATTTCCATTGGCGGTACTACCATTATCATCGTTGTTGGCGTTGCCCTGGATACTGTAAGACAGTTAGAATCTGAAATGATGATGCGCCACTACAAAGGCTTCTTGGAATAAGCCAAAGGGGGACTTTTTAGATGAAGATCATTTTACTGGGAGCGCCTGGCACCGGTAAAGGCACACAGGCGGAAAAAATTTGCGCACACTGCCACATTCCCCAGATCAGTACCGGGAACATTATCCGCGAGGCTATGAAAACAAAAACACCTGCCGGCCAAAAGGCCCAGGACTTTGTAAACTCCGGCAAATTGGTTCCGGATGAGGTCGTAATCGAAATGGTCGATGACCGTTTAAAACAGCCCGACTGTGCAAACGGTTTTATTTTGGACGGCTTCCCACGTACTGTTCCACAGGCCCAGGCCTTGGAGAGTATGGGCGTCCATATCGACAAAGTCCTCGATATTGAAGTTCCTGACCAGGAAATTATGCAGCGGTTAACCGGCCGTAGGGTCTGCGCAGAATGCGGCTCTACCTACCACATCCAGTTTAACCCTTCCCAAAAGGGCGAAAACTGCGACAAATGCGGCGGCCAGTTAATTGTCCGCAAGGATGACCAGCCAGAAACTGTAACACAGCGTCTTCAGGTTTACCACGACCAGACAGAGCCCTTAAAGGATTTCTACCAGGCCAAAGGTAATTTGGTTATGGTGGAAGGCGTAGGTACAGTGGAAGAAATCACCGCCCGCACTTTGTCTGCTTTGGAGGCCTAAATATGGTTTCGCTTAAAACAAGCAAGGAATTATCGGATATGAAGTTAGCCTGCCAAATTTCAGCCCAAGCGCTGAAACTTGCAGGAGAGCTTATCCGGCCAGGGGTTTCTACAGCCCATGTAAATAAATTGGTACACGAGTTCATTGTGGCCCAGGGGGCCAAGCCAAATTTCCTGCATTTGTACGGCTTTCCCGCCGCCTGCTGTATCTCAGTTAATAACGAGCTGATTCATGGAATACCTTCCAGCAGAATCATACAGGAGGGGGATATTGTAAGCGTAGATGTTGGCGCACAAATCAATGGCTTTAACGGGGATAACGCGGCAACCTTCGCCGCTGGCCAGGTTTCACAGGAAGCCGCCCAGCTTATGGAGGTTACAAAGGAATGCCTCGCCCGTGCCATTGCGGCCGCGCAGCCGGGCAATCGCCTTGGCGACATTGGCTATGCAGTACAGTCCTATGCGGAATC
Source organism: uncultured Oscillospiraceae bacterium (assembly GCA_910578755.1). Taxonomy (GTDB): domain Bacteria; phylum Bacillota; class Clostridia; order Oscillospirales; family Ruminococcaceae; genus Negativibacillus. The sequence goes on along the minus strand of CAJTSZ010000003.1, from coordinate 35,285 downwards.
CTTTGGCTACGGCGTAGTTCGGGATTATGTGGGCCATGGAGTTGGAAGAGAGCTTCATGAACCTCCCGAAGTCCCAAACTATGGCAAGCCCGGCAGAGGCTTGCGCCTGCTGCCAGGTATGACCTTGGCTATTGAGCCAATGATTAACCAAAAGGGCGCGGCAGTAAAAACAATAGAGGACGGCACCGTCCTTACTGCCAGCGGCAGCCTGTGCGCTCACTTTGAACATACCATTGCCATTACTACCGAAGGCCCCATTATTCTTACAAAAGCATAAGGAGGCTTTGTGTGGTAACAGTTGGAACCGTTGTAAAATCCATGGCTGGTAAGGACCAAGGGCGCTACTGTGTGGTAGTTCGGCTGGAGGGGCAAAGGGTGTACGTTGCCGACGGTAAATGGAGAAAGCTTTCCAACCCAAAGGCAAAAAACCCAAAGCACCTGCAAGCTACCTGCCATAAGGTAGCCCTTACCCCACAACTTACCAATAAACAGCTTAAAAAAGCATTGACCATGTTGCAAAAATAAACAAAGGAGGCGTTGGCTTGTCCAAAGAAGATGTTATTGAAATTGAAGGCAAGGTACTGGAATCCTTGCCAAACGCTCAATTTAAAGTTGAGCTGCCAAACGGCCACGTAATTTTGGCCCATATCTCCGGTAAACTGCGTATGAACTTCATCCGTATTCTCCCAGGGGATAAGGTTACGGTGGAAATGTCCCCCTACGACCTGCAAAAAGGCCGCATTACTTGGCGCTCTAAATAGAGAATTAGTATAACAGGGTATTACAAGGAGGTAGTTTCAAATGAAAGTAAGACCTTCCGTTAAGCCCATTTGCGAAAAATGTAAAATTATTAAACGCAAAGGACGCATTATGGTAATCTGCAACAACCCAAAACATAAGCAGCGTCAGGGCTAATAGTTTCACACAAACTATGGATATGCAAAACCGATATAATGGAGGTGCAACAAGAATATGGCTCGTATAGCTGGTGTAGACTTGCCTCGTGAGAAGCGAGTTGAAATTGGACTTACCTACATCTATGGTATTGGTAGAAAGTCCGCAACAGATATTCTGGCAGCAACAGGCGTTAACCCTGATATTAGGGTAAAAGACCTGGCTGAGGATGATGTTTCTAAGCTCAGAGATTATATTGATAAGCATTTTGAAGTTGAGGGCGACCTTCGTCGTAACGTTGCACTCGACATCAAAAGACTGATTGAAATTGGATCTTACAGAGGCACCCGCCACAGAAGAGGCCTGCCAGTAAGAGGGCAAAGAACAAAAACCAATGCCCGTACAAGAAAAGGTCCAGCAAAAACAATCGCTAACAAGAAGAAATAAGGGGAGGGATAGGCAAAATGGCTAAAGCTACTACAAAAAAAGCCACACCAAGACGTCGTGAACGTAAGAATATCGAACGTGGTGCTGCTCATATCCAGTCTACCTTTAACAACACCATTGTTACTATTACAGATACACAGGGCAATGCACTGTCCTGGGCAAGCGCAGGCGGCCTGGGCTTCCGCGGCTCCAGAAAATCTACGCCTTACGCTGCGCAAACCGCAGCCGAAACAGCTGCAAAAGCTGCAATGGTTCACGGTTTAAAATCTGTTGAAGTATTTGTTAAAGGTCCAGGCTCCGGACGTGAGGCTGCTATCCGCGCACTGCAGGCAGCAGGACTTGAGGTTAGCATGATTAAAGATGTTACACCTATTCCGCACAACGGTTGCCGCCCACCAAAGAGAAGACGTGTATAGTCTGAACAGGGAGGTACAAGAATATGGCAAGATATACAGGCGCTGTTTGTAAGCTGTGCCGCCGCGAAGGACAAAAATTGTTCCTGAAAGGCGAAAGATGCTACTCTGATAAATGCGCTATTGCTCGCAGGGCTTACGCTCCAGGCCAGCACGGCCAGGACCGCAAAAAAGTTTCCGAGTACGGTTTACAGCTTCGCGCAAAACAAAAAGCGAAACGTTTCTACGGCGTTTTGGAAAGCCAGTTTGCAACTTACTTTGATATGGCTACCCGCCAAAACGGTATGGCCGGTGAAAACCTGCTGCGCATTTTGGAAAGCCGCATTGATAACGTTGTTTATAGACTGGGCTGGGCCTCTTCCAGAGCAGAAGCAAGGCAGCTGGTTCGTCATGGCCACTACACCTTAAATGGCCACAAAGCAAACATTCCTTCCATCCTTCTTAAAGCAGGGGATGTCCTCACAGTTGCAGAAGGCAGCAGAACTTCTGAAAAAATGAAGGCTGTTGTAGAAGCAAACGGTTCCCGCCCTGTACCAAAATGGCTGGAAGCGAACCAGGAAACCTTGGTTGGTAAAGTTGTTTCTCTGCCAAACCGCGACGATATTGACCTCGATGTTGAAGAACACCTCATCGTTGAGTTGTACTCTAAATAATAATGAACGCCAAACCCTTGGGGCGGCAGTTTATTGGTTGTTTACGAGCTGTGGCCCCGGGCTGGCGCGTGCCAAATTGCCCCGGTGCCGCAAAAGGCATAGCGCCCTTTGGGGCGGTTTGCCACAATTAAAATCAGCATGGGAATGCGAAAAAAATATGGGGGATTGGTTCAAAGGTTTTTTGGCCAATACCTATTACTAAAGGAGGGTTTATTATGGTAAAGATCATCGAACCAAAAATCGAGACGGCGGAACTGAAATCTGACGGTACCTACGGCAGATTTGTGGTAGAACCCCTCGACAGAGGTTTTGGAACAACTTTAGGCAACAGCCTACGGCGTGTGCTGCTCTCCTCGCTTCCTGGTGTTGCGGTTACATCAATTAAAATTGATGGCGTACAACACGAATTCTCAACCATCGAGGGCGTTAAAGAAGATGTTACAGAAATTGTTCTGAACATTAAAGGTTTAACTGCTAAGCTTTATTGCGAAGGCCCAAAAATAGTGTACATCAATGCAGAAGGTGAAGGCGAGGTTACAGCCGGCTCCATCCAGTGTGACGCCGATGTGGAAATTCTCGACCCAAGCATGCATATTGCTACCCTGGGGCCAAACGCTTCCCTTAGAATGGAAATTGTTTTAGATAAAGGCCAGGGCTACGTCTCTGCCGATAAAAACAAGCAAACGGCTAAGGAAAAAAATGCGGATAAATCCATACAGGATAAATCCCAGGTGGATAAATTTATCCTTAACCGGATTTATATTGACAGCATTTACACACCTGTTTTAAAGGTGAATTACGTTGTTGAAAACACACGTGTGGAGCAGATTACAGACTATGACAAACTGACTTTGGAAGTGTGGACAGACGGGACAATCTCTGCAAAGGAAGCTGTCTCTCTTTCAGCCAAGATCCTCAATAGACAACTCAACCACTTCGTAGATTTATCTGAAGAAGTGAGCAATACTGAGATCATGGATACTCAGGAAGATACCGGAAAAGAAAAGGCTCTTGAGATGACCATTGAAGAGCTTGACCTCTCTGTGCGTGCGTTTAACTGCTTAAAACGGGCAGGGGTTAACAATGTTAGTGATTTAATCAATAAATCACAGGACGAAATGATGAAGGTTAGAAACCTGGGTAAAAAGTCCTTGGAAGAAGTTTTGGCCAAGCTGGATTCCCTTGGTTTCAGCCTCAATAAAAACGATGAATAGTTGAGAATACCATTCAATTATCCCACTATAAAGGAGTGAATTTGAATGCCAGGTACCAGAAAACTCGGCAGAGCTACGGATAGCAGAACTGCTATGCTTAGAGCAATGGTAACTTATCTGTTGGAAAACGGCAAAATTGAAACAACAGTTACCAGAGCTAAAGAAGTAAAAGCTATGACTGACAAAATTATCACCAAAGCTAAGCTGGATAACCTCCACTCCAAGCGTCAGGTGTACTCTTACATTACAAAAGAAACCGTTGCTAAAAAAGTATTTGACGAGATTGCTCCAAAATACAAAGAAAGAAACGGTGGCTACAGCCGTATTATCAAGGTAGGCCCACGCCGCGGCGACGCAGCGGAAATGGCTATTATTGAATTGATATAGCGTAAAAAGCCCCCTTGCCTAAAAAGGCAAGGGGGCTTTTCTTTTTTCAATAAACTTTTTAGGGCTTTCAGCCCCGTACCCCTTTTTGTAGGCCTCCGCGGCCCACACATTATGCAGGGCGCTCCACCCCAGCACCCATGCCCCTTTTCTTTATGGGGCTTTCAGCCCCAAACCCTGGACCCAAAACTTACAGCGGTATACCGCTGTAAGTTTTGGGCTTGCGTAAGCCCGCTGGCACAGGCATAGAGAGGCAGCCCATACCTCCAAAAGAAATATGGCTTGGGTGCAGGGGCGATAGGGCCCCTGCATATTGCCTTTCAATAATGCAATAAAGGCAAAAAATGGGGTAAAAGCTGTTGCTTTTTACCCCTCTTTTTGCTATTATTACTTCTATTGAATAAACCAAAGCGCCGTGGGGACATAGGAAAACCTCCCCGGTGCTGCCCAAAAGCGCTTGCTTTTCAAGAGAGGAAGGGTGTTATGAAAAGAACATACGAAATGGATATGTGCAGCGGGCCCATACTAAGCAAAATATTGGCCTTTGCCCTGCCGCTGATGCTCAGCGGCATTTTACAGCTGCTTTTTAACGCGGCGGATATTGTTGTTGTGGGCCGTTTTGCAGGCAGTGAGGCTCTGGCGGCCGTAGGTTCCACCAGTTCCCTAATTAACCTGATTATCAATATGTTTATTGGCCTTTCCATTGGGGCCAACGTGGTGGCTGCCCGCAGCTACGGCGCAAGGGATGCGGAGGCTGTCAGCGAAACGGTACATACCGCCGTCTTTTCCGCCTTGGTGGGAGGCGTTATCCTTATCTTCGCTGGTATCCTGCTGGCAAGGCCCATGCTTACCCTTATGGGTACCCCCGACGATGTTATTGACCAGTCGGCCCTATATATGCAAATTTATTTTATTGGTATGCCAGCCTTTATGCTGTATAACTTTGGCGCCGCCATTTTGCGGGCCATTGGGGATACCAAACGCCCTCTCTATTTTCTCACACTGGCCGGTGTTGTAAATGTCGTTTTCAACCTTATTTTTGTTATTGTTTTTAAAATGGGCGTAGCCGGCGTGGCTTTGGCAACTATTATCTCCCAAATTATTTCCGCGGCCTTAATTACCCTCTGTTTAATTAAAACGGAAGGCCCCTGCCACTTGGATATAAAGCAGCTGAAGTTCCACAAAAAGTCCCTTATGGAAATGCTGCGCATCGGCCTGCCTGCGGGCCTGCAGGGTACCATCTTTAATATTTCCAATGTGCTGATTCAGTCCTCAGTCAACTCCTTCGGTTCCTTGGTTATGGCCGGCAATACCGCCGCCAGCAACATTGAAGGCTTTGTTTACACCGCAATGAACGCCGTGTACCAAACCTCCCTTAGCTTTACCAGCCAAAATATGGGCGCCAGGGAGTTTAAACGGGTGGACAAGGTACTGGTGCAGTGCCTGCTGGTAGTTGCCGTGGTGGGTATTGTTTTGGGCAATGGGGCCTACCTGTTTGGCAGCCAGCTGCTGGGAATTTACTCCTCCTCGCCGGAGGTTATCCAATACGGCCTGGTGCGCCTGAGTCTGGTCAGCGCCACCTATTTCCTTTGCGGCTTAATGGATGTTTTGGTAGGCAGTATCCGCGGCTTGGGCTACTCCATTATGCCTATGCTGGTTTCCCTCACCGGGGCCTGCCTCTTCCGCCTTATTTGGATATTCACCGTTTTCCAGGTGGAAAGAACCCTGTTCTGCCTGTACATTTCTTACCCCATTTCCTGGGTCCTTACTACATCTATCCATGCAGTATGTTATCTGCTGGTACGCAAAAAGGCCTTTGCAAGGGCAGGGGCACAGTAAAATTCTCCCTCGGTTTTCCACACTCCTCACAAGGGAATGTGGAAAACCGGGGGCTTTTTCTTTTGGAAGTATTCAGCCACTTCCAAACCTTTGCTATTGGGGCTCGCCCTCATACCTCTTTAGGTGCCCTCCGGCCCCTAAGACCCCAGGCCATATTTCTTTTGGCATCAAAAGAAATATGGAAAAGAAAAATGCCGGGGTACCCCCTGGACCCCAAATTTGCCCCTGCCACTCAATAAGCGGCGGCAACCGGTGTTTGTACAGCGTTCCATTATAATAGGCCGTTCCCATACTTTGCATGGGAACATAGCCGTATCATAAGTTCGCTGTACTGCACAACGGTTGGTCTGCCCAAAGGAGGGGGCAGACTACCCGCTTAGTAGCCCTGCCTGTGCAGGGCATTACGGAATTTTCAGGCTATAACGGTTAAGGGGCCAGTGCCTATGAATTAACATTAGCGGAAAGCCCGACTACACCTTGGGGAGGGCTTGGCCATGTGAGAACGCACGGCATATTATAATCAAAAACAAGGCGAGCATGGCCAACCGCTTTGCAGTAGGGGCAGTAAGTGGCGTAGCCCAGCCTTTTGCGCCAGCAGGCCGACCGGAAGGGGTACAGGGGTGTAACCCACAAGTTCGCTTTGCGAACTTGCTGCCAATTCAGCGGGTATCCCGCTGAATTGCGGCTTCTTTCCCCCATTTCTTTTCACACAAAAGAAATGGGCCGGGTTTGGGGGTGGAACCCCCAAAAAGTTTGCTGAAAGCAAGCTTGCTACCTTGTAGCGGTACACCGCTGCAAGGTTTGGGCCCGGGGAGGCCCCGTAAGCAGGAGCTTGGAGGCAGCTAATGCCTCCTAAAAATATTTTGCGCATAAAAAAGGGCAGTTTTTAAGCATAATATACAAATAGCAATATAATTATGCAAAATTATAGGCAGTTATTTGCAAAACTACTTTTCCTGTGCTATTATGAACTTGTGCCTTTTTATAGAAGAGTCATGGCCAGGGAAGATAGCCCGGCCAGTACATTCATCAAGGAGGAAGCAAGAGAATGACAGCAATTATCAATGGTAAAGTTGTTACCGTAACAGGCGAAACTTACGAAAACGGGACCGTCCTAGTAGAGGACGGTAAAATTAAGGCCGTGGGCCAAAACATCCCCGTACCACAAAACGCCCAGGTAGTGGATGCCTCCGGCTGCTGGGTAATGCCAGGCCTTATCGACTGCCATACCCACATTTGTAACTTTAACGAGCCAGGTACCATGCCCGGCCTTTACGACGGCAATGAAATGAGTGGCCCAATCCAGGCCCAGGTTCGTGCTATGGACGCCGTTTACCCCGACGATTATGCTATTGTGCCCGTCCGTGAGGCCGGCTTCACCACCGTGTATTCCACACCTGGTTCCGGCAATGTTATTGGCGGAACCGGCATTTCCATTAAGCTCAGGGGCCACACCGCCCAGGAAATGGCCATTCCAGGCAGCGAGCAGATGAAATTTGCATTTGGCGAAAACCCAAAACGCAACTACGGCAACAGAAAGCAAATGCCTATGACCCGGTTGGGCGTGGCTGCCATCCTCCGCGAAACCCTGTATAACGCAAAAAAATATTCCGACGATTTAAAAGCAGCCGAAGCCGACCCATCCAAAGCCCCTAAGCCGGACTTTAAGCTGGACCCGCTGGTTCCGGTGGTTCGCGGCGAAATGCGCTGCCGTATGCACGCCCACCGTTCCGATGATATTTTAACCGCCATCCGCATTGCCGAGGAATACAACCTGGATTATGTGATTGAACACTGCACCGAGGGCTATAAAATAAAGGACGTGTTAAACGAAAAACACGTTCGCTGCGTCCTTGGGCCCCACCTTTCTGCCCCTGGAAAAATGGAGACCCACGGCCTCACTATGGATAACCCCGGCATTTTAAGCAAAGAAAAAAACATGACCGTCTGCCTCACTGCGGATACTGGTTCCCAAACCAGTGTGCTGCCCTTTACCGCCGGCCTAATTATGCGCCGCGGCATGAGCGAACAGGACGCCATTAAGGCCCTTACTATCAACCCCGCCACCATCCTCCAGCTGCAAGACCGCATTGGCTCCCTGGAAGAGGGCAAGGACGCGGATATTGCCATTTTTGACGGCCACCCCTTCGACAGTATGACCCTCTGCCGTGCTGTAATGATTGACGGCGTATTCTATAAAAATACCCTCTAACGCCGCTGGGTAGAATAATCCCTTTCAACAACAACTGGTAAAGGAGAATATGAATTATGATTGCAATTACAAATGGTAAAGTTGTCACCATTACAGGAGAAACCTTTGAAAACGGCACTGTTTTGGTAGAAAACGGTAAAATAGCCGCTGTAGGCAATGTGGAAATTCCTGCCGGAGCTCAGGTTATTGATGCAAAAAAAGGCTGGATTATGCCAGGGCTTATTGACTGCCACACCCACATTTCCAACTTTAACGAGCCAAGAACCAACCCATCCATCCCCCTGGATGGCAACGAAATGAGCGACCCCATCACCCCACAAATCCGCGCTATGGACGCTGTAAACCCCCACGATTTTGCTATAGATAAGGTGCGCAACGCCGGCTTCAGCACCGTGTGCATCCTGCCTGGTTCCGCCAATGTTATTGGCGGCATGGGCACCGTTGTAAAGCTGAAGGATGTGGAAACTGCCGACGAAATGGTAATTCCAGGCACAGAGCAAATGAAGTTTGCTATGGGCGAAAACCCAAAACGCTGCTACGGTACCGACCGTAAGCTCCCCATGACCCGTATGGGCACCGCTGCCCTTTTAAGGGAAACCCTCTTTAATGCCAAGGTTTACTCTGATAAGCTGAAAGCTGCCGAAACAGACCCCTCCAAGGCCCCGGAGCCGGACTTTAAGCTCAACGCCCTGGTGCCCGTTGTCCGCGGTGAAATGCGCTGCCGTATCCATGCCCACCGTTCCGATGATATTATGACAGCCATCCGCATTGCCGAGGAATATGGCCTGGATTATACCATTGAACACTGCACCGAAGGTTACATGATTACCAATGCCCTTCAGAAAAAACACCTGCGCTGCACCATTGGCCCCTACCTGTGGCATCCCTCCAAGCAGGAAATTTGGAACATGAGCTACGAAAACCCCGGCATCCTTGCCAATGCGGGCCTTACTGTGTCCCTCACTGCGGATACTGGCTCCCAAACAGCCATCCTGCCCGCCACCATTGGTATGCTTATGCGCTACGGTTTAAGTGAAAAGGCTGCCTTTGAGGGCGTTACCATTAACCCAGCCAAAACCCTGGGCTTGGAAAACCGCATCGGTTCCCTGGAAGAGGGCAAGGACGCAGATATCGCCATTTTTGACGGCCACCCCTTCAGCAGCCTGAGCCTTTGCCGCCTTACCATGATTGACGGCCAGGTTTGCCACAACACACTTTAAAGCCTCAGGCGCAGGTTTTCCTGCACTGGGAGGTTCCAACCAATAAGGGAGGCCCATTGGCCTCCCTTATTGGTTTTTTGAGGTTTTTCGCGAGGGGCTTGATGTTCCAAAAACACTGCATAGCCCCTTGTAAAGGGATGCAATTAAAAAGCAATAAACCGGAAAATTGGAAAGGAAAACGAGAATGAAAGCATTTGACGCAAATTATAAATTGCTGGAGGAAATGTACCAGGATGAATACTTCCCTGGCTTCCTTGTGGATAAAGTAAAGGCAGAGTTGCAAAAGGTGATTTGCCTGCTGGAAGCCGGCGAAAACAATACGGCAGCCATACAGGAAAAGCTGGACGAGGCTGTATGGGCCATCAATGACCTGCAGGAGGAATTTGAAGAAAACGGCAGCGAAATTGAAACAGTGGCCCGGGATTGTATTGGGGAAACCGTTGGCTACATTCTGGAGTGGTTCGGTATTCCTATTGATATAGAGGATGCCATTGGCCAGCGGGATTGGTAACCCCCCACACCCGTATAAAAACAACAGCCCTCCGGCTATGCCGGAAGGCTGTTATTTTTATATATGCTGTAATGAGATGATTTCCGCATAAAAAGTGCATTTTCTGTAAACGTGCGCCTTCCAGCGTACTTATTTACCTTTTATACACAATGTTTCCGTCAATCAGTGTGTATTCCACTTTAGCGTCTGTATCAAGGCCCAAACGGCCTCTTACAAGGATAATGTCAGCATCTTTTCCTACTTCCAATGTGCCAATGCGGTCTGCAACACCCAGCACCTTCGCTGCGTTTACCGTTACCATACGGAGCGCGCGTTCCTGGGGAAGGCCTTCTCTTACTGCTTCCCCAATGTGGTGGTATAAAGATTGCTCGCTTAAAATGGGGGAGTCTGTAATCAATGCAACATTTACGCCGCGCTGGTCCAATTCCTTAACTGCTTCAACGTCAATTTTCCTTCTCTCGCCGGGGGAACGGTACGTTGCAATGGGCCCGTAGCAGATGTCGCAGCCGCTTTCAACAATTTCGTCCATATAGTCGGTAGCGCCCCATGCGTGTTCCAGGGAAAAATGCACGCCATACTCTTTGCAAACCTCTATGGCCGTTAACATATCGTACTGTGTACAGTGTACCTTGCAGGGCACTTCCCCTTTTAAAGCAAGGCCCAATGCTTCCATATTTGCATCATAGTCTACATCTTCCTTACGCTCTTTTTTATCTAAATATTCTTTTGCTTTACGGAAGGTTTCTTTTAATACATGGGCTACCCCCATTCGCGTCATGGGAAGCTGTTTCCTATCCCCATATGTATTTTTGGGGTTCCCGCCTAAGGCGATTTTTACAGCGCAGGGGGCTTTCAAGGTCATGTCAAACACGTTATTGCCATACGTTTTTAATGCAAATGGCAGCCCGCAGAACACGTCCCCGCTGCCTGGTGTAATTAGCAATGTAGTAATGCCGTGTTCGTAAGAAGCACGGAATTCCCTTGCCTTTGGGTTTACGCCATACCTTGCGTCCACTGCAATGGTTACAGGGTCTGTCATTTCGTTTGCATCGTCTACCGTATACTCATTGTTAAAGTCAAACAAACCAATGTGGCTGTGGGCGTCAATTAAGCCGGGCATAACATAAAGGCCGCAGGCGTCTATTACTTGGGCGGCGGGGTCCTGAATTTCAGGGCCAATGGCGGCTATTTTTCCGCCTTCAATTAAAATGTCACCCTTTTCTATTTTATTTTCTGTCATTGTACACAAGGTACCGTTTTTAATCAGAATTTTCATTACATTACCACCTCGCCATTTATAATGCTGCGCTCTACCTTTGCTGCATAAGTTGTAACCGGATGGCCGCTGAAAATGGAAATATCAGCGTCCTTTCCCTCTTCAATTGTTCCTACACGGTCAGCAATACCAAGCATTTTTGCAGGGGACAGCGTCATCATTTCTACCACTTTTTCAGCGTCTACACCGGCGCGGTAGGCTTCAATGGCGGTCCAAATAAACACTTCGCGGCCCTCCGAACTTCCGCTGCATGTATTTGTAAATGCAATTAAGTTGCCGTTTTCGGCAAGTTCCACAAGCTTTTCCATTTTCATACCATGCTTTAAAATTTGGGAAAGGGCGTTTACATTTCCAAGAATCAAGCCCACGTTTTGCGCTTTCATTTCTTCCGCGCAATCCCCAAAACAGAATCCGTCTATAATTACTTTTTCTACTTTCTCTTCTTTTAAAATATGAAGCAGGGAATCCATTTCGCCCTTTGTTTCGGCGGCCACGAACAGGGGCATCTTTTTTTCGTCAAATACTTGGCAAATTACCTTTTGGTGGTCTGTTTTTTCTTTTTCCCGCCTTGCGTCGCCAATGGTATTTTCAAACATTTGAAGAATACCCATTCGGGTCATGGGGGCTTGCTTTCTTCCGCCAAAAACCTGTTTTACCCCAGCCTCTACACTGCATTTTAATGCAGCCTGTTCTTTTACCAGGCGCAGGGCCATTTTTTGCGGCGCCGTTTTAAAGGCAGCAATTTGGCCGCCAAATATATTATAATTTCCAGGGGTGCACCCAATAGTTGTAATGCCGCTTTTATAAAATTCCTGGGCGTTTACTTCATCAGGGTCAATGCTGTATTTGATATTCATTGCTGCTGTTACCGGCTGATGAATTTCGTCCGTATCCAAGTGCCTGGTTGGAATCCCCATAGCGCCAATAGCGGAATGGGGGTCTATAAACCCAGGGAATACCTCTTTGCCGTCAGCGTCAATTATTTCAGCAGCTGGCTCAATAATATTTTCTGCAACTTTTTCAATTTTTGAACCGCGGATTAAAATATCGCAATGTTCCAATATGGTTCCATTTCCAATATGAACACGGCCATTTTTTATTATGTACATTACTTTTTCCTCTTTCGTTTTTGTTTTTGTTTGGTATTATCTGCCGCTTTCGTTATCCCCATTGCTTTGTGTCCTGTGTAAGAATTCTTCCGGTACAACCATGTAATGGTATTCAATAAGCTTGGCAACTTCGTCCACCGGCCGTTCCTTTAACGCCGTTAAAATTACCTCATGGTTCTCCCGAAGTACATCAAAGGGGACAGCTTGTTTTACATTCATTGTATAATAAGCCTGTATGTTCCCGGACCGAAGGGTTGCCCATACTTTATATAGTGTATCGCAGCGGGCCGCCTTTATAATACAGGTATGGAATGCCTCGTCTTGCAAAATAATTTTGTACAGGTCCTTTTCCTTTGCGGCCTCTTCCATAGCGCACAGGCATTTTTTCATTTCGGCCTCATACTCCTCCGGCAGGTTGCCGGCAAGAATTTTTACCGCTAAAACTTCCAATGTAGAACGAACCAAGTAATTCTCCCACATTTCTTTATAAGAAATGGTTTTCACCCGGCAGCCCTTGCGTGACTCATAGGTTACAAGCCCTTCTTCCTCTATGCGCCGCAGGGCTTCCCTTACTGGCCCCCTGCTGACATTATATTGCAGCGCAAGCTCTTCTTCTACAATACGTTCTCCTGGTGCAATTTTTCCATGGATAATATTTTCCCGCAAAGTATCAGTAATTTGTTCCCAAAGGGTTTTTTTAACAATTTCCTTTTGATTATCGTATCCCATTATTCATTTCCTTCTTAAATAGTATAACTAAAAGTAAGGTGCAGCCGCCTATTGGCGGCTGGTTCCGCTTACTTTTACCAGTGGTGGGCTGTGCCGCCGCTGGTATGTTGAATGGAGGGGATATACCCCTTATTGAATTTTTATTTTAAACAATGAGCGCTTTCCCGTCAATTGTTCTAATAAAATTTTTAAAGTTAAGACACGATATTTCCATTATTTTACAAGAAACAATACGGTTTTGGGGAAATAAAATAACCACTTAAATTTCTATAATTTAGAAAAATATTTGGCTATTAGCTCAACTAAAAAACTCCGAAAAACCTTGAAAAAACCCCAAAACCCAGGTGTGGGCTGGCAGCCCAGCGCCACAGGCTTGAAGCGCTGGCAGGCGGGGGCGCCCTTGTTAAGCCATGGTTTTATTAAAGAAATAAAAGGCTAATTCCCACAATAACTGCAAGGGTGACGGCAAGGGCAGGCCATAAAGCCCAAAACGCCCCTAAAACCATTGCCAAATAATCTCCTTTTTCAAAAGTTACCTCTTCTTTGGTTAATTGCTTTTGAAACTCCTGAAACTTTTGGTCTTGGTCTTTAAGCTGCTGCCCTCGTTTACTAAATGCTGCCAAAAACTCCATAACAGCCTTGCTCCTTTCTGTTATAAATCCTTTTGCTTTTCCAGTGGATGGTGGCAGGCAACAAAGTGTGCAGGTTCAATTTCCACCAATTCAGGTGTAATATGCTTGCAAATTTCGGTACAGTACTTACAGCGTGTATGGAATTTACAGCCTTTTGGCGGATGAATGGGGCTTGGAATATCGCCCTCCAAAGGAATCATTTCCCTTTTGGAATCCACATCCGTTGTGGGAATTGCCGAAAGCAAAGCTTCTGTGTAGGGGTGCGTTGGATGGGCAAATATATCCGCAGAGGTGGCTAATTCCACAATATTACCCAAGTACATTACGCCAATGCGGTCACTAATGTATTTTACAACACTTAAACCATGGGAAATAAACAAATAGGATAAATTTTCTTCTTTGCCAAGGTCCTTTAACAGGTTTACAATTTGGGATTGGATGGAAACGTCCAAAGCGGAAACAGCCTCGTCACAAACAACAAAACGCGGCTTTAGGGCAAGCGCGCGGGCTATGCCAATTCTTTGGCGCTGGCCGCCGGAAAACTGATGAGGGTAACGGTGAATCATGTAGGAAGCCAGCCCGCACTTTTCCATTACTTCCATAACATATTTTTGCATGTTCTCATCATTTTTCTTAAATATCCCGTGGGCAAGAAGGCCCTCGCCAATAATTTGCCCTACTGTCATACGCGGGTTTAAGGAGGAATAAGGGTCCTGGAAAATCATCTGCATATCTTTGCGGAGGAAACGCATTTCCTCCGGTTTCAGCCTAGCAAGGTCAATGCCATCATCGCGGTACGCTTCGTAACGCTGAAATGCCTCGTCGGCTGCGTAAGTTTGGCGTAATTGTTCCAGCTTATTTTCTATGCCCTGCAATTCTTTTGCTTTTTCGGCAATTTCTTTGTCCTTCTCTGTTTCCCCGCTTAAATTTTCCAACTGCAAGGTACGCAGGTTTCTTGCGGTTTTAAATTTTTCCAGGAGCAATTGTTCAGCTTCGCCTGTGTTATCTACACTGTAGAAGCCCCCAATAATTTGAACCAGGTTTAAAAATTCCATGTTGCACTTTTTGCGCTCGTTTTCGTAGGCAGCCTGTTTTTGGAACTTTTCGGCAGAATCTGCCATGTGTTCAAACTCCTGCTTTAGTGCTTCGGCATTTTTTTCAAGCTCGCTGATTTTTTTCTTCCGCGCCGCCACGGATTTTATGGTTTCATCAACATAGAGAGGCGCCATTTCGGTAATGGTTCTACCATAATACATGGTTTTCCCTTCTGTTTGGCGGTAAATTTGTAAAAGCGTTCTGCCAAATGTTGATTTTCCGCACCCGGATTCCCCTACAAGGCCAACGGTTTCACCTTCATAAATATCCAAGGTAACGCCGTCGTTTGCTCTTACATATTCTTGTTCCCTTTGAAACAATTTTGTTTTTTTTATGGGAAACCACTGTTTTAAATCGGTAACTCTTAAAAGTACTTTTTCTTTGTTGTTATTGTTTTGCATGGCGGGTCTCCTTGTTTGGGTAGAAGCAACGAATGAAATGGTTATCTTCTGCCAATTCTAACTTAGGTTCTTCATTCACACATTTTTCTGTTGCGTACTTGCAGCGGGGAGCAAACTTGCAGCCCTTTGGTAAGTCCAAAGGGTGGGGTACCGCCCCTGGAATTGCTTCCAGCTTTGCGCCAACGGGTGTATCCAAACGTGGTATGGATGTCATTAAGCCCTCTGTATATGGGTGGGAGCATGGGGTATCCTTTGTAAAAATAACACGCGCGGCACACATTTCCACAACCTGGCCGCAATACATAACTGCTACCTCGTCAGCCATTTGGTTAATTACGCCAAGGTCGTGGGTAATAAATAAAATAGAAGTACCTTTTTCCTTTTTCAGCTCGTTCATCAGCTTTAAAATTTGTGCCTGTATGGTAACGTCAAGGGCGGTTGTTGGTTCGTCTGCAATTAAAAGGCTTGGTTCGCAGGCAAGGGCCATAGCAATCATCACCCTTTGGCGCATACCGCCGGACAACTGGTGGGGATATTGCTTTAACACGGCTTCCGGGTTTGGTATTTTTACAGATTTCAGCATTTCCAAGGACTTTTCACTTGCTTGTTTTTTAGTGAGCTTTTGGTGGGTTAAATATACCTCGTTTAACTGTTTTTCAATGGTGTAAACCGGGTTTAGGCTGGTCATAGGTTCCTGGAAAATAACAGATATTTCGTTACCGCGTATTTGGTACATATCACTTACGCTGCATTCTGCCAGGTTCCGTTCTTTAAATTTAATAGTACCGCTGTCAATGTAACCGTTTCCGTCCAGCAGTTTCAGGATGCTCATGGCAGATACGCTTTTTCCACTGCCGCTTTCTCCTACAATTCCAAGTGTTTTCCCTGCTTCTACACGATAAGAAACGCCGTTGACCGCTTTTACAATGCCTTTTTTTGTTTTAAAAAATGTATGCAGGTCATCTACTTCCAATAAATATGCCATAGTATTTCCTACCTTTCGTTTGCTTTGGGGTCAACCGCTTTGCGCAGGCCGTCGCCGAATAAGTTAATACTAACCGTACAAAGCCCTAAAGAAATAGAAGGGAAAACCCATCTCCACCAATACTGTGAAATTACCTCGGAAGCACGGCAGTTGTTGAGCATATTTCCCCAGGAAGGAATTGGTTCTGCAACGCCAAAGCCCAGGAAGGAAAGGCCGGATTCCGTTAACATACAAGTAGCAAAGGAAATGGTTGCCGATACAATAATAATGGTCATAACATTTGGCACAATATGGCGGAAAATAATATTTCTCTCTTTTACGCCAAGGGCTTTTGCCGCTACAACAAATTCTTTTTCACGTTCTGCAAGTACCTGGGCGCGAACCATGTTTGCAATACCTGTCCAGCCAAGCACGCCAAGAATTATCATAATCATAATAATTCGGCCCACATCGGATACTTTATTTCCTATTAACGCGGAAAGGATTAAGGCAAGGGGGATAAAGGGGAGGGAGCCAACCACCTCGGCAAGGCGCATTAAGAGCATATCCACTTTACCACCGTAGTAACCGGCAATACCACCGACAAAAATACCAATTACAAACTGAATAATTACCGCAATAAAACCAACGGTCATTGTCATTTGGCCGCCCTTTAAAATGCGGTAGAACATATTTCTGCCCAGGTTATCTGTTCCCAACAAGTAGCCCTTTAAGCCCCAGGTTGTAACCTTGCCGTTTTCGTCAATGGCACAGTTTTGGTAATAGGCGGAAGCAATTTTAGAAGCATTTGCGGCGCCGCCAGGCACCTTTGCCTGGTTGTTTTCATTACCGCCCCAGGAAACTACCTTGCCGTCATCGGTTAATACAACAAGGTGGTTACGCCCGGCAGAAATATCTACTACATGGCCCTGCACTTCTTCCGGCACATTGAAAATATCCTCGTGGTTATTACCCCATACGGTTACGGTTCCGTCTTTTAAAACGGCAGCAGCGCTTTTATCGGTCAATGCAATTTTTTCTACTTTGCCCTGAATTTCCTCCGGAACTTTATCAATAGCTGTTTCCTTTTTGGCAAGGGGAATAACACGGCCGTCGGTTGTTAATGCAATACCGGTTTGAATGTTTGATTTTACTTCCTTCACATCCTCGTTTGCAACCTTTGGCGGGTAAATATCCACAGCGTTTTCATTTCCCCAGAAAACGATTTTTCCGGTGTCGGTTACAACAATGGAAACCTGGAACCCAGCTTCAATATCCCGCACCTTTTTACCCTTTAATTCCTGGGGGATTTTATTTAGCTGCATCCGGTTATAGCCCCATGTAAACAGCTGGCCTTCCTCGTTTAAGGCGAGGACATGGTCCTGCCCAACAGCAATATCCTGCACTTTGCCCATGTTGGAGGGAAGTTTTTTCAGGTTATCGGTCAGTTTGCCCCATTCATAAATATAACCGTCCTTATCTACACCAACGCCAAAGGTGGGGCCAAACGCAATCATTTCCGCGTTATTTTTTAATTCTGCTGGAACAGCCAAAAACGAAAAGCCCGGCCCAATGTTTTTCTGTGTTGGATCCTGATAATTTAAATTTTGATGAAACCAAATTGGAAGAATAAAGCACATGGCGAAAATAGACACAAATACAATTAAACCGCCCATTGCTAACTTGTTTTCCAGCAGGTTTTTAATAATGGTGCGAAAAGGGCTTTGCATCTGTTCTTCTTCTAAAACAGAAAGCTTTGCTTTTTCTTTTTTCTTTCCAAATAACATCTGTTTTCCTCCTAATTGAGCTTTATTCTTGGGTCAACAATACAGTAACACAAATCGGTAATGAGGTTTGAGGCTAACCCCAGCAAAATGTAAAACATTTGCATGGATAATGCAACGGTGTAATCGTGCTGGTTTAAAGAATCAATTAAAAGTTTACCAACACCCTTCCAGGAAAACAGGGTTTCAATAATAACCGCACCGCCAAAAATGGCTACAATGGAACCAACAATCCACCCGGTAATGGGGATTAGGGCATTGCGGAAGGCGTGTTTATAAATTACAGTTTTCTCTTTTAAGCCCTTGGCGCGGGCTGTTCTTACATAGTCCATAGATAATGCGTCAAGCAGGGAACCCCTTACATAGCGGATTAAGCCGCCGATGCCGGTAAGGGATACAATAACCGGAAGGGCCATATGGTACATATAGTCAATAAAGGCCCGAACCCCGGTATATTCTGCCCCTGTAGTAACCATACCGCTGATGGGGAAAATAGGAATTACAATAGCAAACAGGAAAATAAACACCAGCGCAGAAATAAAGAAAGGGATACTAATACCAATCATGGTTGCTATTTGCACCGAAGTATCGAAGAGGGTATCCTTTTTTACTGCGCACTTAATACCCAAGGGGATACCAATTAAAAACAGGAAAATATAATATACAACGTTTAAGGCAATGGTATTTCGCATTGGCGGGCCAATTAAATCCTTTACGGGGATGCGGTAAACGGAGGAGTAGCCCAAATCTCCCCTTAAAATGTTGCTGAGCCAGCTTAAATACTGAATAGGCAGGGGTTTGTCCAGCCCCAGGCGTTCCCGGGCCTGCTGGTACAAAATTTCGTATTGTTCCGGGGAAACACTCATTTTTTGCCCCTCTACCATTAGCCTGGCAGGGTCGCCCGGTACCATTTTAAAAATACCGAACAGTAAAAAGGAAAGCAGGAAAAAAACGATTACAATGTACCCCATTCTTTTTAGTATGTATTTTGCCATAATCCAGACATCGCTCCTTCTTTTTTGTAAACACTTTTTGCCTGTAAAGTTTGGCTATAAAAATGAGGGGAAGCCAGAAGCGGTTGCCCACTCTGCCTTCCCGTCAATTATTTTGATGCTATTCTTCTATGTAGGAATCTAAAACTAAATCACTCCAACCAGCATACGCTCTTGGAACGCAGTTCTTTAATTTTGGATTGAAGAATGAGTAGGATACACCAAATTCCATTGGAAGACCTGGGAGCTTCTTGTTAAACAGTTTTTGGAATTCTCCGTATTTTTCTCTAAATGCATCTGTATTCTCTGGTTCAATTTTCTGCATTTCTTTCGCAATTGCTTTTAATTCAGGGTCAGAAATGTAGTAAGGGTTCCACAATGCAACGGTTTCGGGGTTATCATCGAAAATGTACCAGAAGAACAGGATTTCCGGCATACCCACGCTACAGAAGTATACATGGTATGTAAGGTCAACGCCGTCACGGTTCATGTGGTTGAGCTGAAGGGCGAAATCCATGGTTGTATATTTCCATTCCATACCAATTTTTTCTGCTTCCGGTGGAATAACTGTATTGTACAGCTTGGAGTATTCGTCCTCGCCGCAGGCCACTTCAATTTTCAGCTTCATCAGTTCTCCGTCAACCATTTTGTAGCGGTATTTGTCCACGCCTTCCTGGAATTCCTGGCCGTTTTCGTTTAAGGTCCAACCGCCGTTAATCAGTTCCTGTTTTGCTTTTTCAATGTCGTAGGAATAGTGGATGAGCTGTGGTTCCAGCTGGTCCTTAATTGCAAGGTAGTTTGAGCTAGCTTCTGTTGCGTAGCAGTCGATGGTTTTGCCGTAGCCGCCGGTAAGCTGTTTGCTGAGCTCGTCGCGGTCTGTAATATAGGCAACGGCGCGTCTAACTTCTTCAAACTGGGTTGGGCCAAAGTCGCACTGGAAACGGATTTCGGTGATTCTTGTTCCAGGCACAATGCCGTAGTTGGCTTTCATTTCGCCGGATTCTACTTTTGTTAAGGCTGCGTCAATTTTTTCACCAGAGCCTGCGCTGTAGAAGTCGATGTTGCCTTTTTCAAATTCATCGCGCATGGTTTCGGTAGCTACCGGTTTGGAAATAACGGTTTGAATGTGAGGCTTTGTGCCGTCGTATGTGCCAATGTATTCCTCGTTAATTTCCAGTGTAACGGTTTCGGTTGTTAAATCGATACTTTTCAGCTTGTATGGGCCGGATACAACAGGGTTTTTATAACGGAAGCCGGTTTCCGGGTCCAGCAGGGTTTTTCTAATTAAGTCCTCTGTAAATTCTTCTGTCATGTAAGCGCCGTTGCCGTCGTCCTTAACATCTGCACCTGGGGCAATGGCATGTAGTGGCATTGGGCCATAGCCTACGTTTGCAAGCTCAAAGTAGTTGGGCAGCTCGGAGGCTTTAATGGTTAAGGAGAATTCATAATCCCCAAGGAGGCGGACGCCGGCAAACTCTTTTGCTGCGCCTGTGTTGTGTTCCTCAAAGCCTACTAGGGCCCAGCCGGTCATGGCATCGGCTTCGCAGGCAACATACTCTGGGGAAGAGCATAGCAGCAGGTTAAATACGTAGTCCTTTGCGGTAATGGGGGTGCCGTCGCTCCACTTCAGATTTTCGTTAATTACAAAGCGGTATGTTTTGCTGCCGTCCTCATTTTTAATAATTTCGTGGTCTTTTACTACAACGGGGTCCAGCATATACACGTTATTCCTGTCGTATGTGGCAAGGGAGTAGCCAGACATCAGATCCAGGAAGCCGGAGTTGGTTGCGCCGTTTGACCAGCCGGACATCATATCCGGGGACAAGCTGCCAGGGCTGATACCAATTACTACCTGGCCTCCTACTGGGGCGTCTGCCGGGGGTGGGCCCTGGTCCTCTGGGAATACCTCAATACCTACTTGAGCTTCTGTTTTTGTGGTTTCTTCTTGCTGGCCCTGGTCAGGTGTGCTTGGGTTTGCGGTACCTGGATCCTTGCTGGATACGCCGCTGTTGCCGCAGGCAGTTGCAGAAAGTACCATAATTCCAGCCAGCAAAAGTGCTAACATTCTTTTTTTCATTGTTTTCCTCCTCCTTATTTCCTAAAAAGGCTTTAAAATCCTAAATAGGTTTTTCATCCCTAAATAGGTTTTTTAGACTATGGGAATTATATCATTTTATTGAATTTTAGTCTACTATCTAACTGATTTTTTGTGCAAATTGCCTTTTGCAATTTTGGGGTTGACAAAATAGTCCACACAACAAGGAAATTATGGCATTAAATCATTATTTTGTAGCTATAATAAGGACATAAAAATTGTTAACAGTTTACAATTTGTGCAATTTCGACATATGGCTTTAGCTTAAAAAACGTTTTTGAAAATAAATTTGCTCCTGTTTTTGTTGTTATATCAATAAAAATGTGATAATTTATATCAATTTACTGCTTATATATAAATATTTTTATAAATTTGAAAATAGAGCGAGAAACCACTTGTGCTCAATAGGATAAAAATCCCCCAGAAACTGTTGCCTGCTTTACAGCCAGCAATTTATGGAGGATTTTGTACAGATAGGGAAGCGGCCTTTCGTTCTTGTAATTTCATACATATTTTTGCTGTTTGTTGAACTTTGTAATATCTCTCCCTAAAGTAATAACCATCTTTTCCTATTGCATATAGATAATGTAAGAATAAAAAGTGGGGAGGGGTTGGGCTTTGAAGGGCTTACCCGAAGAACGGGCAGTAACCCTGGGGCGCTATATTATAGAAAATAACGCTACTGTGCGGCAAACTGCCAAAGTGTTTCATATTAGCAAAAGTACGGTACATAAGGATGTTACCAAGCGTTTACAGCAGGTAAACGCAGCCCTGCAGGAGGAAGTGCGCCATGTGCTGGAGCAAAATAAACAGGAACGGCATATCCGTGGCGGGCAGGCCACCAAAAATAAATATACTATGCTGCGCCAGCAGGAGCAATAAACCCCCAGCGTTGGCTGAAATACCGAACAAAACCCCAGCAGAACCTTGAAGTCACCAAGGTTCTGCTGGGGTTTTTCACGATTATTGGCCGGTGCTTTGGGCAGGGGGGGAGGCATAAATGCCAAATAAAACAGTAGCGTTTGTGTAATATTCCCCGTCCCGCACCTCGTAGTAAACGCCTACGCCAATTTTTTGGGCTTCGGGCCAGGTAATGTTGTCATAGTGGGATTTGCTGGATTTCCAAAGCAAAAACCAGTCCTTAGCGGGAATAGGGTCCTGATCAGCGCCGTTGCCGTTGGTGGTGCGTTCCCGGGCAAGAATTTCCCCCGCAGCCTTCATGTTAGGAATGGGGATGTCCTTGGTCAGCACGGTGTGCCAGGGGGAACCGTCTGGCCTGATGTGGGAAAGCTTTTTCGTTTGCATTTCCTCGCTTTGGCATAGCTCTTTGCTGCGGATGCGGGCGGCATTTTGCAGGGCAGGGTCGTATTCCAACTCCTGAAGCCCCAGGGAACGGCGTTCAGCATTGATTAAATCCATCACCTGGTTTTCAATGTCCGTCAAAAAATTATCCCCGGAAACAGCGCTTTTTGTTTCCTCCGGGCTGGCGGCGGGCGTTGGTGCAGGGGGGTCCAATTTTTCTATTTTTTCCAAGGGGGCCGGAGCCACCGCTTTTGCAGGCTCACAAAGGGGGGAGGCCTTGCCGCAGCTGGAACATAACAGGCCTAAGGCCAGGGCAGCAATAAAAATATAACATTTTTTATTCACAGACCCCACACTCCCTTTCTTGGGCTTTGTTATAGTATAGCACTTTTCACAAGTATAAAAAAGTCTTTTTAGTAAAAAGCGAGGGAACTTTTTTCGTTTTGTTCTTCCTTTGTAGGACAGCTTAAACCCTATGAAGGGCACTCAACCCCTACACCTAGGCCTAAACCTTACAGCAGCAGGTTTTTCTTTTTGGAAGCGTGGGGCTTTACCAGCGGGCGGGCCCCTTTTTGGGCTGAAAGCCCCAAAAGAAAGTTTTCGCAAGTTCGCAAAACAAACTTGCAGCCCTTGCTGAAGGGCGTGACACTCCCCGGCGTGGGGAGTATGTTGCTTTTCTTTTTATTGTAGGGTATACTATTGCTATTGCAAATAGCAGATATGTAATAAGTTTATATTATAATACTATTAGTAATTTGGAGGTGCATAATGATCAAGCAAATTAAACTCCTTGGCGGTGAGCGTATGGTAAAAAACAGATGGATAGTGGCGCTGGTGTGTATTGCTATGGCTATTTCCCCCGTGGTGGGGTATTTGGCAGTGGGCGTTACCGCTGAAACCGCCTATATGCACATGGCCTATACCGAAACCAGAGAGGACGGCAAAATGGTATTTTCCCTTTCGCTGGAGGGCAGCGGCGTAGCATTTACCATGGTAAACCAAACTGTGGAAGGGGAAAGCTTGATTATAAAACCGCGGGTTTCCCTGGTTTCCCCTTTCCACAAAAAGGGAGAGGTGCAGGTTGTAACAAAGGTGCCAGTAGATGGTATTGATAAAATTTGGCTCCAAGGGGTGGACACGGCAGACAGGGAATTGGTGTGGAACAACACAGAGGGCAGCAGGGGGTAAACAGATGGAAATGCTGAATATTGCATTATTGCAGCTATTGCCAAAAAACACTTTAGAGGAGCGCTGGCAGCAGGGTATAGAGGCTTGCCGCCGCGCTAAGGAAATGGGGGCGGATATTGCCCTGTTTCCGGAGATGTGGAGCAGCGGCTACCATATTCCCAAGGATATTTCACTGCTGAAAAGCCTGGCCCAGGGGGCGCAGAGCCCCTTTGTGCAGTCCTTTGGAGAGCTGGCCAGGGAATTGGAAATGGCTATTGCTGTTACCTTTTTGGAGGCATGGGAGCCCCTGCCCCGCAATACCATGGTTTTGTTTGACCGCCACGGACTGCCGGTTCTCACTTACGCCAAAGTCCATACCTGCGACTTTGGGGAAGAATGCCGCCTAACCCCAGGGGAGGGCTTTTTTACAGCGGAACTGGATACCGCCAAGGGCAGCGTTACAGTGGGCGCCATGATTTGCTATGACAGGGAGTTCCCTGAAAGCGCACGGCTTTTAATGCTGCAAGGGGCGGAGGTGGTTTTGGTACCCAACGCCTGCCCGATGGAGTTGAACCGCCTTTCCCAATTAAGGGGCAGAGCCTATGAAAATATGGTGGCCATTGCCACCTGCAATTACCCACAGGGCCAGCCGGACTGCAATGGGCACTCCACTGTGTTTGACGGGGTGGCTTACCTGCCGGAAGAGGAGGCTTCCCGGGATACCTGCATTTTGGATGCCGGGGCCCAGCCGGGTATTTACCTTGCCAAACTGAACCTAAAGCAGCTGCGCAAGTACCGCCGGGAGGAGGTTCATGGGAACGCCTACCGCCGCCCGGAAAAGTACCATGCCCTTGTTTCTCAAGAAGTTCAGGAGCCTTTTATTCGTCCGGACAAAAGAAAGTAAATTAGAAAAAGGGTGTAGGGAGCTGATCCCTACACCCTTTTCCACATAAAACAACTGCCCCCTGGCAATATTGCCAGGGGGCAGTGTTAGAAAGGAATTTTAATAGCGAGCAAGTTATTTGCCTGCTGTTTCGGCCAGGTACTGCTCAATGAGCTGCTGGGATTTACCCTGCTCGAATACCAGTTTGTTGCCGGTGTCTACCAGCTGGCCAAGGGTGGAGTAAGCTGGCAGCTTTTGGCCGGAGTATACAGCGGAGATTTCTTCCTGGTTAATAGCAGCCAGTACAGCTTTTCTCAAGGTAACGTTGTTCATTTTAGAACCGTCTTTTTGGTTGAAGGTCATGTACTGTACGCCGTTGGAAGGGATTTTTGTCAGCTTCAGGTTTGCTTCTTTTTCCACTGTTTCATATTTGGTTTCTGGAACAGAGTAGAGAGCGTAAATTTCGCCGCTTCTCAAAGCAGAAAGGGCGCTGTCGCTGTCTTTAATGAATTTAACGGTTACGTTTTTAATTCTTGCAGCAGCGTCTGTGCCTGGTCTGTAAGCAGGGTTAGCCTGGAATACAGCTTCGTAGTCGTTTTTGTACAGCATGATGTATGGGCCGGAGCACATCAGGTGGTTGTCAAAGGTGGAACCTTCTGTAACAACAGTTTGGTCACCGTAACCAATATCGGTGTTTCTGTCGTAGGAAGCAACGTCCCAGGTGTTGATGCTTTCAACTTGTTCTTTGCTTACAATACCAGCGGACTGGTGGGCCAGGTAGTTGAGAACCTGTGGGAATGGTGCTTTTGTTGTAATTTTTACTACCTGGTATTTGCCGGAAGCGTTATTAGCAGCAGTTTTTTCTGCAACCAGTTCACTAATTGGGGCAGGCAGGCCAGCTTCCAAAGCAGCGCGAATGGTTTGGTCGGAACCGGAAACTTTTGCACTGTCCAAGGCAGCCAGGTCGGTTACAATTTCAATATTGTCCATGGATTCATGGAGTGTGTAGGTTCTGTGTTCAGGAACGGAGTTAGGGTCTTTTGCTCTGTTCAAGGCGAACACAACGTCTTCAGCGCCAACGCGAACGCCGGAATCTACAGCAGCGCCGTTTTCAACTTTAGCAAAGCCAATGTCGTCGCGGAGGATGAAGTAGTATTCCTTGTTGCCGTCAGCAATAACATGGTTGTAGGAAAGAGAGTCATCGGAGGTAACCTGGTCGTCGTCGGTCAGGTTAACCAGGCGAACATACATATTGGTGTTCAGCATGTTAATGGAACCGTCATTACCTTTAATTGGATCCAAAGAGGTCAGGGTACCATTGGTCTGTGTCATCAGCAGAGGGTCGGTTGCATTTTTAGCAGAATCCACAAACTCAATATCCTCCCATTTTAAAGAACGGGATTTGGAAAGGTGTACGCTCTCTGGTACCAAAATGCTGGTGTTAACAGCCTGGGCTTTGTAGTTGGTGTACAAAGGAACAAGGTAAGCGTTCTCTTCTACCAGCTTCAGCTCAAATTCTTTGTAGGTTTCTTTGTACTGTTCTGGTGTTTCGGTACCAGCTTTTTCAATCAAAGCGTCAATTTCAGGGTCAGCAATAGGGGATTTGTTGTAGTCGCCGCCGGTTTTAAACAAGCTCTTAACAGCGTAGTCAGGGTTGCCGGTAACGGTGGTCCAGCCGGTAATATATACGTCATAGTTGCCGGCTGCTTCCTGTGCAGTTGTGGAGCTGTAGTCTGGCTGCAGGTTCAATTCTACGTTAAAGCCTGCTTTAATCAGCTGGTCGCGGATAACGTTGGCGTCGGTTTCGCTGGAACTTGAGGTCAGGATTTTGATGGTTGGCTTTTCGCCGCTGGCAGCAGTTGTTGTGTTGTTGCTGCTGTTGCTGCTGTTGCTGCTGTTGTTGCTGGAACTACCCTGTACATCGTCTTTTGTTTTTACATTACAAGCTGTAGCTGTAAGCAACATGGATGCACAAAGAAGAGCAGCAAGAATTCTCTTTTTCATTGTGAATTCCTCCTTAGTTTTCCTTTTTATATTTTTTAATTTTTATCTATACCCGGCGCGGCAAAAGCGCAGCACTGGGAAGAAAAAACATTAAAACTGTAGCTTGTGGTCAATCATTTCCTGGTAACGGTGACAAGCCACAAAATGGTTTGGCTGAACCTCCTGCAATACAGGGGTTTTTTGGTGGCATATGTCGCAGGCAAAGGGGCAGCGGGGGCTAAAGCGGCAGCCATCCTTGGGGTTAATTGGGGAGGAAATTTCCCCTTTCAAAATAATTTTGTTTTTCTTTTCCCGCACATTGGTGGAAGGGATTGCAGAAAGCAGAGCCACAGTGTAAGGGTGCAGCGGGTTTTGGAAAATGTCCTTCTTAGGGGCTTTTTCAATCATTTGGCCCAGGTACATAACGCCAATGTTGTCGGAAATATGCTTAATAACGGAAAGGTCGTGGGAGATAAAGATGTAGGTAAGCCCCAGTTTTTCCTGTAATTCCATCATCAAGTTCAAAATCTGTGCCTGTACCGAAACGTCCAAAGCGGAAACCGGCTCGTCACAAACAACAAATTTGGGGTTAATGGAAAGGGCCCGGGCAATAACCACACGCTGACGGCGGCCGCCGTCAAACTCGTGGGGGTACATATTGTACATCCGCTTTGCCAAACCAACCAGTTCCATCAGCTCTTCAACACGCTGGCGGCGTTCTGCCTCTGTTTTGTAAATATTGTGCAGCTTTAAAGGCTCCTCAATAATTTGGGCAATGGTGAAACGGGGGTTTAGGGAAGCATATGGGTCCTGGAAAACAATTTGCATATGCTGGCGCATTTTACGCATTTCTTCTTTATCAAAGTTGGTAATGTCCATACCGTTGTAAATAATTTTACCGTCGGTTGGCTCGTGCAGGCGAAGAATAACGCGGCCTAGGGTTGACTTTCCGCAGCCGGATTCCCCTACAATACCAAGGGTTTCCCCTTCCTTAATGGAGAAGGAAACATCGTCCACAGCATGGAGAAAACCGCCTGGAACGGCGAAATATTTTTTTAAGTCCCGCACTTCCAAAAGTGTTTTTTGGCTCATAGGTTATTTCACCTTCCCTTCGTCAAACAGGTCAAAATGGCAGCGGAAGGTATGGCCGTTTTCACCCCGTACCGGAGGCGCCTCCCGCTTGCAAATGTCCTGGCAATATTTGCACCGCGGGTGGAAGTAGCAGCCGCTGGGCAGGTTTGCCATGTTGGGCATTTGGCCCTCAATGGGAATCAGTTTTTCTGTATCCTCATCAATTTTAGGGATAGAATCAAACAATCCTTTGGTGTAAGGGTGCTTGGTGTTCAAATACACCTGTTCCACAGTGCCAATTTCTACAATTTCACCGGCGTAAACAATGGCTACGCGGTCACAGGTTTCGGCAACAACGCCCAAGTCATGGGTAATCAAAATCAGGGACATATCAAACTTCTTTTGCAGCTGTTTAATAATTTCCAGCACCTGGGCCTGAATTGTTACGTCAAGGGCGGTGGTTGGCTCGTCGGCAATAAGCAGGCTGGGGTTGCAAAGCAGGGCCATGGTAATAACCACGCGCTGCTTCATACCGCCGGAAAACTGGTGGGGGTAGTCGTTAAACCGGTCCGATTTTACCCCTACGGTTTCCAAAAGCTCCTTTACCTGCCGGGTTGCTTCCGCCTTGCTGCATTTTTTATGCTGCAATACAACCTCGGTAAGCTGGTTGCCTACGGTCATAATTGGGTTCAGGGCGGTCATAGGGTCCTGGAAAATCATAGAAATACCGTTGCCGCGGATTTTCTGGTTTTCCTTTTCCGTGTTAAAAATCAGGTTTTTGCCTTCAAAAATAATTTCACCTTCGGTAATCAGCCCTGGTGGGTCTGGCACCAGCTGCATAATGGAAAGGGCGGTGGTGGTTTTGCCGGCGCCGGTTTCGCCAACCAGGCCAAGGCTTTCGCCGCGGTTCAGCTCAAAGCTGATACCGTTTACGGCTTTTACAACTTCATCGTCCGTAACATAGTGAACATGCAGATTATTTACTTTTAAAATGCTATCCATCTTTTCACTCCTATGTTATTTCAGTTTCGGGTCAAGGGCATCCCGCAGGCCGTCGCCCATGTAGTTAAAGGCCAGCACCAAGAGGATGATTGCAAGACCAGGATAAATTGCCAAGTAAGGGTTTGTTTCCAGGTATGTGCTGCCGGCTTTTAAGATGTTGCCCCATTCTGGAACGTGGGGTTCAACGCCTAACCCTAAGTAGCTTAAGCTACTGGTGGAAAGCACAGCGCCGCCAATGCTTAATGTAGCGCGGACAATAATTGGTGCCAAAGAGTTTGGAATAATGTGGTTAAAGATAATAATATGGTCCTTGGCGCCGCAGGCCTTTGCCGCTTCAACAAATTCGCTGCCGGCCAAGCCCATTACGCTGGCCCGCACCGTTCGGGCATAGGTTGGTACAGAACCAATGGAAAGGGCAATAATCAGGTTGCTTGTGCTGGTACCAAAGGCAGCCACAATGGCAATGGCCAAAAGGATACCAGGCACGGCGTACAGCACGTCCAAAAGGCGCATAATAATGTTGTCTGTTTTACCGCCATAAAAGCCGGAAACAGCACCCAGGGCGCCGCCCACAATAATAGGCAAAACGGTGGTGGCAATACCAACAGCCAGGGAGATGCGGGCGCCAAATACAATACGGGTAAATACGCAACGGCCGTAGTCGTCAGTACCAAAGGGGTATTCAATGCTGGGGGGTTGCAGCAGAGCGCTGTAGTTGTTGTCCGTAGCAATGGAATAATCAAAGGTCAGGTAGCTGCACAGAGAAATGGAAAGGAGAACCGTTACCACCAGCATACCAATAATGGCCATGTTGTTGCGGAACAAACGGCGGATTACTTCAATCCATTCCACAGAAATTTCATCACCGGCCCGTTTAATTTTTGTAATAATAATCAGGCCCAAAATTAAAGCGAACACGTTGCCGGAAATGGCGCTGAGAATTAGCAGATAGCCTACCCACTTCATCCGTTTGTCCACATCCTTGTGGTGTACAAATTTGTGTACCAGCACCATCACTGCCAGGTAGAACATGGAAAGAAAGGCAAGCAGCCCCATGCCAAGCATAAAGGTGTTGGCAACATATTCTTTAAACAGGTTCAGGGCAGAAATCATAAAAACAATCAGGGATGTAAGCAGGGCGTAAATGGAAAGGGTATATTCTATTCCTTTGTCCTTTTTTACCAGGGTAAAGGCGGCAATAGCAATAAAGATGTTGGCTGTCAGCAGGAAAAGCAGCATAACAAAGCCAATTTTGCGTGTGGAATCTTTAATATCGCCATGCTTTAAAATATCGCTTTGAATTTTATAGGAAACCAAACCCTGAATTATGGAAGAAACCAGAAAAACAAGGGAAAGGGTAACGCTGCCCATTTGGAAGGATTGGGTGGCAAAATCAAAGGAGCCGCCCAAAATTACCAGAAAGATAGCGAAGGTGATCCCTGTAGCAAAGGTAGCTGTTTTGTATTCCACAAAACGGCTTAATTTTCTCTTTTTCTCCCGCTTCAGGTAATTTGCATTGCTGTTATTGCTCATTTCAGTAAATCCTCCCTTTAATAGTTCTTCATTTTAGACTTGATACGAGGATCCAAGAAGGCGTACAAAATGTCTACAAAAAGGTTAGCCAAACTAATAATAACAGAAACGTAAACTACACCGGCCAAAACAACAGGAATATCGGGAACAAACTGTTTATCAACAATGTAGCTACCAATACCGTTGATGTTAAATACTTTTTCTGTTACGGCAGAGCCGCCCAGCATACCGCCAAACTGCAAACCAATTACAGTTACAATAGGAATCATGGCGTTGCCCAAGGCGTGGCGCAAAATAACGGTGCGGCTGCTTAAACCTTTAGCCTTTGCTGTGGTAATGTAGTCCTGGTTAATTACTTCCAGCATGGAAGAACGGGTCATACGGGCCACGCTGGCGGAAAGGCCGGTACCCAGCACAATGGCTGGCATAATTAAGGTAACCCAATCCGTTGAGGAGTAAGTAGCCGGCAGCCACTGCAGGTTAATGGAGAAGTTTAGTATCAGCACCAAGCCAAGCCAGAAGTTTGGAATGGAAAGGCCCAGCAGGGCAATAAGCATGAAAACATAGTCAAAAGTGGAGTAAGGCTTTACTGCAGAAACAATACCGGAAGGAATAGCCAGTACTAACGCAACGGCAAGGGAAGCAAATGTAACCTGCAAAGTAACGGGGAATTTGCGGGCAATGGCTTCAAATACAATTTCATTGCCGGCGTAGGAACGGCCCATGTCCATAGTAATAAGGCCCTTAAAGGAACGGAACAGCTGGTTTAGGTAAGGTTCGTCCAAGCCGTAAACCCGGTTAAATTCCTGAATTTGTTCCGGGGTAGCCGTTTGCCCAAGAATATTTACGGCAGGGTCCATTGGGGACATATGCAAAATAGTAAATACCAAAAATACTACGCCAAACAGTACAAATACCATCATAACCAGGCGTTCAAATATGTATTTGGCATAAGGGTTGCTGTAAATTAGCAGCAACAGGTACAGCGGCAGGGAAGTAATAACAGAAAACAATAGGAAAAGGCTGTTTTCTGTTAAAAGGTCCTTTGTTACGTTGAGCAGGGTAACAGGGCGGAAAGAACTTTTGTATTCTTCACAGGCCTGCAGCTGTTTTTCCACCAGTTTGTCCAGCTCTTTTTGGAAGGTTTCCTCCACTTGCTTGTCCAAATTGTTGGAAGTTTTTTTGAAAAATGCCTGCTTGTTTTGGAGGAACTGCTTTGTTTCCTCGTAAAGTGCCTGTTTTTTACCGCTGGCTTCCAGTTCCCGCAAAATGCTGGCCTTTAGCTGAGCAGTTTTGTCCGTCTTTGCAAAGCTGCTTTTTTTCACGCAGTACACAATGAAGGACACTAAGAATGTAGGAAGTCCCAGCAATACAGCAAAAATGCGGTACAAGGGCTTCTTGAATATTCTTTCAAGAATATCCGTCATGTTTTTCTTCATTTTATATCCTCCCAAATTGAATTTAAAAGGCTGTTTTTTCGGCGTTTTTTTGCTTGGCCCTTTTTATTTTTCCCACAGGTTATAGGAAAAAATAAAAAGCCGAGCGCCTTAATGATCATATTAGTGGGGAATACTGGAAACCTTCCGCATAAATATTATGCGGAAGAAAAAGGCCTGGGCCTTTTTCTTAAAGATCATTATAAGGACAACTCGGCAAACAAAGGTTCAAGGCAATGCTGCTGCACGGGAAATACATTGAAAGGGCAGGGGAACCCGAACAATTTTTTTGTAACAAGGCAGCAAACGCCGAACACAACGTATACTTTTGAATATATTTTAATTAAAAAATGTAGTAAAATCAATATGTTTCATAATAATTTAGTAAAATTAGTAGAAATTATAATAATTTTAAAATTATTGGGTAAAAATGACGAAAATTCAATAGTAAATCCTGTGGGGATTAACAAAAAATGGATATTTATACAACTTTGTACTAGGAAAAACGGGTTGTCAACTCGTTTCAAAACCACATCATTTTTTGGAGGCGTCGGCGGCCTCCAAACCTCTGCTAATGGGGCCTCCCTGGCCCCCAAATTTGCCGGTGGCAGTTAGCCGCACAAGTCATACATGGCCATGGTTCTGCCCAAAGGTGGGGCAGAACCTAGCCTGCGCTCGGTTTTACCAAGCTCCCAGGCCCTAATAGTTAGAGGTCAGCGCAGCGGGAATGCCGCCCCTTTCCTTCCATTGGGCGTCATTGGCCTTGCGGGGCATTTCCCCCTAGGCTCTGCGGAAGGGGCTGGGCCTGGGGCCGTACAGGGCCAGCAGTACAGGTTTGGAAGTGGCTGAATACTTCCAAAAGAAATATGGCCTAGGCAGCGCAGGCTGTTTCCAAACAACAAGTAATAAGGAAAAAGGCCAGCCTTTCGGCCGGCCTTTTTGGGGCTGTACTTATTTTCTTACAAGAGGCTCGTCTGTAATAATTACATAGTTGCCCATTGTTGTGTTAAAGTGTATAAAGCCCTTTGCGTCAATGGTGTAATTGGGGTTGATAAGTTCTTTGTAGGTGTTTGTAGCAACATTGTAGTTGTAGAACTTCAATGTATTTTTGTTGAAGCCCTTCAAGTCTGCTTTTACTACGGTTTCTACTGTAAAGCCAAATTCACCTTTCTGCGCCATTTTTATTACTATGATGTTCCTGTTTTTAAACCATTTTTTGAACAGGCTGTTTACGTTCTTGGTGTTCTTTGTGTTCAGTTCCACACCAAGTTTTACTTCCTTAACTTCTGCTTTTGCTACTGCTTCAGCTGCTTTTGCGGCGTTAAACTTCAAGTAAGCAACTACCGTGCCGTTTTTGTCGGTGGTTTTTGCTGTCATAGTCAATGCAACGTTTTCTTTGGCTGCTGCTTTGGCCATGTTGCTTAAAGCTGCTACACCAACGGTTTTTGCATTGGTTACGTTTACATTTGCTTTGCCGTTTTTCGCGTTGCTTACTGCTTTTTTCGCATCGCCGCTGATTTTTGCCGCGCTTACTGCGCCGTCTGCTCCAACATTGGCAGATGGTGCGTTTGCCGGTTTAGAATCATTGCTGCTGGAGGAGAAGGAACCGCCGCCGGTGGAATCGTTGTCAGGTTCGCCAGGGTTGCCCGGGTCAACTGTTGGGGCGCCGGGGTAGGTCAAGGTGACATTCATGGTATCCATGTTAGCTGCTCTGTATGCAAAATTGGTCATATAGTTCACAGCCCATTCTGGCATGAATGCATAAGAAAGAGCGTCTGGGGCAAAGCCGTCCTTGAAGGTGTCCTGCTTGCGGTCATCACCCTGGGGCAGGAAGTGGTCGCCATAGTATACCACGGCCTTGCCGGCAGCCTCTGCCTTGGGAACGGTAACGGTGAAGTTGCCTTCCTCGTCAATTTCTGCGCGGTAATCATTGTCGCCAATTCTTACAACTACAATGTTATCCTGCTGGCTTGTTGTTTTGCTGAACAGGCGTTGGTTCAGAACAGAATTGATGCCTGCATCCTTCATTTCTTCTGTAAAGGTATCGAAAATGTTGCCGCTGAACACAACGTTATCGTCAGCTGCAACACCTGTCCACTGGGAACCGCTGCCGTTGGAAAGTGTCAGTGTTGGCAGGGCATTGTCAACGCAGAAATCGGAAACTTTAACTACCTTGCCTTTTCCGTCTGCATGGCGCACCAGCAGGCGTAATTCGTATTTACCCTCTGGAATATCCTGCAGTTCTCCTGTAGAGGTTACTGTCCATGTGGAATCTTTGCCTTGGTTTGTATTTTCGGTTAAGGTACATGGGGTGTACCAGCTTCCAATGCTGTCCTCCCACCACCAATCCCACTGTTCCCAGGTGTTTTCGTGGGCTTCGTCTATATAGCCCATAACTTCGCCTTCTGTTGTGTAGAGGAAAGGCTGCCAGGAGAAAACGTTGGGGTCGCGGAAACGGTACTGGAAGAAGGTAGTGTCACTGCCATGCCACCCAAAATCTTTCAGCTGTGCTTTTTCACCGGAGGAGAACACAGAGCTGTGCAAGTAGGTGAAATTAGCGTTTACTGGAGGATCCAGCATTGGAGGAATTGCAGGGGCAGTGTATACAACAACTGCTGCCGGGGAGGAAAGAACGCTGTCGCCTCCATTTTCGGTCAAAACAACAGTTACCTCGTAAGAGCCGTTTGTATCTGTTGACGGAACAGCAGCGGTCAAGGTAAAGGTGGCGCTGCCGTTTGCTGGAACAGTAATGCTGCTTTCATCTACAGTAAAGACACCATTTTTGGTTGTTGCGGAAGTACTGCCGTTTACCTCAGTAAATCGAGGGTTTACCAAAGTAATATCATATGTATGAGGGCTGCTCTTGGCATTTTTTACTGTAATTTCGGCTGTTCTTGTTGCTGCTTCGCCTTGTGGAACAAATTCCATGCTGATGGTTGGAGTGGTGGCCTCTCTTGCTTCAACCGTGCCGTTGTTGTTCACATAGGCATGGTTGTTTACTGTTGTCATAGTCACCATATCTTCCGCGGCGGCAAGGGCTGCGGCTGGGTCAACCATACCTGCGCCTACTGCCATACGGCTGATATCATCAGCAAATGCTTCTCTGCTTGCGGTGTTTACTAAGAGGGATTTAATTTCCAAAGCAGTAAGGCTTGGGTATTTCTGACGAATGAGGGCTGCAATGGCGGAAACGTGAGGCGTTGCCATAGAAGTACCATTCATTGCCGTATAGGAATACTCGTAATCATCGGAACCATCCCTATTAAAGTAAGTAGAGATAATGGCGGAACCAGGAGCTGCTAAGTCCGGTTTTAAATCATAGGTTTCTTTTACCGGGCCAATGGAAGTATCCGCAGCAGGATAAGCAGTTCCGTCTTTCAGCGAAGTGCTGGTCAGGTCTTCTGCCGCTGTGAACTGGAACAGGTAGCTTTCCCCGGGGGTTAAATCTGCTACAAGTGTATCACCAATGCTTTTTTCAACAGTAAATACTGGGGCATAGTTTTTGTAGTAACCCTGCCAGTAGGAAATGCTTTCAAAATCATTTTGGTTGTTGATAACCGCAATAGCGCCTTTGTCTACATATTTATGTAAAACGCTGACGGATGTATCAAAATTCTGGCCGCGGCGCAGAATAAAGAGGGCGCCCTCGTAATCATCCGCGGTTTTACCTGTAAAAAAGGCTTCAAATTCTTTGTCAGTACCAGTACCAATTTCTGAATTATCTTCGGTAGGAAGCAATACCATTTGGTATTTATCGTTACTGTCAGCAATTAAAGAATTGGAAATGGTATAAATGCCGCTGTCTTCTATAATTGCGTCTTTCCAGTCGGAACGAATTAAGCGGATTTGAGCCTCTTTAGAAGCAACTCTTTCCTGGAGTTCTTCGGGGTCTGTTGACCCCAAGGTTCCGTTTCCTGGAACTGTTGCAGGGTCATTGCTGCCGTCAGGGTCTTTTTGTTCATCGTCCCCTGGAACTGTTGCAGGTTCATCGCTACCGTCAGGGTCTTTTTGTTCGTCGTCCCCTGGAACTGTTGCAGGTTCATC
>CAJTSZ010000002.1:30892-57992 GCA_910578755.1 uncultured Oscillospiraceae bacterium | reverse complement strand
AATTTTTGGGCTCTAACGGTTAGAGGCCAGTGCCTATAACATAGCACAGCGGGAATGCCGCCCCCCTCCTTTGGGCGGCATTGGCCTCACGCAGGGGAGTGTTCCTTGTAAATTGGTCATGTGTGAATACACGACCTATTATAATCAAACACTCCCCAAGTGCGGGCAACCGCCAGCCCCACAGCGTGGGGCCACAAGTTCGCAAAGCGAACTTACTGCCAATTCAGCGGGTATCCCCGCTGAATTGCTGTTTCTTTTCCATATTTCTTTTGATACCAAAAAGAAACACAAGTTGGGCATAGCCCAACTTGCTAACTTACAGCGGTGCACCGCTGTAAGTTTTGGGCCTGGGGTTTGGGGGCGGAGCACCCCTAAAGGGGGTGTGGGGCTGAATGCCCCACAAAAGCCCGCCTATTCTTGGGAAGGGGCCTCATCTTCCTTTTCCTGGGCCTGCTGCGGGGCAGGTTCTCCCGCGCCCTTCTCTGCCTGGGCCGATGGGGCCTGCTGCAAGGAAGGTTCCTCTTCCTCGCTTTCTGATTGGATTGGGGCTGGTTCTACATACACATATTCCTGGGACATGGCCTTTATTTTTTCTTCCTGGTTGCCAGGGGCTTCCCCTTTGTGCTGCTGGCGGCGTTTTTCTGCCTCCTGCTCCCTTGCGGCGTAAACGGCGTCCTTCTCCCCTTCCATAATTTTGGCAAAGTCTTCCCCGTTCAGTTTTTCATACTGGAACAGGTACTCCGCCACCTGGTGGAGCTGCTCCATGTGCTCCTGGAGGATTTGGGTACATTTTTCGTAAGCGCCATCTACAAAGCGCCGCACCTCGGCGTCAATTTCCGAAGCCACATTTTCCGAGTAATCCCTGGTATGGCCAAAGTCCCGGCCAAGGAATACCTCGTTTTGGTCTTGGCCGTAAACCAAGGGCCCCAGCTTTTCACTAAAGCCGTAGCGGGTAACCATGTTGGTGGCAATTTTAGTAACGCGCTCCAAGTCGTTGGAGGCGCCGGTGGAAATATCGTCCAGCACCAGCTGTTCCGCAATGCGCCCGCCCAAAAGGGTAATAATGTTTTCAAACATTTCCTTGCGGGTGGCGTAATTTTTATCCTCCGCCGGCAGGGACATGGTATAGCCCCCAGCCATACCGCGGGGGATAATGGAAATTTCGTGGACGGGGTCCTGGGTTTTGCTGTAGTAGGTTGCAATGGCATGGCCAGCCTCGTGGAAGGCGGTAAGGCGTTTATCCTTATCGGGCACCACATGGCTTTTTTTCTCTGGCCCGGCAACTACTTTAATGGTTGCTGCTTCAATCTCTTCCATGGTAATGGCTTTTTTATTTTTCCTGGCGGCAAGGAGGGCAGCCTCGTTCACCAGGTTTTCCAAATCGGCGCCGGTAAAGCCTGCCGTTGTTTTTGCAATGGTGCCCAGGTTTACATCTGGCCCAATGGGTTTATTTTTTGTGTGTACCCGCAGGATTTCCTCCCTGCCTTTAATGTCCGGGTAGCTTACTACAATTTGGCGGTCAAAACGGCCGGGACGCAGCAGGGCGGGGTCCAAAATATCCCGGCGGTTGGTGGCAGCCATAACAATAACGCCTGTGTTGGAGGCAAAGCCGTCCATTTCCACCAGCAGCTGGTTTAGGGTTTGCTCCCGTTCATCGTGCCCGCCGCCTAAGCCTGCGCCGCGGTGGCGGCCAACAGCGTCAATTTCATCAATAAAAACAATGCTGGGCGCGCTTTTTTTAGCTTGGTCGAACAGGTCGCGGACACGGGAGGCGCCCACGCCTACAAACATTTCCACAAAGTCGGAACCGGAAATAGAGAAAAAGGGTACCCCGGCTTCCCCAGCAACAGCCCGGGCCAGCAAGGTTTTACCAGTACCGGGAGGGCCCATAAGCAAAACGCCTTTGGGGATGCGGGCGCCTAAGGCGCTGAACTTTTTGGGGTTCTTTAAAAATTCAACGACTTCAACCAATTCTTCCTTTTCTTCGTCGGCGCCGGCTACATCGGCAAAGGTAACCTTGCGGCCATCATCCAAAGGTTTTGGCTTTGCCTTGCCAAAGGAGGCCATTTTACCGCCGCCGCCCCCTGCCTGGCGCATCATAAGCACATAAAAAACAATCATCAGCACCACCAAAATTATGGTTGGCAGCATAGAAATCCAAAAAGGCGTTGGCTCCGCCGGGATATAATCGTGCTCAAATACTTGGTCCGGGTGGTCCACCTCGTACTTTTCCACATAGGGACGTATGTCCTGAAGAAAAAGGCCGATGTCCGGCAGCTCGTACAGCACTTGCTCCTTTTGGTTTTTTACTGTAACCAAAAGGTCGCCGTTATTAAAGTCCACCACAAAATTTTCGACCTGGTCCTGCTTAAAGTAATTGATAATTTCGTGGTATTTATACTTGCTTACCGGCTTGCCCATAGAGAACATTGCCACGGCCAAAAGGCTGAGCAGTACCAGCATGGCAATGTACATACCTACGCCTTTGGTGTTTTTTAGCATATTGCGTTTCACTCCTATTCCTTAACATTGCCTGGGGCTGCCAGGGTTTTTATCCAAAATAAGGGCGGGCCTTATTTTGGGGATACTCCTTTTATTTTGTGTATACTTGAGGCTTTAACACGCCAATGAAAGGTAAATTCCTATATTTTTCATCAAAATCCAAACCGTAGCCCACCACAAACTCATCGGGGACATCAAAGCAGGAATAATCCGGCTGGATATCCACCTCGCGGCGGGCGGGTTTATTTAACAGGGTTGCAATGCGGATGCTGTTTGGTTTGCGCTGGCTGAGCATGCTCCGCAGGTGGTACAGGGTTTTGCCGCTGTCCAAAATATCCTCCACCAGCAGCAGGTCGTACCCTTCCAGGGGGATATCCAAATCCTTAATAATTTTTACAATGCCGCTGGAGGCTGTTCCCTTGCCGTAGCTGGAAACGGACATAAAGTCAATCCTTGCCGGAATCTTAATAGCCCGCATTAAATCTGCCATAAAAACAACGGAACCTTTAAGGACGCTTACCATAAGCAGGTTTTTGTTTTCATAGTCCTTGGTAATTTGTTCGGCGATTTCCTGTATTTTTGCGTCTATTTCTTCTGCTGACAATAATATATGCAGAATGTCATCTTTCATGTTGTACTTCATTTGATTCCCCCACCTCTATTGTTACAATTTGTTTCGTATTTTTTCCCACGGCTGCCCGCCGGGCCGGGCCAAAGCCTTCTACCCAAAGGGGCCCAGCTTCGTCAGCCAGTATTACCCTGCGGGAGCGTTCGTTTAAAGTAAGCTTTGCCTCGTTAAAAATTTTTTTAACGGGCCGGGTACAGCCTGTATGGGCAAATTCTATTTTGTCCCCGCTTTTTCTTTGCCGAAGCAGGGCAGTATGGTTTATTTTATCATAATCCAAGGCACTTTTTAAGATGTTTTGGCAATTATTTTCAATAATTTTATATTCCCTCAATAAAATAGTTACTTTGCGCCCCGGGTAAAGCTGGAACTCCCCCAAGGCAAAGGGAATTTGGAAATAGGGCTGCACTTCCTGTTTTTCCCGCAGCTCCAGGGTGTTTAAAGCTGTAAAGTATTTCCCCTTTACTACTTCCACCGTGACGGACTCTTGGGCTGCCTGTACCATTTCCCCTATTTTTTTTGCCGAAACCGGGGCCCCCCACTGTTTTAGCCACTGGGCTGCAACCCTGTTCTGCATTGCCGGGTGCAGGCGCAAAAAGGCTTCCCTGTCCCACTGGTTTTCCCCCAGGGCCAAAAGCTGGGCCTGGCGGGCAGCCTCCTGCTCCATAAAGTCGTTTTCCCAATGGGCCTGGCGGGCCAGCCGTTCCACGCTTTGGTAAAAGGCAGGGTTCAGTTCCCGGAAAAGGGGGATTATTTGGCGGCGAATTTTGTTCCTTGTGTATAAATCTGTTAAATTACTACTGTCCGTAACATATTTTAGCCCATTTCGACAGCAGTACCCCTCTATTTCTTCCCTGGTACAATGGATTAAGGGGCGGATAATGTTGCCACGCACCGGGGGGATCCCCTCCAGCCCCTTCACCCCTGTGCCCCTTGCAATATGGAACAGCAGGGTTTCCGCCTTGTCGCTGAGGGTGTGGGCTGTGGCAATTTTGCCGCCCTTTGGGCAAAGCTGTTGGAAGGTGGCATAACGGTAATTGCGGGAGTACTCCTCCACAGAAAGGCCGGCCGCCTTGGCCTGCTCCCTGGCGTTTACGGTGTAAACAGCCAAGGGGATTTCCAGCCCGGCGCAAAGCTGGCGGCAAAAGCTTTCGTCCCGCTGGGATTCCTCCCCCCGCAGGCAGTGGTTTACATGGCAGGCCAACAGCTTTATGTTCCATTCCCGGCGGATGCTCCACAAAAAATAAAGCAGGGCCACAGAATCTGCACCGCCGGAAAGCCCTGCCACCACCTGTTCCCCTGGGGAAAGCATTTGGTGCTGCTGTATGGTTTGTAAAATTTTACGGTGCATCTCTGTATATCTCCCTGCTCATAAACCGGCTGTGGGCGCCGTCAAAGGCGATTTTCACTGTGTCGGTAGAGCCGTGGCGGTTTTTGGCCAAAATGCACTCTGCCAGGCCCTTATCTTCTGTGTTTTCTTCATAATATTC
Source organism: uncultured Oscillospiraceae bacterium (assembly GCA_910578755.1). GTDB lineage: Bacteria > Bacillota > Clostridia > Oscillospirales > Ruminococcaceae > Negativibacillus. The sequence goes on along the minus strand of CAJTSZ010000002.1, from coordinate 53,375 downwards.
GTCCCTATAAAGGAACATTACCAGGTCGGCGTCCTGTTCAATGGAGCCGGATTCCCTTAAATCGGAAAGGACCGGCCTATGCTCTGTACGCTTGTCCGGCCCGCGGGAAAGCTGGGAAAGCACCACCAAGGGCACATTAAGCTCCTTGGCGGCAATTTTCAGGTTCCGGGTAACTTCGGAAACCTCCTGCACCCTGTTTTCAATCCTGCGGCCGGAGGCCATAAGCTGCAAATAGTCGATAATGACCAAATCCAGTTCCCGCAGCCGGCGGAGCTTCGCCTTCATTTCCGCCACGGTAATACCGGGGGTATCGTCAATATAAAGGGACATTTTTGCAATGGTTTGGGCCGAAATAGCCAGGCGGGTCCACTCGTCCGCCGAAAGGTTGCCTGTGCGCATGGCTGTGCCCTGTATTAGGGCCTCGGTGGAAAGGAGCTTGCTTACCACCTGTTCCCGGCTCATCTCCAAAGAAAAAATGGCCACCGTTTTGCCCTGCTTTGCCACATTGGCTGCGATGTTAAAGGCGAAGGTGGATTTACCCATAGCAGGGCGGGCCGCCAAAAGGATAAGGTCCGACCTGTTTAACCCGGTTGTTACCTGGTCCAGGGCGGAAAAACCGGTGGAAATGCCGGCAAAGGCGTCTTTATCCTCCCCGGAAAGGCGCTGGAGATGGTCGTACAATTCGTAAATGGCCCGGTCCACCCGGACAAGGCCGCCGCTGTCCTTGCCTTGGCGCAGCTCAAACAGCTTGTGCTCCGCAAATTCCATTAAATTGCGGGCGGTGGAATCGCCGTCGGTGGAATGGCTGATAATATCCCGGGCGATGCCAATGAGGCTGCGCAGGTAGTATTTTTCCTGCACCACCTTGGCGTAGGATTCTACATTGATAATGGAGGGGACGGTTTGGGCCAGCTGGGTCAGGTAAACCTTGACCTCGTTTTCCCCAGGGAACACCCGGTCCTTTTTGGCCTGTTCCAAAACGGTAACAACGTCAATGGGCTGGGCGGAGGTAAACATGGCCAGCATAATGGCAAACAGTTCCTTATGCTGCTGGCGGTAAAAGCTTTCCGGGGAAAGGTACTCCAAAACCTGGGCGATACATTCCGGCTCCAGCAAAATTGCCCCTAGGACAGACTGCTCCGCCTCCATACTGTAGGGCTGCTGCTCCTGGGAAAACTCCTGCAATGGGTTTTCTGCCATGGCTGTTCCTCCTTCCCCTATTTTTTTGGCCTGCGGGCCGGGTTATTCCGTTACAGTAACAAACATTTTGGCGGAAATACCCTGGTAAAGCTTAATTTCAATATTATATGTACCAAAGGCTTTTATCTCACTGCTGAGGGTAATTTTCTTTTTATCCACCGCGGCCCCCATTTGGGCTTCAATGGCTTCCGCAATTTCCTTGGAGGTTACGGAGCCAAACAGCTTGCCATTGGCGCCGGCCTTCGCGGTAAGCTTTACGGTTTTGCCCTCTAACTTTTGGGCAGTTTCGTTGGCGGCCTGTTTTTCCAGCTCTATTTTATGCTGCTTTGCCGCCTCCTTGGACTTCATTTCCCCCATAGCCTGTTTGTTGGCGGGAATGGCCACGCCCCGTTTAATTAAAAAGTTTTGGGCGTAACCGTCCGCTACTTCTACCAGCTCCCCTTTTTTGCCGGTGCCTTTCACATCCTGTGTTAAAATTACTTTCATTGCAACTTCCTCCTTTTATTTAACCTGGGCCTTTTCCGGCAGTTTTTCTGCCGGGGCCTGCTGTAATTGGCCGCCCATTGCTTCATAATATGCGTCAATGGCCGCAAGCAGCTGTGTTCTTGCTTCATTCATATCAATATCAGAAACCTGGGCCCCGGCCATGTTCAGGTGGCCGCCGCCGCCCAGCCTTTCCATAATCAGCTGCACGTTTACCTTGCCCATGCTCCGGGCCGAAATGGAAACCCTTGTGGGCGTTTCCATGTACATAACAAAGGAAGCGTCCACATCGTCAATATTTAAGAGCTCGTCCGCTGCTTGGGCGGTTACTACCTTAGCCTCGGCAATGGGCTCCGTTGTGGCAGAAATGGCGCAGCGGCGGTATATTTCTGCTGCCGCAACCACCTTGCAGCGCTCCTGGTAGGCCTCCATGGTGGAAGCAAACAGCCGTTTTACCTCTACTGTATCGGCCCCCATTTTTTTCAGGTAAGCGGCGGCCTCAAAGGTGCGCACGCCTGTTTTCATAATAAAGTTTTTTGTGTCCAGCATGATGCCGGAAAGCAGGGCTTCCGCCGTAACGGCGTTAATTCTGTACTTGTCGCCCATATACTGTATCAGCTCTGACACCATTTCCGAGGCGGAGGAGGCGAAGGGCTCGTGGTGGAAAATAACGGCGTTATCAATATAATCCACCATTTTGCGGTGATGGTCAATTACGACAATATTTTTACACCTGCCCAGTACCTCCTTGGATTCCACAATATGGGGCGTATGTACGTCCACCACAATAAGCAGGGTATTTTCTGTAATATAGTTTACAGCCTCCTCCGGGGAGATAAAGGCGTCCTCGTAGCCGTTTTCTACCAACCGCCGGTGGAGCTGCTGAACCATATTGGCCTTTTCGTTAAAAATAATTTTTACCGGCTTGCTGTTTTCTTTAATGGGGTAGTACAGGCCGGCGGCAGAGCCAAGGCAGTCCAAATCGGCAAAGCGGTGGCCCAGGATTAGCACATTGCTGCTGGACTCTATCAGCTCCTGGAGGGCGTTGGCAACAATACGGGTTTTTACCTTGGTGCGCTTTTCCACCCCTTTGGAAACGCCGCCGTAGAACTCGTAGCCATTTTTGTTTTTTACAGCCGCCTGGTCCCCGCCCCGGCCCAAGGCCATATCCAAAGCCTGGCGGGCCATTTCCTCTGCCTGGGTAATGGTTTGGGCATCCCGCCCAATGCCAATGGAAAGTGTGACAGGCATTTTGTCCCCTGCTTCAATGGTACGCACGGTATCCAAAATGCTGAACCTGTCCTCCACAATGCCCCGCAGGTACCTTTCCTCCATAACAACCAAAAAACGGTCCTTATCTATTTTTTTCACCAGGCCCTTGTGGTTGGAAACAAAGGTTTCAATTACATACTCCACCTCGGCCATTACCTGGGAACGCTCGTTTTCCTTGGCGTTTTGCAGCAGCTCGTCATAGTTATCAATCATAAACCAGCCTACTGCCGGGCGGGAAGCAAAGTATTCCTTGGCAATGCGTTTGAGCTTATCATCGTCAAAAAAGTAGGTAACATTCAGCTCCTCGTTATCCTGGCCGGATTTAAAAAGGTAGGCTGTGTACAGCTTGCCTTTGTAATCCACACCATAGCCCTGGGGCGGGCAGTCCTGGTCCATTTTAATGGTAGGGAATAAATCCGACAGGTTGTAGCCAAAGCTTTCCTCCCCGGCAAACACCTTTTCCTTCATTTGCTCGTTGTACCACAAAATTTCCCCATTGGGGCTGGAAACGGTAAGGGGCAGGGGGAAAGAAAAAATAACATCCTGCTGGTAGGGTGAAAGGGTGTGGCTCATGTTTTTATAAAACCGGTTCATGGAACGGTTTACCGTAAATATTTTATAGTAGGCAAAGGCGGAGGCGGCAAGCACCATAGCCGTTGCGCCGCCAAGCCAAATATTATTTTGGTAAATGGCCAGCGTGACAGATATTACATCCAACACGGCAATAGCCACTGCCATAGGGGCAAACAGTACCAATTTCTTTTTCATAGGTTTTTCCTCCCTTTAGGGGTTCCGCGTGGTGCAGGTTCAGGGGCGCGTGCCTTTGCAACTCTACGCCTCCTGTATTACAACAAGCACCATGGGGCTGCGCTTTGTTTTGCCATAGAAAAACTTGCTGACATCGTCCTTCATACGCTGTTTCAGGCTGGTCCAGTCCCGAATACCAGCGTTTAAACATTCCTCTACGCCGGCTTTGGCAATTTCCCTTGCTTGGTTGATCATACTTTCAGATTCCCTTACATAAACAAACCCGCGGGAAATAATATCCGGCCCGGCAATAATTTTTTTGCTGCGGGTGCTGATGGTAGCAACCACTACAATTAGGCCGTCCTCGGCCAGGTGTTTTCTGTCCCGCAGAACAATGCTGCCTACATCCCCTACGCCAAGGCCGTCCACCATAACCGCGCCGGAAGGTACTTCCCCTGCAATTTTAATGGTTTCACCGTCCAGTTCCACCACATCGCCGCACTGGGGGATAAAAATATTTTCTTCCTTAATGCCCATGCTTTGGGCCAGCATCTGCACCTTTTTCTGGTGCTTAAACTCGCCGTGCATTGGCAGAACATACTGGGGCTTGGTAAGGCTCATCATCAGCCGCAGTTCATCCTGGCAGGCGTGGCCGGAAACATGGGTTTCATACATTTTTTCGTAAATAACCTCGGCGCCGAGGCGCATCAGCTCGTTTACAACGCGGCCTACCAGTTTTTCATTGCCGGGGATAGGCCGGGCAGAAATAATAATAAAATCGTTGGCAGTAATGCTGATTTTCCTGTGGTCACCCATAGCCATTCTTGTTAAGGCGGACATGGGCTCGCCCTGGCTGCCGGTGGTAATAACCACCACCCGTTCCGGGGGCAGCTTGTTGGCCACGTCAATATCAATGAGTAAATCCTTCGCCACTTTAAGGTACCCAAGCTCCATAGCCGTTGCCACTACGTTAACCATACTCCGGCCGGATACAGCTACTTTTTTGTCAAACTTTTCGGCGTAATCCATAATTTGCTGGATACGGTGGATATTGGAGGCAAAGGTAGCAATTAAAATGCGGCGGTTGCCGGCCATTTGGAACAGCCGGTTAAAGGAAGCGCCTACTGTGCGTTCGCTCATGGCCATGCCCGGCACTTCGGCGTTAGTGGAATCGGGCAGGAGGGCCAGCACGCCCTTGGCCCCCAGCTCGCCAAAGCGGGCTAAATCGATAATACCGCCCTCAATGGGGGTATAGTCTATTTTAAAGTCGCCGGTTTGTACAATAACGCCGGCAGGGGTGTGGATTGCCATGGCGCAGGCGTCGGGGATGGAATGGTTTACCCGGATAAACTCTACAGACATACACCCGGCCTTAATAACGTCCCGGGGTTTTACTTCCACCAGCTTAACGGAGCTGAGCAGGCCGTGCTCCTTCAGCTTATTTTTAATAAGCCCAATAGTAAGGCGTGTAGCGTACACCGGGGTGTTAATTTCCTTTAAAAGGTAGGGCAGCGCGCCAATGTGATCCTCGTGGCCGTGGGTGATAAATATACCCCGCAGCTTTTCCTTGTTTTTTGTAACATAGGAAAAGTCCGGAATTACAATGTCCACGCCCAGCATGGTTTCATCGGGGAAGGCCAGGCCGCAGTCCACAATAAACATATCCTTTTCGCACTCGTAAACGGTCATGTTTTTACCAATTTCGTTTAAGCCGCCCAAGGGGATAATGCGCACCGCCGCTTTTTTGCCGTCGCCTTTTTTACGGGAGCCCCTGCGGTTGCCGCCTTTGCCTGCGGGGAGCTTTTCAGTAACTTCCTTTACTGCTTTGCTCACGCTTTGTATGGTATCCATAATATTGGCTTCTTTTTTTACAGTTTCCTTTTTGCTGCTGCTTTTAGGGGCCTTGTTTTTTTGCTGGGGAGAGGCTTGCTTTTTGCTGTTGTTTTTGGCGGCGGGCTTGCCTTCCTGCCCTGCTGCCGGTTCCTTTTGGGCTTTACTTTGCCCCGCTTTATTATTGGAACGCAGGCGGCGCAAGCTACCCTCCTTTTTCTGGCCTTCCTTTGCAGTTTTTTCTGCCTTTGGGGCCTGGGGCCTGTTGTTTTTTAACTCGTTTGTGTTTTCGTTATTCATTCTTTTCCTCCTGTAACAGTAAGCTTACAGGACTTGAGCTTCCCATTGGCCAAACAAAACAATTACTTTTTGCTTATTTTCCTTATGGTCGTCCATTTGAACATACTTTCCCCGGCTGTTTTGTTACGCCGGGTACCATAAACCAGCGCCAAGGGCGCTTTTTCTCAAAAAATTCATGAAAATAATTAGGGCAGAAGCTGGGCTATTGGTTCTGCCAGAAGCGAAAGCTTTTTCTTTTGGCTTTGTTCCGTTCGATCCGGTGCCTGGCAGCTATGGTCCGGGCGCTCAAATCCTCTTTCTCATTTTGTTTCAAATTTATCCCCGCTGGCGGGGTTATTCACCTACTTACTGCGGTAATTCCTCTTACCCGCAGGAAGTATATGTAATTCCGATTTCCCCTTTTCTTTTTTCTGCCCAGCCATTTTTGACCAGGCTGGGTACGGCCTGCCGGCTATTTGCCGCGGATGATAAAAAGTTTGTTTTATCAAAAAAAAAGCAACGGCAGCTTAACATTTTACCACGCCAAAACGCTGTTTTTTCACGGGTTTTTACGCTGATTAGAAAAAAGAAAAAACAAGGGCATTTTTATTTATCTTTTTAATTATAGCCTTTTGGGCTTTTTCCGTCAAGCCTCCCCCTTTGGAATCCCCTGTTTGCTTTGTATATACTGCCTGTTTATATTAGGGATTTTCCTTTATTTTACCCAAAATTTTAAAGGGCATACTGATTTGCTGCTAAAAGTTTTGCTTTTGGTTATAGTCCCATTTTTTAGGATAAAAATAGGTTTTAGGGTAAAAATAGGCACAGGGATTACTGGCCCTATCCTTTTTGGAGTTATTTGGAAATATCCCCTCGCCTTTAAAAAAGGGAGTATACACGAAAAACCTGAAATGTAGGCACCATAACACCCAAAAATAAGAATTTCCTCAAAAAAACAGCATAACAACAAAAATGATGCCGTTGGCGGTTATTTTAACTGTGTTAACCCTTGTTAAGCTTGTTTTGGGGAACCTGCCAAGAAATACCCCTTCCCCCCTTGTGCAAAAGCCCTTTGTTTATTATAATGGTTCCATTGGCAGCCTTGTCCAGCTTTTGGGGCCTTTGGAGGCTGCTTTTTTATGGGTTGGAAAAGCCTGGAGCTTCCCCCTTACGGCTGGGGGGTTCCTGCTTTTCCCATTGGTTTTATTTTATGAAAGCAAAGGGATTGATTATGTCTAAACCTCTGAAACAAATTGAACTGTTTACCGACGGCGCCTGCACCGGCAACCCGGGGCCTGGCGGATATGGGGCCATTTTACGGTACAATGGCCACGAAAAGGAGCTTTCCGGCGGGGAGGGCAGCACCACCAACAACCGCATGGAGCTTACTGCCGCCATTGTTGGCCTAGAAAGCCTGAAGGAGCCCTGCCAGGTTACCCTGTATTCCGATTCCAAATACTTAATTGACGCCATTACCCAGCGCTGGGTGTACAAATGGAAAGCCAACGGCTGGATGCGCAACAAAAAGGACCCAGCCCTGAACCCCGACCTTTGGGAGCGCCTGCTTACCCAGCTGGAACGGCACCAGGTTTCCTTTATTTGGGTAAAGGGCCATGCGGGCCACCCGGAAAACGAACGGTGCGACGCCCTTGCTGTGGCACAGGCGGCAAAATACAAATAATTAAATTTTTATGACCCTATTGAATTTTATACTAATTTTGTATACAATTGAACTGTACCAAAAAGGTATTAAGGGCGGCGCAACACCGCCTTTCCATAAAAACCAACCCCTGCCGGCCCCTTTGGGCTGTACAATAGAAAGGAAGCTGACCCTATGAGCAGATTTGTTTATGCCGACAACGCGGCTACCACCCGCATTGCCGATGAAGTTTTAAAAGAAATGATGCCCTTCCTCACGGAGAATTACGGCAACGCCTCCAGCCTATACTCCCTGGGAGTTGTTTCCAGCAAGGCCATCATTAAAGCGCGGCAGCAGGTTGCGGACGCTATCCACGCCGAGCCGGGAGAAATTATTTTTACCGGCGGCGGTTCTGAGGCGGATAACTGGCTGAAGCCCATTGCCCGCAGCCTTGCTAAGAAGGGGAAAAAACACATCATCACCTCCTGCATTGAACACCACGCCCTGCTCCACTCCATGGCGCGCCTGGAAAAAGAGGGCTTTACCGTTACCTACCTTGGCGTGGACAGCGAAGGTTTTGTTTCCCCTCAGGAGTTTAAGCAAGCAATTACCCCCCAAACGGGCCTTGCTTCCATTATGTTTGCCAACAATGAAATTGGCACCTTGCAGCCTATTTTGGAAATTGGGCAAATCTGCCGGGAAAACGGCATTTTGTTCCACACCGACGCGGTGCAGGCGGTAGGCCATGTGCCTGTGGATGTAAAGGCGCTGGGAGTGGATTTCCTTTCCATGTCCGCCCACAAGTTCCATGGGCCCAAGGGCGTGGGGGCGTTTTTCTGCCGCCGCGGCCTGCCTTTGGATAACCTGCTGGATGGCGGCGCCCAGGAAAGGGGCAAGCGGGCCGGTACGGAAAATGTGGCTGGCATTGTAGGCATGGGCAAAGCCATTGAACTGGCCTGCGCCTCTATGGAAGAAAACACCAAAAAGCTTGCCGCCATGCAAGGCCGCCTGATTGACGGCATCCTTTCCTCCGTTCCTCTTTCCCGCCTAAACGGCAGCCGCAGCCACCGCCTGCCCGGTAATGTGAACATCTCCTTTTTAGGGGTGGAAGGGGAGGCCCTTCTGCTTCGGATGGATTTAGCCGGCATTATGGCGTCCTCCGGTTCCGCCTGCGCCTCCGCCTCCCTGGACCCCAGCCATGTTCTGCTGGCCATTGGGTTAAAGCACGAGGTTGCCCATGGCTCTGTCCGCCTTTCCCTTTCCGATTATAACACCCAGGAGGATGTGGATTACATTTTGGAAACATTGCCGGCCATTGTAAAAACCCTGCGGGATATGTCCCCCCTTTGGGAGGAAATTGTGAAGGAACAGGCATAGCGCGCGCCCTGCATAAGATGTGGGCCAGGGAGGCCCCAACAGCAGGGGCTTAGGGCCAAAAGCCCTGCAAGAAAGTTTTTGAAAGTTTGAGCATTTTAAATATAATAACGATTTTGTTATTATATTATAAAATCTGCAAAGGTGACCCAAAACGCCGCCCTTTCCGCGGCAGCTAAGTTCACATACAATTTAACTTGAAAGGAAAGAAGATTTATGATTTACTCTGAAAAAGTTTTGGACCATTTCACCAACCCCCGCAACGTAGGGGAGCTGCCCGACGCCAACGCCATTGGCGAAATGGGCAACGCCAAATGTGGCGACATTATGAAAATTTACATGAAAATAGAAAACAACATCATTGAAAACGTCAGCTTTAAAACCTTTGGCTGCGGCGCGGCCATTGCCACCAGCTCCATGGCTACAGAGCTGATTAAAGGGAAATCCATTGAGGAGGCCCTGCAGCTTACCAACAAGGCCGTTGTGGAGGCTTTGGACGGGCTGCCGCCGGTAAAAGTCCACTGCTCTGTTTTGGCGGAGCAATCCATTAAAGCCGCTATTGCCGATTACTACACCCGCCTGGGCATTGACCCCACCCCCATTGTGGGCGTGATTGACGAGTGTGACGCCTGTCACGACCACGGCTGCTGCCATGAAGAATAATTCCTTTTCCCCCAAGGTTTTGGTTGCCTTAAGCGGCGGGGTGGATTCCTCTGTGTGCGTTCACCTTTTGCAGCAGCAGGGCTATGAAGTGGAGGCTGCCGTAATTGAGTTTTCCCCCGCCCACCAGGGGGCTGTGGCCGCCGCCCAAACGGTGGCGGGCCAACTGGGGATTCCGCTGCATATTATTACCTGCCATGAGGAATTCCGCCGCAATGTAATAGAGCCCTTTTGCCTGGAGTATAAGGCGGGGCGCACCCCAAACCCCTGCATTGTGTGCAACCCCACCACAAAGTTCCGCTTTATTTGTGAAAAGGCCCGCGACTTGGGCTGCCAGTACGTTGCCACCGGCCACTACGCCGGCATAGAGCATAGGGAAGGCGTGCATCTGCTGAGGAAATCGGCCTGCCCTGGACGGGACCAATCCTATATGCTATACCGGCTGACCCAAGAACAGCTTTCCATGCTGCTGCTCCCCTTGGAGGGGATGGAAAAGGCTGAGGTGCGGGCCATTGCCGCCCAGGCGGGCTTAGCCTCCGCCAACAGCCCAGACAGCCAGGAAATTTGCTTTATTCCCGATGACGATTACCCCGCCTACATTGAGCGCCATTTTGGCAAAAGCAAACAGGGGGAGTTTATTGCCCCTGATGGCACTGTCTGCGGCAAACACAAGGGGCTGCTCCACTATACGGTGGGCCAGCGCAAGCACCTGGGCATTGCCCTGGGTTACCCGGTGTTTATTCAATCCATTGACCCGGTGGCAAACCGCATTTTCCTTGCCCGGGCCGGGGAGGAATACGCTTTAGGGGTTACCCTGAGCCAGTGCGTCACCCTGCCCCACCCGGCGTGGCAGCAGGAGGTGGCTGGCGAAGCTATTGAGGCTGCCGTAAAAATACGTTCCCGCGCCGCGGAGGCCCCCGCCACTGTGACCCTGCTGCCCCATGGCAAGGCCACGGTTACGTTCCACCAGCCCCAGCGGGCCCCTGCCCCAGGCCAGTCCTGCGTATTTTACCGGGACGGCTACGTTTTAGGCGGCGGGTTTATTGAAAGCCAAATCCTATAGCAAACGGCCCCCTTATTTGGGGAGAGCGTAAAAAAGCCGCCCTTAAGGGCGGCTTTTTTAATTGCTTTGCAATAAAAAGCTATGTGCAGGCCGGGGCGGGCTATTCGCCCTTCCCGCCTTGTGCAAAGCTTTGCAAGAAAAATACTTTCGCTTTGCTCAACTATTTTTTATGTTATGCGACAGTTGTGTTAATGATGTTTTGTTCTAAAATATCATTGCTGGTTAAGGCCTTGCCGTCCTTTTCCACGGAAAGGGAAATGTGCTCGGAGCCGCCGGTATCCTTATCCTTATAGGAGCCTACCAAGACATTGGCTGGAAGTTCCTGCCCTTCAGTAACAACGGCTTCAAAGTCCTGCCGCAGCCGTACCACAGTGCCATCTTCAAAGCGCAAGGTGACCTCCATATTATTCTCGTCGCCCAGGAAAGGGGCAATTTTTTCTACAACACAGGGCTTGCCGGTGAACACGTCGCCTTTGCCGTAAATGCCTACGCTGCCCGGCAGATTTACATGGTAGTTGGCCCACAAGCCTTCGCTGGTGCGCAGGCAGCTCTCCTGCTGATACCCCAGCCAGGTGGTATCCAGCAGGGCCTGCTGGCGGATTTCATCGGCAGTGAGGTACTTGCCATCCTTTTCCACCAGGACGCAGGTGTGATGCGCGCCAGGGTTTTGTGCCATAGCGCCGATTTTATCGCCGGGCTGCAGCTTGTCCCCTGCCTGGAGTGTGGTGGAAAAATCCTGGCGCAGGGTGGCGCGGGCGCCGTCCTCAAAAACAAGGACAACCTGTTTTGTATTGCTGCTTTCGTTGCTGGTTACGCTTTCCACGGTGCAGGCTTGGGCGGTATACATACTGCGGTCCCAGCCGGTGGCGTTGGGGCGCAAATCCACACAGGGGAGGCCGCTGCCGCCTTCCACGGAGCAGCTGTCGCTCCAAAGCCCTGTGCCGCCGCAAAGCAGATTGCCCTGGCTGCTTCCATAGCCGTGGCCATGGCCACCGTGGGCTATAGCTGGAACTGCCATACTACACAGCATGGCGGCGCACAACAGCCCAAGGCTAATTTTTTTATGAATGTGTTTCATGGGAATACACGTCCTTTCTGTATTTTACAAATAAGTAAAAAACTTAAAAATAAGGAATTATCCTTGGCTTCATTTTAACATTATAGTTGTAGAAAGCCAAGAGGTTTTGCTGGTTAGACAAGGTTTATTAACAATTTTTATTCATTTTATACTAAATTTCTTATTAGTTTTCTATTCTACCAATTTATCTAACTCGACACTTTTATATAATATTTGTCATAATTAGGATATAAATAACAATTTTTATTAAATTTAATTGTTTACTAATTCTATTTACTATTTTTTAATTATATGTATAATTGATCTTGTAATCGATTACAGTATTTCAGAAAAACAAATAGGAAGGATTGAAATCATGAAAAAAGTTTTATCAATGATCTTAGTGTTCACTATGCTCTTTACATTTGGTATTATTGCGTTTGCCGATGTTCATGTGGAAGATCGTGCAGGCCCTGAATGTGAATGTGGGACTACCATGCGGACTGTTACTGGCCGAAAGAATGAACTTGCCCCCTGTGGACACTGGAGCTACTGGGATGGTTACCTCTGCGGTGACTGTGGTAACGAATATCGCAAAATTACCTATCTTAGATGTTCTTGTGGAAACTAATTGCGTACTTCATATTGTAATAGACAAAACCCTGCCCCCTGTGAAAATAGGGGGCAGGGTTTCCTGCTATATTATGTCCAATTAGTATTCAAAGTGTTTTTCTGCTGGTTCAATGGTAATTTTTTTAATTACCACCTTGGTATCGCTGTTTTCGGTGGCGGCAATGGCGTCTACCACATCCATGCCTTCAAACACCTGGCCAAAGACAGTGTGCTTGTAGTCCAGCCAGGGGGTACCGCCGATTTCGGCGTATTTTTCTACAACCTCCTGGGGGAAGCCTTCGCCCTGTTCGTTGACGCCCATCTGCTTCATTTGGCTGAGCAAATCGGCGGAAACGGCGGGCGCCTGTACAATGAAGAACTGGCTGCCGTTGGTGCAGGGGCCCGCATTGGCCATGGAAAGGGCGCCGCGGAAGTTGCGCAGCTTTACGGTAAATTCATCCTCAAATTCATGGCCCCAAATGCTTTCGCCACCGGTGCCGTTGCCTTGAGGGTCGCCGCCCTGAATCATAAAATCGTTAATAACGCGGTGGAAGGTAATGCCGTTGTAGTAGCCGTTTTTGCTGTGGGTTACAAAGTTTTCCACGGCCTTTGGTGCATATTGTGGAAAAAAGTACACTTTAATGGTACCTTTTTCCGTTTCAATTACGGCAACCTCGCTGCCTTTTTGTGGTTTTTCAAACTGATACATACTTTTTACGTCCTTTCCCTTGGCCCATTAACCTTTGAGCCCTGTATAAAACTTGATTATTTCTGCGGAGAACCCCTATTCTGCATAATTAAAATGCTGGGAGGCTGGTTCCACTGTAATGGAGGTAATAATGGTTCTGTTTTCTTCTGCTACAGTGCCGTTGGCGTCCTCGGTTTTTGTTTCCTGGGCGATTTTATCTACCACATCCATGCCTTCAAACACCTGGCCAAACACGGTGTACTCGTAGTCCAAGGAGGGGTAGCCGCCTACTTCGGCGTATTTTTCCACTACATTGTCCGGGAAGCCGTCACCAGTGGAGTTCACGCCCACCTGGCGCATAGCCTCCAAAACGTCGTCGCTGACCTGGGGGGCCTGTACAATAAAGAACTGGCTGCCCTGGCTGTTGGGGTCGCTGGCCCGCGCCATGGAAAGGGCGCCCCGGAAGTGGCGCAGGTTTTTGTTTACTTCCAGGCCAAAGCCCTCGCCCCAAATGCTTTCGCCGCCGGTGCCGTCCCCTTTGGGGTCACCGCCTTGAATCATAAAATCGTTAATAACGCGGTGGAAGGAAAGGCCGTTGTAATAGCCATTTTGGGCATGGGTTAAAAAGTTTTCCACGGCCTTTGGCGCGTATTCCGGGAAAAACTGGACTTTAATGGTTCCGGCGCTGGTTTCAATAATAGCGACCTGGCTTTCCTTATCCGGTTTTTCAAACTGGGGCAGCTCCACCGCTTGGGAGGCGTCGCCCTGCTGTGTTGGGGCTTGGGTGTTATCACTATTGGGAGTGTCGGTTGTTTCGTCCTTGTTGCCGCACCCTGTCAGCATACTGGCTGCCAGCGCAGCCGCCAATATCATAGCCAATAATTTTTTCATGGTTTGCACCTCATTGCTTTTATTTTTCCTTTTTATTTTTTAGGCTGCATTGCCTGCAGGCAGCGGCCCTTTTCCTCTGCGCCATAACGCAGGCGGGAAAGCTACCTTATATTTTAGCCAAAAAAGGTGAGAAAATCAATCATTATTTGTCAGTTTGTATTCTTTTATTACAATAGAAACAATTTTCACTTCTTCCAAAGGCTCCCCTAATTGGCCGCAGGCAATAATTTCGTCCACGGTTTCCTGACCTTCAATCACCTGGCCAAAAATAGAAGCATTGAGCCAGTTTTCCGGGTAGCCCCCTACTTCACGGAACTTATCCACCACCTGCTGCGGGTAGTTTGCCCTTGCAATGGTTTCCAATGTGCTTTCATCCACCGGGCGGGTACCCACAATGTAAAAACGGCTGTCAATAGGGCCGCTGCCCGGCTGGTAAGCCGTAACTGCTCCGGGGAATTGGGCCAGGTTGCAGGAATACTCCTGCTTTACCGGCTTGCCAACTACAAATTTGCCGCTGTTTTTATCCTCCGCCGCGCCGCTGATAAATTGCAGCACACCGTCCTTGTCCTTATCCTCTTCTTCCTGGAAAATCACCTTTCCATCGTAGTACCCCTGGCGGGAAAGGGTGACAAAATTTTCTACGGCCTTTGGCGCCTCGCTTGGGAAAAGGCGTATGGTAAATTCCCCCTTTGTTGTAGTAATTACAGCAATTTCTTCCCCTTCCACCATACTGGTAAACTGAAGCAGCTGTACTTGGTTGGGGTCCATTGCTGTAATTTCCCCGCTGAAATTACAGCCCGACAGCAGCAGTGCCATGCAGCTGGCTGTTAAAACTGCCGATATTGTCCGAACCATATTACTCCCCTCTCCCTGAATAGCTAAGTTTCAAGCTGTTTTGGCCTTTACAAATCTGTGGTATTGTTATTATATAGCATATTGGTTTTTAGGGGTTAAACAAAGTGTGAATTTTCTATAGCCTATAAAGAAAAAAACATCTTTTTCAAATTTTTACAAAGAAATGCGAACTTGCTATGGGGAGGAAAGCCCAGCAGCACACCATACCTCCAAAAAGAAAAACAGCCCCAGCCATAACCGGCCGGAGCTGCTATCCCCTGTACGGGGGCTGAAATTACTCTACAGAAATGACAAAATAGTACACAGGCTGGTCGCCTTTAATTAAAACAACCTCCGCCTGGTCACCCACCCGTTCGCTTACCGCTAGGTGAATTTCTTCCGCCTGGGCTTCGGTAACATCTTCGCCATAAAGAAGGGTAATAAAGTTACCGTCCTTATTTTGTGACTTTTTTAGGAGAGAGGCAGTAAGCTTTACCACAGATTTTTTCAAATCTTCCTCTACAAAGGACAACTTGCCGTTTTCCATAGCAAGGAGCTGACCTTTTTTAATGGTACGGCCTTCAAAATCACTATCCCGGGCGGCAAAGGTTACGGAACCGGTGCCCACCTTTTCAAAGGCTTTGATCATATTCAGCATATTTTCCTTGCGGCTTGTGTTGGGGTCAAAGGCGAGCATTGCAGAAAGGCCCTGGGGTACGCTGCGGGTTTGCAGAACGTAAACCTTGCGGTCTGCCAGGTTTACCGTTTGTTCTGCCGCCATAATAATATTTTTATTGTTTGGCAGTACAAAAACCCGCTTTGCCGGGGTTGCATGAATTGCGGAAAGAATATCCTCGGTGGAAGGGTTCATGGTTTGGCCGCCGCTTACCACCTGGTCCACGCCCAAATCCAAAAACAGCTGTTTTACCCCTTCGCCGGCGGCAACGGCAACAAAACCAAATTCCCTGGAGGGGTCCACTTCGCAGTAGGGGAACGGGTTTTCCTCCGTAGCTGCCGCGGCCTTTTCTGCCTCGGACTGGCCGCTGTGGCCATGCTGTTCCCGCATATTGTCAATTTTCATATTGGTTAGGTACCCCAGCTTTAAAGCGGCCTGGATGGCGTTGCCTGGTTCGTTGGTATGGACATGGCATTTAATAATGTCCTCATCGTCCACAACCACAACACAGTCGCCAATGGATTCCAAATAAGCCCGCAGCTTTAAGCTGTCAGCCTTTTTATTCTCTTTATTTACAATGAACTCGGTGCAATAGCCAAAGGTAATTTCCCCGTCGTTAAACTCTGCGGCAATGCCCATAGCTTTCTTTTCCGCAGGTTTTTGACGCTGGTCCTCCTGGCTGGCAACCATTTCCCCACCGTCAATAACAGCTTTCATGCCTTCCCAAATTACTACAAAGCCCTGGCCGCCGGCATCTACCACCCCTGCTTTTTTCAGCACTGGGAGCATTTCCGGCGTTTGGGCCAAAGCCTCCTTGGCGCTTAATAAAATTTCGTTCCACAGGAAGGGGACCGTTAATTCCTCTTCGCTTTCCTCCACCAGCTTAGCGGCGTGTTCCGCGGCCATGCGGGCCACAGTAAGGATGGTGCCTTCGGTGGGCTTCATTACCGCTTTGTATGCGGCGGCCACACCTAGGCTAAGGGCGGCGGAAATATCTGCCGCGGAGGCTTCTGTTTTATCCTCCATACCTTTGGAAAAACCGCGGAACAGTAGGGAAAGAATAACGCCGGAGTTCCCCCGGGCGCCCCGCAGCAAGGCAGAGGCCGCTTTTTTGGTAACTTCCGCTACTGTGGCGGTATCGGGCATATTGAGCAGTTCCCGTTTTGCTGCGCTGATTGTCATGGACATATTTGTACCGGTATCGCCATCGGGCACAGGGAATACGTTTAAAGCGTCTACCTGCTGCCTGTAATTTGCAATATTGTTTGCGCCAGATACAAAGGCATTTTTAAACTGGCTACCATTTATCACCTATAACAACTCCTTACTTCTCCTGCCGCGGGCCGCGCCCGGGCTGGGGGATTATTGTTTCATATCATCAACAAAAACGTTTACCTTGGCAACGGCAAAGCCTGTGGCCTCTTCCACGGTATAACGCACCTTGTTTACAATGCTTTTTACAATAGCTGCAATATTTACGCCGTAGGTTACGGCAATGTGCAGGTCAATTACCAAGCCGTCGGCAGAATAACGCACTTTTACGCCTTTATCTGCGGCTTCTTCCCTTTTTAAAATATACCGTAACCCCTGGGAGGCGGTACTTTCCACCATTCCGGCAACGCCAAAACATTCTGACGCCGCATGGCCCACAAGGTTTGCAAAATAATTTTGAGAAATTTCTATGGAACCAAGATGATTTTCAAATTTAATCATATCACACATTCCTTTCCTGTGCTGGGCACACCACACCCTTATGGCGGTTTTATAAAGCTGCGCTGCCCAACGGCCCGCGCTTTTAAAACCACATTTACCTTTGTGTACTTAGTGTTATTATAACGGATATTCCAACAAAATAACAGTGGTAAAAGGCTATTGGCGGCGCATTTTTAGAATATTGTTACAAATAAACCAAATTGAAAGTCTACAGCAAACAATAATTTAACAACTGTTACTATTTTTATTGCTTCATAATAAAAATTTAGTGTGCAAGCAGGTGCAATCTGGTTACCTCACCTCCGCAATAAAAGATGCCAATTACAGCTTTATGCTGTAATTTAACATGGTATACCCTTCGCCGCTGCGCTGGCCCACCTGTTCCCTTTTGCTAATGAAACGGAAACCCAAAGATCCTGCTAAGGCGATGGATGCCGCATTTTTTTCCCTTGTAGAATAGATAAATACCTTGGCGCACAGTTCTTGCCTACAGTATTCCAAAAGCCGCAGTACAATTTGTTTGCCGTAGCCTTTGCCTACAAATTTTGGCCCAAGGCAAATGCCCGGTCGTCAACTTTTTCAATGCCGGCAAAGCCAATGGCTTCTCCAGTAGATTTTTCATAAACCAAATACGCATTGTGTACCCTTTGAAACTCGATGGTTTTTTCATACGGACAACAGTATCTTCTTCATTTGCAGTAATGCTCCAATACATACATTTTGCATTTTTTTCATGGAGCCAAACATTTTTAAGCATTGCCTTATAATTCGACTGCTTTACCTTACCACTGGGCAAGGTTATAAAAAATATTGCCCTTGGCGGCTTTGACGTCCAAGCTGTAGTCCTTATTAAAGGCCACCATACCCTGGCGGTACAAAAGAGGGATTGCCGGCAGCTGGCTGCGGTAAGCCTCCCAAAATTCCTCCAGGCCCATCCCCCCCTGCTGGAAGGCCTCATAGCTTTCCCTTAGGGGGTTCTCCCAAGGGGTGCCGTAACCGTGGCCCTCCCCTGGGGTAAACAGTAAGCCTACGTTAAAATTATCCCCCAGGTCCATTTCCCCAATATACAGGTCGTACTCCCCTTTTTCCAAGGCCTCACGGTATTCCTCGTAGCTTTTTCCCCGAAGCTCCACTGAAATTCCCGCCAGGTGCAGCTGCTGGGCAACGGTGTTTGCCATCTGGCGGCGGTAATTGTTATCCTGGTTAAACAGCAGGGTTAGGGTTAAGGGCTGGCCTCCCAGGCAGTACATTCCCTGTTGGTCCTTTGCATAGCCGGCGGATCCCAAATACTGGGCCGCCAGGGTGAGCTCCGCCCCTGTTTGCACCGAACCGCTGTAAAAGCTGGCCGGGAAAGGGCCGTTTGTTGGCTGCGCCTTGGCGGAATATACCCGCTGGGCTAAAAGCTCCCGGTTTACCGCGGCATCCACAGCCTGGCGCACCGGCAGCTGGGCTGTGGGACCACTGCTGCACTGCACCCCCAAAAACACTAAATTGGACAGGTTTACCGGGTAGTTGTAGCTGGAAATATTCATGCTTTCCACATTGGAAAGGGAGTCGTACAGGCAGTTAATTTCCCCTATTTTTAAGCTGTAGGGCAAAACCGCCGCCTCGGGCAGTTCCAACAGGGTAATTGATGTAAAGCGGCTTTTTTCCCCTAAATAATAGGTATTTTGGCCCAAAGTGAGGGTATCCTCCTCCTGGCCCCGGTAAACATAGGGGCCGGTGCCAATGTACTGGCCCATGCCGTCCTGCTTTGCTATGGGGAAGGTAAGCAGGTTTGGAAAAAAGCGGTCCGGCTGGAAGAGAGTAAAACGCAGGGTGCGGCTGTCCACCACACGGTAGTTTTCTACATTAGCCAAGGCTTGCTGATAGGGGGAAGCCTCCCACCTGGCTATTGCAAAGGATTCCACAACATGGCCGGCTTCAACGGGGGTGCCGTCGGAAAACAGCAGCCCTTCCTTTAGGGTAATCGTATACTCCAGCCCCTGGCCCGTTATTTCCGCTGCCAGCTGGCTTTCCCACTGGTATTCCGGGCCAAGCTGCGCTAACCCCTGGAACACCAAAGGCAGCGCCTGCCTGCCCGGCCCTTTTACCAAAGCTGGGTGCTGCTGGAACATTTGCTTACTGCCTGGCAGGGTAAGGGAAAGCAGCTGGGCTTGGGGGATTGGGGTTGTTTCCTCCTGCAAGGTATTGCCCTCCGCGGCGGCGGGAACTGTTTTTTGCTCCCTTGGCCAGCCCATATAAACCGCCAGCAGGGCTGCCGCAGCCAGCAGCCCGCACAGTACATAAACATAACGCTTCATTTATTATCTTCTCACAAACACACATAGTAATAACGCCTTTGGCGTTGGTATCATCATAACACAAAACGGGACAGATTTCTCGCTGGTTTTTGAAGAATGGGGAGGAATTTTTAAAATATTTACAAACTGTTTTCATATTATAATAGGGGTTAATTTCGTAGTTTTTCCGCTGTTGGCATCAATTTCTACCATCACTCCATTTATGCCGCAATCCTCCGGGTCATATTCAAAGCGTACCGGCATATGGTCAATAAAGCGGCGGATAATCTTTTCTTTTTTTACCCCCAGCACAGAGTTTTTCCCGCCGCACATGCCGGCGTCTGTAAGGTAGCCTGTCCCCCCCGGCAAAATGCGCCCGTCCGCAGTGGGCACATGGGTGTGGGTACCAATAACGGCGGAAACCCGGCCGTCCAAATAATAGCCCATTGCTACCTTCTCCGAGGTTGCCTCCGCGTGAAAATCCACAAAAATATTTTTTGTTTCCACCTGCTTCAACAGGGCGTCAATTTTCTCAAAGGGGCTGGCGCAGGGCTCCATATAGGTTTGGCCCTGGAGGTTAATAACGCAAAGCTGGAAGCGGAGCATATCCAACACATATACCCCTGCCCCTGGGGCTGTTTTATGGAAATTGGCCGGGCGTATTACCCCCACCTGCTGGTCCAAAAGGTCGTACACTTCCCTACGGCGGAACACATGGTTGCCGGTGGTAATTACATTGGCTCCAGCCGCAAACAGCTTTTTGGCGCTTTCCGGCGTAATGCCGTTGCCCTCCGCGGAATTTTCCCCATTGATAATGCAGGCATCAATGCTGTACTTTTTTTTCAGTTCCGGCAAATGCTTTTCCACAGCCCTGCACCCGGCAGCGCCAATAACATCCCCTAAAAATAATACATTCATTTTCTTCCTCTTTTCTTTTTACCCCATCATAGCATTAGTGAATGACCTCATAGCGCAGCCTGAGGTAGGAGTTTTCCAAAACCGCGCATTCCTGCAATTTCAACACCCCTAATTTTGGTAATTCGCTTTCTGACAATAAGGATTTCCCATCAATTAAGGTGGATGTATCCTTACCCCCAATTAACACAGGCGCTACAACAATATCAATATAATCTATCAGCTTTTCACGTAGGAAGAGCCCGTTTAATGTACCGCCGGTTTGTATTGTGATTCTTCCGCAGCCATATTCTGATTTGAGTTTTGCAAGAACATCCTTTAGTGATAATTGATTTTGACAGATGATGTGGAGATTATCCGCCTTTACATCAAACGCGGGATGCTTTTTGTTGGATGTAACCAGCACAAATTGTTTAGATAAAGCGCAAAAATAACGCACGCCATGTTCCTTTAAATGCTTATTATCCATAACAACAAAGGAAACAGGCGTTTTATTTGGCATGGCCGCTGTGTTTATACCGATTTTAGCCTGCACTCTGCCGGAATTAAGGGACCATAAGTCCGTTGTTTGCTCTATTTCATAATACTGGTGCAAGCCTTCTTTCACTCCCGCAATTTTGGGAAAATCCTTATCAACGTCTAAGTTATCTGACGCGCCGGTGCTGATTTTGCCGTCAACAGACATCAGCATAAATAATGTTGTAACAGGTCTTTCCATTTTATCCCTCCAACGATTGTATCTGCAACTATTTTACCACTTATTGTTTTATAACACAAAGGATTTTTAAGCCTGCCCTTTTTTCCGGGGGGAACCCCAAAAAAAGTATTCGTAAGTTTGGCCTTGCCAGCTTGCAGTTGGGTAAACAGTGCCTGCCATTATTTGGCAGCGAAAGAAAACAAAAAAGCACAAACCCCGCCCTGCGGCAAGGGGCCTTGCGCTTTTGCTTTTTTCCATTATAGTACTTTGGATAAAAATTCCTGGAGCCGCGGGTCCTTGGGGCTTTGGAAAAATTCCTGGGGAGGGGCTTCCTCCTTTACCTGGCCTTGGTCAATAAACAGCACCCGGGTTGCAACCTCCTTAGCAAAGCCCATTTCGTGGGTAACGACCACCATAGTCATACCTTCGTTGGCCAGTTCCTTCATAAGCTGGAGGACTTCGCCCACCATTTCCGGGTCCAGGGCAGAGGTTGGCTCATCAAAGAGCATAACGTCCGGCTCCATCGCCAGGGCCCGCACAATGGCAATGCGCTGCTTTTGCCCGCCGGAAAGCTGGTTGGGGTAGGCGTTGGCCTTATCTGGCAGGCCAATGCGTTCCAGCAGGGCCATGGCCTTTTTATCCGCCTCCTCCTGGGTCATGAGCTTTAGGCTAACCGGGGCAAAGGTAATATTTTTCAGCACGGTCATGTGAGGGAACAAGTTAAACTGCTGGAAAACCATGCCCATTTTTTGCCGCAGCTTTTGGATATTACAGGCGGGGTCTGTAATATTTTGCCCTTCAAACCAAACCTCGCCGCTGGTGGGCTGCTCCAGCAGGTTAAGGCAGCGCAAAAATGTGGACTTACCGGAACCGGAAGGCCCTACAACCACTACTTTTTCCCCTTTTTCAATGGTTTGGCTGATGCCGCAAAGCACATCATTTTTTCCGTAGGTTTTACAAAGGTTTTTAGTGATTATCACTTTCCGCCAGCCTCCTTTCAAAGATGTGAAGCAGTTTGGTAAGCCCCATTACAAGCACTAAGTAGATTACCGCCACGGAGAGCAGGGGGGTATACAAATCGTAAGTGACGCCGGAAATACGCTCCGCCGCCTTAGTCATATCGCTTACAGCAAGGGCGCCGGCAATGGCAGTTTCTTTAATTAGGGTAATAAATTCGTTGCCCAAGGCCGGCAGGATGTTTTTTACCGCCTGGGGCAGGATAATGGCCTTCATTACTGTACCGGAACTGAGGCCCAGGCTGGCGCCGGCTTCAAACTGGCCTTTATCAATGGAATTGATGCCGGCACGGATAATTTCCGCCACATAGGCGCCGGAGTTGATTCCAAAGGTAACAATGGCAATGACGGTGTGGTTTTTCATGGAAGCCAGCACAATGCTGTTCATAATAAGCAGCTGCACATACACTGGGGTACCCCGGATAATGTTAACGTACAGGCTGCACAGCAGGTCCAAAGGGCGCATAGCTTTATTTTTGGCGGCGCTGTATTTTACAACAGCCACCAGCACGCCAATGGCAACGCCCAGCAAAACGGCAAAAAAGGAAATTTCCA
>CAJTSZ010000002.1:0-30882 GCA_910578755.1 uncultured Oscillospiraceae bacterium | reverse complement strand
CCCCCAAACCGTTTACAAAGGCCATATACCGGTCCTTTTCAATAAAAGTGCGGTACAGGTTGTTCATCAAGGTATTAAAAAAGTTTATGACCATCACGTCCCTTCTGTGCTCTGTTGACTGCTTTATTTTAAAAGCACACAGCGCTTCCACAGCTGTGCTTTTTGGAGGTTTTAACCCCCCGCCCCTTCCCCGCAAAAAAGTTTTGCAAGGTTACATGGCGTTTTCCATGTGTTTTTTAGTAAATTCTTCTATTTTCCCGCTGTCTACCAACTCCTGAAGGATAGGGTTAATCATATCCAGCAGTTCCTGGTTGCCTTTTTTTACGGCAAAGGCATATTTATCGGTAAACAATTCTACATCCAAAATTTCCAGGTCCTGGTTTTGCTCTATAATCATTTGGGCTGGCAGTTCATCCATAACAATACAGTCGATTTTGCCGTTTTTCAGGTCGTCGGCGGCTACCAGGTATTTTTTGTAAGCCTGGACAGTTGCGCCAGGGTAAGCTTCGGTATCGCTATAAACCAGGTCTGCTGTAGTGCCCTGCTGCACGCCAACGGTTTTTGCAATCATGGTAGCTTCATCAGTAATAGAAGTATCGCCTTTTTTCACAACAATAACCTGTTTAGAGGAAGCGTATTCAATGGTGAAATCCATACTTTCTTTACGCTCCTCGGTAATGGAGATTCCGGCTGCGGCAAAGTCCGCCTTATTCTGCTGCGGGGCCAAAAGGGCGTTAGTGAAGTCCACATCCATAATTTCCAGTTCCATATTCAGTTCATTAGCAATGTACTGGGCAATATCCACATCAACGCCAATAATTGTGTCGCCTTCTACATATTCATAAGGGGCAAAGCCTGCCTCTGTGGCCATAATAAACTTCCCGCTGGCTTTGGTTTCCCCTTCTTTGCCAGTTGTGTTTGCAGCAGGGGTATTGCCCTCTGCTGGTGTGGTTGTTCCATTTTCTTTTTGGCCGCAGGCAGCAAAGGATGCAACCATAGCCGCAGCAAGCAGCAGTGTAAACAGTTTTTTCATTTTTCATTCCTCCGAGCATTTGTTTATACAGATGTTTTTAATATTTATGCATACAACTTTTCCTATTATACTGTCTATTTTAAAAAAATCAATATATTTTCGCAGAAATTATATACATTCTTTATTTTTTATTTCAAATGCCCAAAAAATGTAGGTTTTCTGTATGTTTATGGTTAATTTGTCACACTTTTTCCTTGCTACATGATTTAGCCAACGACGGCCACCCTTTTATTTTTAAAAGCGTGTTTCCACTTTTAAGCCTACACCAGCGGGCTTATACAGCCCAAACCCGCGTCCAAAAGAATAGGGCCAGCCTTAAAAAGGGTGAGGGCCTTTTAGGCCCTCACAAAAGTTTTGCAAAGTTACATGGCGTTTTCCATGTGCTTTTTGGTAAACTCTTCTACTTTGCCGCTTTCCACCAGCTCCTGCAAAATGGGGTTGATTTTATCCAGCAGTTCCTGGTTGCCCTTTTTTAATGCAAAAGCGTATTTATCGGTAAACAGCTCCATGTCCAAAACTTCCAATTCCGGGTTTTGCTGTACAATCATTTGGGCTGGAAGGTCGTCCATAACAATGCAGTCAATTTTGCCGTTTTTTAAGTCGTCGGCTGCTACCAGGTATTTTTTATAGGCCTGCACATTGCCGTTGGGGTAGGCTTCCGTATCCCCATAAACAATATCCGCTGTGGTGCCCTGCTGCACGCCCACTATTTTGGTCATCATGGAAGCTTCGTCTGTAATGGAGGTATCTCCCTTTTTCACAACAACCACCTGTTTGGAGGAAGCGTATTCCACAGAAAAATCCATGCTTTTTTTCCGTTCTTCCGTAATAGAAACGCCAGCTGCGGCAAAGTCCGATTTATTTTGCTGTGGGGCCAAAAGGGCGTTGGTGAAATCCACATCCATAATTTCCAGTTCCAGGTTCAGTTCATCGGCAATGTACTGGGCAATATCCACATCAACACCTACAATGGAATCCCCCTCCAGGTATTCATAAGGGGCGAAGCCTGCATTGGTAGACATAATCAGTTTGCCCTCTGTCACCAGGGGAAGCGCCTGCTCCTGCCCTGGGGCGTCCTGGTTTTGTGCGGTTGTTTTTTCTTCCTCTGTTGTTGTGCAGGCAGCCACGGAAGTTACCATAATGGCCGCAAGCAGCAGAACTGCAAATTTTTTCATTTGAATACTCTCCTTGATTTGTTTTTATACGGTTTGTTTAATATTTATTCAACCAATAACCTTATTATACGGCTTTTTTTTCAAAAATCAAGGGGTAAAAGTGAAAAAATATTCATAATTTCGGATTTTTATGTATTTCACATAGCAGTTTCCACACAGCCGCGCTTTTTTATGTATTTTACCGAAGCCCCAGCCTTTGACACACCTGGGCCATATCCTGTGGAAGGGGACATTCTACTGTAACCTCTTCCCCTGTTACCGGGTGGCAAAAAGCTATTTTCCGGCAGTGCAGCGCCTGGCGGCCAATAAGGGGGCTGGGCTGCCCATACATTGGGTCCCCCAACAAGGGAAAACCCAAGTGGGCCATATGCACCCTAATTTGGTGGGTACGGCCTGTTTCCAGGGTAAAATCCACCAGGCTGTACCCCTGGGCAACAGCGGCAACGCGGTAATTTGTGACAGCCCGCTGGCCGTCCGGGGCAACAATGCGCCGCATTTCCTCCGGCTGCTCCCTGCGGATAGGGGCTTCGATGCGGCCCTCCCGCGGGAAAACCTCCCCACACACCACCGCTTGGTAAACCTTGTGAAAACCCCCTGTAATGGCTGCCGCCGCATGGCGGTTTTTTGCCACCAGCACTGCCCCGGTGGTATCCCGGTCCAGCCTGTTTAGGGGCCGGTACATCAACCGCTGGCCCAGCTTATCGCAGTAAGTGGCAAAGACATTGGCCAAAGTATCTGCCGCATGGCCGCAGGACTGGTGGCAGGGCATATAGGGCGGTTTGTTAAACACCACCACGTCACTGTCCTGGTAGGGGATTCCTACGGCTATATTGCTGCGGATGTAGTTATCCAGGTTGGTATCTGGGTCCTGAAAGCAAATGGTAACCACGTCCCCCTGGGCCAGCTGGTCAATGGTGCGGGCGTGGGCTCCGTTGCGCTGGATGCCTTTGGGGTAATGCTTTAGCTTTATAATTGTTCGGGAGGAGTAGCCCTGGGCCTGCTTTAAAAATTGTTCTATGGTTTTTCCCTCATACTCCGCTGTAATTGGGTAATGGATTTCTCTCATTGCTGGTATGCTCCTTTTACTGTTCTAAAAACAAAGAAGAAGGTAAACCCGCCGCTTTATAAAGCCTTGGGTTTACCTTACAAATTGCTTTTCCCTTCCCTACGCTGCCAGCTGGTAAGCCGCGGCTTCCTCCTGGGTAAGGATATTTTCTTCCGAAATTGCGGGAACCTCCACCGACACATCTTCGTTGATGTTATCAACATTCATATTAGCGGTAATTTTAAAGGAAATATTTTTCAGCTGTGCTTGGGCAATGGGGTCGCTGGCTTCGCCCAGCAAGTTAAGCAGGCTGGAAAAATCCAGGGACATTTCCATGGTCATTTTTTGATTTACCGCATAGCCTTCCTTATTGATTGTGGTATTCATCGCTATTTTATTTATGGTAAGGCTGCTGAACATCTCCTGATAAACGGACATCATCTGTTTTACAAAATCATCCAGTTCCTGGCCGGAAAGGCCCACAACCCCAAGCTGCTCCCGCAGGTTATTCTCCATGGTTTGGCCCATACTGCCGCTGAGCATTTCCACCATGGTGTTTTCCATGGAAGTGAGGGTTTCCTGGGGAAAGTCAAAGGTTACATTGACCTTTTTATCTTCCATTTGGGTGCAGGTTAAATTTTCCGCCTTATCTATGGCTTCGGCGTAAATGGCGGTCATTTCCGTGTTGCTCATATCCAGCAGCTGCTGGTACTGCATCCCAGTTGCTTCTTCGTAGCTTTGTTTTATAAACTTGCCTTGGGCGCCGGGCACGCCGGTATAAAGGTAGCCATCCTGAGAAAACATATCCGTTTCCATTGTTTGACCCATAGCCTGGGTTACCATATGGAAGGCGGCTGTTTTGCCCTTATCCTTTACAGAGCCGTCCAGAGATATAGAAATGTCCATATTCATGCCGCTGATACCCACTTCCATATCCACATTGCCTGCTGTGGTATAGCTTTCCATTTCCCTGCCTTTCACCAAGGCCGTTTTATATTTTGCCACTGCTTTTTCCTCTGCTGTTTGGCAGCCGGTGAAAACAAGGGCCGCTGCAACAGCCCCTGCCAGAAGGCAGATAAAACTTTTTTTCATAATATTCTCCTTTTGGGTTCTCTTTTTGGCGTCCTCCTTTAGCGAGGGCGCCTTTTATTGCTTACGCTACAGTATAGCTTACTTTTGGGCTATTGTAAATCGGGAAAAACATCCACTTCATACTCCTTCTTTTTTCCGGTTACAATGGCTGCCCACTTTACCATAAGGGGGATATAGGTTACCCAAAAGACAGCGAGGGCAAGGCCCACGGTTAATTTTCTTTTCTTTTTTGGCACGGTGCAGCCCACGGCCAAGCCCATAGCAAACAGGCAGAACTTTAACAAAGCAAAGTCCTTCCAGGTACTGTTTTTTGCATACTGGTCTGCATAAAAGAATAATTTTTTCATGACTTTCCCTCCCTGCTAGGCAAATGTTATTTTCTTATTTTCAGTATACTCCTTAATGGAAAAAAAGTAAAGCAGCGGCAAGTTGGGCATAGAACAATTTGCCGCTGCTTTTGGAGGTATTGGTTCCCTCCAAGCTTTACTGCGGGGCCTCCGCGGCCCACAGGAAATGGGGCATGGGGCTGAAAGCTCCAAAAAGCCAGGGTATGGGGGCGGAACTTCCCAAAAAGTTAGGGCTTGGGGGCAAATACTACCCCCAAAAACAATAACGATTCCCTGCAATAAGGATAAGGAAAAAGGCCAGCCTTCCGGCTGGCCCTTCACTTTATTTATTTGGCGTTTTTATAATATAAAATTGCCAGCCCTTCCAGCAGAAGGTTGTCATTTAAAGTAATTTCCGTTTTACAGTAGGGCACAATAGCTTTGGCTATGCCCCCGGTGGCAACCACTGTGGGCTGCTGGCCCAATTCCTCGGCTATGCGCTGCACCAGGCCGTCAATCATGGCGGCATTGCCGTTGACTACACCGCTGTTCATACAGTCAATGGTATTGGAGCCGATGACATTTTTGGGGACTGTAAGGCCAATAGAGGGCAGCTGGGCTGTCATACCGGAGAGGGCGCGCAGGGAAAGGTTTACCCCAGGCAAAATTAAGCCGCCTAAGTACTCCCCTTTTTGGTTGATTACTGAAAATGTGGTAGCTGTGCCCATATCAATAATCACCTGGGGCAGGGGGTAGTGGTTAATCCCTGCAACGGCTGTGACCACCAGGTCGCTGCCCAGCTGGGCCGGGTTATCTATTTTAATATTCAGCCCCGTTTTCAGCCCCGGCTCCACCACCATGGGGGTTTTCCCTGTAATACGGGCCACGGCGTTTTTCAGCACATTGGAAAGCGGGGGCACAACGGAAGAAATAATAGCGCCCTCAATTTTTTTAGGGTCCTTATCGTACAGCTGAATAATGCTTTTTACTTCTGCCGCATATTGTTCTTCCGTTTTATTTAATTCTGTTGCAATGCGGGCCACAAATTCAATTTTATCCCCGTGAAAGCAGCCCAGCACAATGTTGGTATTGCCGATATCCACTGCAAGCGCCATAGTAAACATCTCCTTTGCCGTTGCTTTTATTTTCAACATTCTATTGGGAATTTTGGGCGGATTTCCGCTATGCCATACCCCGTTTTTCCATTTTCAGCAGGATTCTTGCTGCAAGGCAGGTAATAATTGCCGCTACAACAGCCTCTGGCACGCCGTTAATAAATATCATGGAAACAATGGCGGCGTAAAGCCCTTCAAAGGCAACCTGGCTTGCCTGGGCATAGGCGCGGCCAAAAAACAGGTAAATAAAATTCATTACCAGCAGGGTATTTGTCATAGAACCGGCAATGCCCGCTAAGGTAAGGGAAAGGTTTTCCTTGCCCCACAGCTTTTTTGCCAAGCGGTACACATAGTATGGCACAACGCCCACTAAAATGCGGGGCACCAGGCATACAACCAGGCTCCAAAAGCTGCCGTGGGTGTCCCCCATAGCAAAAAAGGGGCTGAACACAAAGTTGGTAATAACCGGGGTAATGGTGGCCTTTACCATGCTGGAAATGCCGAATATCAACCCCAGCACCGCCCCCCGTTTTGGCCCCAGAAGTATGGAACCCAAAATAACCGGGATGTGTATTGTGGTGGCCCACATAAACCCTAAGGGGATGTACCCCAGGGGCGTTGCCGTAAGCACCACAATTACCGCCGTAAGCAATGCCATTTTTACCATTGACGCTGTTTTTTCATGATTCATTTTTCATACCTCCACTATTGTTCCCTCTTTGCCCATGGAAAAGCCCGAAAAATTTTTTGCTGTGCTATGGGCGCTGCCCTACAGCCAGCTTTGTTTTTGCTTTTTCCTTATAGCCTACTTAAACCTTGGCGGCTGTTTTTCCGCCCTGCATTGTTAAAATTCTTGAAATACATACAGTATTTGCAAAGAATTTTTGCTTTGCACGGCAAAAAACATCTTGCCAATCCATGTACATAAAAATCCTAAATAGGCTTTTAGTATGGGAGGTCTTTCTGTGTTCCATACTAAGGAAACTTTATTTCCTTGCTTTTTCCTGAGTTTTATGTGGGATACAATGTTTTTTCGCAGTTCATTATACACGGTTCGCCGGCAAAAAGCAAGCAAAAGCGCCCTGCTGGAAGTATTCAAGCAAATTCAAAAAAATCTGCCCTCCAGTAAACAACTGCAAGTTTGCAGGCCCCTAAAGGCTTACAGGTCAGCGCACCCCATGCTGTGGGGCGGTACAAGTGTAGTACACAATTGTTTACTGCCAAATCCTTAATAAAATATTTTTGGAATAGCCTTGCAAATTTGGCGCTTTACTTTCCCTTTTTCCTTTGTTATACTGTTTAAATATATAGCTTGTGCCGCTTTATTTATTTTAGGAGGTTTTTGTTATGATGCAGCTTTCGCCTGTTGTTGCCAGTGGGTTTTCTCCCCTTTTATATGCCTTTGATTCTGCCTTCCTTATGTTCTGCATGGTTTGCATGTTTGTTGAGTTGTTTTACTTTCAGATGCAGTACCGCTGCCGCATTGCCCGGGGCAAGGAAACCCCCGCTAAAACCAGGCGCATTTTAGGAATTGTTACGGCTGCCCTTATTGCGGCACAGGTTGTTTTTTCCATACTTCACATCCCTGTACGCCCCGGCTACCTGCTTATGCTGACAGTTCCGGCTTTTTTCTTCCGCTTTGGGATGTACGAAAACGGGGTTTATTTTTTTGGCCGTCGCTATCCGTGGGAAAAAATTGCACAGTGCCAAGTAGTTTCTGCCAAGGGTGGGATTTGTATTCACTATGTCACGGCCAAAGGCAAAAGCTTTGACTTAACTTTTTCCGGCGATTACCAGGAATATATCCTCCAGCTGTTACAGGAAAAAGGGTTCATTCCCTCCGGCCAAAATTAGCAATAATAAACCAAATCGCCCTTGGATAATACTCCAAGGGCGATTTTTTACAGTACAAATAAACCTTGCCTTTTTCCATCTTCCTATTTTTGGGACGCTTTTCCCGAAACCTGCTCTACTTCCAGCCTTAACACGGTAACCTTTTCCACCGCCTGGGGGGCAAAATGGTAATCCTCGGCTTCGTCGTACTGGTTCATAATTGCCGTAAGGCCCGCCACCTTCTCCTCCCCTTCTACAACAACCAGCCTGCCGCTGCCGCAAACGCTTTTGTACTCCATGGTTGCTTCACAGCCGGACTGGGCCAAAACCACCTTATGGCCGCAGCTCATGGAAAAGGCCGCCCGGTTATCCCCAGCTAAAAGGGACATTTTTGTCCCCTGGCCCGCGCCGTGAAAATACAGCCGCAGTTTGTCCTCCCAAACCTCCACACCAAAATTCATGGGCACCACATAAGGCCCCTTTTCCCCGCAAAGGGCCAGGTGGCAAACCTCGCACCGGGAAATAATATTTAAAATTTCTTCCATACTGTTCACTTTGCGCTCTTCTCTTCTCATTTTATCCTCTCCTTTATAAACTTGCTTATTTCGTCCGTAAAAGCAGCCGGCCGGGGAGCGCCCCTTGGCCGGCTGGTCTTTTCATTATTTTTCCAAAGTACTCATATGCTCCCTGTAAGCATCCCGCAGTTCCTGGGCGGTTTCCTCCGGGCAACGGGGGTTGCAGTGGGCCCAAACCCCGGTTTCACTGGAGGCGTTGAACTTTTGCTGCTCCGCGGAACGCAGGGGCGGGAAAAACTCAATGTGGAAGTGGAAGGCCTCGTCCACATCCTCCACGTTTACCGGCGCATTGTGCATACACATCATATAGGGAAATTCCTTGTGGAACAGGGTGTCAAACATCCCTACCAGGTGCTTTATGGCAATGCCCAAGTCCGTTTTTTCCTCCTCTGTAAGGTGGGAAATGTGGCTTACATGGCGCTTGGCCTGGAGGTATACTCCATAGGGGTACTCGGTAAAAAAGGGCAAAAACACTGCAAAGTGCTCTGTTTCAAACACAATGCGCTGGCCAGCCTCGCGCTCTGCCTTTAGCATATCACAGAACAGGCAGCGGCCTTTTTCCTCCCTGTATTCCTGGGCCGAGGCCAATTCCAACTGTATTTTTTTAGGGATAACCGAATAGCCGTATATTTGCCCGTGGGGGTGGGGCATGGTAGTGCCCACCATTTTACCCCTGTTTTCAAAAATAAAGACATATTTAATGTTGGGGTCGGAGGAAATTTCCTCATACCTTTGGGCCCACAGGTTTATTAGCTTGTTCATATGCTGGTCGGAAAGCTCTGGGATGGTGGTTGTATGCCCAGGGGAATACAAAATTACCTCACATTTACCGTAGGCTGGCTTTACCTTGAAAAAATCCGTAGCCACGTCGTCAGGCTCTGGGGGCGTTTGGGAAAGGGCCGGGAAGTCATTATCATATTTTAAAACGTCGTAATCCTCCGGTACCTTGCCGGAACCGGGGCAAAAGGGGCACCAATCCTTGGGCATTGCCGGCCGCCCCTGCCGTTTGGAATTGATCATCACCCAGTCCTGTATTAAGGGGTGCCATCTTAATTCTGCCATACTGCTTCCTCCTCTACTTTAATGCCGCCCACCGGCCGGATAGAAAGCAGGTGGCAGGTGCCCTTGCCTGTTACGGCCTCCATTTTTTCCTTAAAACCGGCCACCATATCGTTGGGTACAAAGGCCTGTATGGTACCTGCAAAGCCGCCCCCCTGTATACGGAAGCAGCCCCGCCCTTGCAGCAGCACATCCGCCACGGCCAGGGCCAAACTTACCTTTTGTTCCGTTGGGGATTTGCAGGTAAACACATTCTGCAAATACATAAACGAGGACCTGCCGGAAGCAAGGGAAACCCGGCGGAACCCTTCAAAATCCTTTTGGCGCAGGGCATGGGCCATTTCCTGGGCGCGGGTGTTTTCCTCAAAAAAGTGGATTGCCCGCAGCAGGGCCCTGTCCTCCACCTTACTGCGCAGGCTGCCCAAAGCTGTGTAAAATTCGGCGGGCGGCACCTGGCGCAGCACTTCCTTGCCAAAGCAGGCCGCCACCTGCTTCATTTCCCGTGTTATGGCAGCGTAATCGTCCGTTAAATCCGCATGGCTGCCACCTGCGTCCACAATGCACATGGTATGCCCCGTTTTGGAAAAATTGAACTCTATTTTTTCTACAACAGGCTTTTGGGGGTTGTAAAAATCAATGGCAACATACCCGCCTACGGCGCAGGCCATTTGGTCCAACAGGCCGCAGGGCTTGCCAAAGTACACGTTTTCCGCATATTGGCCCACCTGGGCCACAGCAACAGGGTCTATTTGGCCCTGATTAAACAGGTGGCTTACCAAAGTGCCCACCATAACCTCAAAAGCTGCAGAGGAAGAAAGCCCGGAGCCCTGGAGCACGTTGGAAGTCACATAGGCGTCAAAGCCGCCTACCTGATACCCGCGCTCCCTCATTCCTGCGGCAACACCCCGAATTAAGGCATTGGTGGTATTTTTTTCTTCTTCAACAATACTCAGGCTGTCCAGGCTTACCTGAACCATGGGGTAGCCTTCGGATAAGATACGAATGACCTGTTCCCCGTTGACGCCGGCTGCTGCAACCACGTCCAAATCCACACTGGCAGCCACAACGCAGCCGTGCTGGTGGTCTGTATGGTTCCCCCCCAGCTCTGTGCGCCCCGGCGCGCTGAACAGCTCCACATCCTTTGTAGTAGGAAAGGTTTTGCGAAAGCCGCCAAGCACCGCCTGGTACCGCGCCCTTTGGTTTTCTTTCTGGTTTTTTCCATATAGTAACTGGAATGTATTGTTGTAAGCGCCCTGTGCCAGGCGCTGCTCCAGTAATTCAATTTTTGCCATAAATATCACCGCCATTCTGCCGGTTGCCCGGCTGGTCCATACTCCAGCAATGGCCAGCCGCCTTCCAGCGGGGTTACTGCCGCATTTGCTGTGTATATTGTTCAAAACAAAACCAATGAAATATGAGTTTCCTTATTATTTATAGCTTAACTGAACGTGAAAAATAAATCAATAGGCTATGGGGGATTTAAAGTATTTTTTGCCAATTTTTTCAGCAGATGCACCGTACCGGGCCTGAATTTTTATTTTTTAAAATATTTTTGCCCCATTTGGGTAAAATACAAAAGTGGAATGGGCCGCTTAATGTTGCCGCGGACCGCTACAAAAATTTTCTTTGAGGTGAAAACTATGGCCAATTTATCCAGCAAAGAACTGACCGGCATTGAAGAACAGCTGGGACAGGAAGAAGTTTTAGTGAAAAAGTACAAAATGTACGCCCAAATGTCCACGGACCCTCAGTTAAAAACAAAATGCGAGCAAATTGCCGCTAAACACCAAAACCACTACACTAAACTGCTGAACCAGTTGAGCTAACTGGCGCAAAAGGAGGAACAGTATGAACCAGAACAAACCTACCGGCCTTTCCGACCAGGAAATGCTCACCGACGCCCTTTCTTCCCAAAAATTTATTACGGATAACTACAACCTTTTTGCCAACGAATGTGCTTCCCCGGCTGTAAAAAGCGAATTTATCAATATTTTAAACGAAGAACACCAAATCCAGCATGAGGTTTTTACCGAAATGCAAAAGCGCGGCTGGTACCCTGTGGCCCCTGCCCAACAGGAACAAATTAACCAAGCAAAACAAAAATATACTCAAATGAAACCATAGGAAAATCCCCGCTGTTTAAAACAGCGGGGGTTTTTCTATGGTTTCATTTCCTTATTCTAAATTTTTTCCTCCCCCTTGAACGGGGCGGCGGCACCCTCGGTTAAGCCTTTGCCAAGGCCTGTCCCAGGTCGGCAATAATATCCTCTACATTTTCCAACCCAACGGAAAGGCGCACCAAGCCGGGGGTAATGCCGGCGCCCAGAAGCTGCTCGTCTGTAAGCTGGCGGTGGGTGGAGCTGGCCGGGTGAAGCACGCAGGTGCGGCAATCCGCCACATGTACCACCAAGGAAGCCAGCTGCAAGCTGTCAATAAAGCGGATTCCCGCCTCCCTGCCTCCTTTAATGGAAAAGGCAATGACGCCGCTGCAGCCCTTTGGCAAATATTTTTTTGCCCGATTGTAGTAAGGGCTGCTTTCCAAAGTGGGGTAGCTCACCATTTCCACCTTTGGGTGCTTCTCCAAGTAACGGGCCACAGTATCCGCATTGGCGCAGTGGCGCTCCATACGCAGGTGCAGGGTTTCCATACCTAAATTCAGCAGCCACGCGGCATGGGCGCCAGGATAAGCCCCCAGGTCCCGCATCATTTGCACCCGGGCCTTTGTAATGTAGGCCGCACTGCCAAACTGTTGGGTATACACTA
The DNA here is from genome assembly GCA_910578755.1 of uncultured Oscillospiraceae bacterium. GTDB lineage: Bacteria > Bacillota > Clostridia > Oscillospirales > Ruminococcaceae > Negativibacillus. The sequence continues at coordinate 18,866 of CAJTSZ010000002.1, read as the reverse complement.
CCCCATGGTAGGAATCATCCGGCTGGGTAAACTCTGGAAAGTTGCCGTTGGCCCAGTTAAATTTGCCGCTGTCCACAATAACGCCGCCTACCTGCACCGCGTGGCCATCCAAATATTTTGTGGTGGAGTGAACCACAATATCCGCGCCAAACTCAAAGGGGCGGCACAAAATAGGGGTAGCAAAGGTGTTGTCCACAATAAAGGGCACGCCGTGCTTATGGGCAAGGTTGGCAAACTTTTCAATATCCAAAACAACAATGGCCGGGTTTGCAATGGTTTCGCCAAATACGGCCTTTGTATTGGGGCGGAAGGCCTTTTCCAGCTCCTCCTCACTGGCTTCCCCGTCCACAAAGGTACACTCAATGCCGAAGCGCTTTAGGGTTACGGCAAACAGGTTTACCGTGCCGCCGTAAATGGCCGAGGTGCTGATAAAATGGTCCCCCGCCTTTAAAATATTCAGCAGGGCAATTAAGCTGGCTGCCTGGCCGGAGGTAGTGCAAAGGGCGCCAACGCCCCCTTCCAGGGCAGCAATTTTCTTTTCCACCGCATCCACCGTTGGGTTGGAAATGCGGGAATACATATGGCCGTCGGCCGTTAGGTCAAACAGCTTGGCCACATGTTCAGTGGATTCATAAGTATAGGTTGTGCTTTGGTAAATAGGCAAAACCCTAGTTTCGCCGTTTTGGGGCTTGTACCCCTCATGCAGGCACATGGTTTCTAAATTCATACTCTTCTTTTTCCTTTCTTTCAGGCCGTTTTATATAACGAAACAAGCAGGCGGTTGTTTTTCCTTTCATTCTATTCCTTCCCTTTCCCCCTGTCAATAAAAAGTTACGCCTGTTTTTTCTTTTCATATTGACACGCTTTTTGCGCTTTACTAAAATAATATTATCCTACTTCTATACTATGTATATTTTCACACAAAGCTGGGAGGTTGCGCCATGCCCCTTTATGATAAAGCAAAAATTCTTGCCTATTTAAAACAAATGGGAATTCCCTACCAAATAAAAGAGCACCCGCCCCTGTTTACCATGGAAGAAATGGAGGCCTGCGGCCTAACAAGCCGGGGAGACGTGTGCAAAAACCTGTTTTTGCGGGATAATAAGGGCCGCCGCCATTTTCTTGTGGTGCTGCGGGGGGATAAACACGCGGATTTAAAGCAGGTTGCCTCCCTTTTGGGCACCTCCCGCCTGGGGTTTGCCTCCTCCCAGCGGCTTTTGCAGTACCTGGGGGTTACTCCGGGCTCCGTTTCCCCCTTTTGCATCCTTAATGATAATTCCCATTCCGTCACCCTTGTTTTGGATGAAGATATTGCCCAGCTCCCCTTAGTTGGGGTTCACCCCAACGACAACACTGCTACCCTTTGGCTTACATATACCAACTTAATGCAGGTTGTTGCTGCCAGCGGCAACAGCATAAAGACGATAAAACTGTAAGCCCAGGCTGAACGGCCCCCCTATTATTTTAACGCCAAAAGAATAGGGCCAAACTACAAAAGATTATTCCAAAACAATATGTTCAAAATGAAAGTTTTGTTGTATAATTTTTTACGCATCAGTATGTAAAACAGAAAGGTTGATTTTTTTTTGGATACTTCTTTATTTACCAGCTGCCGGGACCGGGTGCTGGCCAACTGCCGCCAGGTAATTGTAGGCAAGGACAAAGCCATTACTTTGGTGCTCACCTGTTTTATTTGTTCCGGCCATGTACTGCTGGAGGATGTGCCTGGCACCGGCAAAACCATGCTGCTGCGCTCCTTTGCCAAAACTATTGGCGGGGATTTTAAGCGCATCCAGTTTACGCCGGACCTGCTTCCCTCCGATTTAACCGGCATTAACTTTTATAACCAAAAAACTGGGGAGTTCCAGTTCCGCCCCGGCCCGCTATATTCCAATATTATTTTGGCGGACGAAATTAACCGCGCTACCCCCCGCACCCAGTCCAGCCTGCTGGAGGCCATGGAGGAGAGGCAAATTTCTGTAGACGGCAACACCACCCTTCTGGCGGAGCCCTTTATGGTTATGGCCACCCAAAACCCCTTGGAATCCTACGGCACCTTCCCCCTGCCTGAAGCGCAAATCGACCGCTTTTTTATGCGCCTAAAGTTAGGGTACATGACCCGGGAAGAGGAGCTTTCCGTAATTTCCCGGCCTTCCACCACCAAAATTATTGATGGGCTTTCCTGCGTTGTTACCCCGGAGGAAACCCAGCAGTTAAAGGATACCTACACCCAAGTTTCCATGGCGCCCGACGTTGCCGGCTACTTAATGGATATTATTACCCGCACCAGGACAGAAAGCAAATTCCTTACTGGTGTTTCCACCCGCGGCGCTATTGCCTTGTACAAAGCCTCCCAGGTAACTGCCGCCCTCCAGGGGCGGGATTATGTGCTGCCGGAGGACATCCGTTCCATGGCGCCCCATGTTCTTTGCCACCGTATTGCCGGCGCCGGCCCAAGCCGCGGCGGTGACAGCGAGGCTTATTTGGAAAAGCTGCTCAATGAAATTCCCGTACCCTTAGAATACATTGGAAAGTAGGGCGGCCCTGTTGATTATTTTTCTCATTATTTTGGCCGCAGGGTTGTACGCCGCCCAGCGGCTTTCCCTTCAATTTGCCCTGAAGGGCATTACCTACGACGTTGCCTTCTCACAACCCTTGGTGGACCCTGGCGAAGAGTTCGCTATTACTACCACGGTAGAAAACAACAAGGCCCTGCCGGTTACCTTCCTTTCCGTAGAGGAAAAGCTGCCAGCCCAAATTGCCCTGCCCGGCCTGCAGGACCAGCTTTATTCCAGCCGGGACTGCGCCTTGTTTACCACTTCCTTTTACCTAATGCCCCGCCAGCAGTACCAGCGGCGGCTTACCGCCTCACTGCCGGTTCGGGGGCGCTACCTGCTGCAGGGCTGCACCATGCATGGCGGCGACTTTTTGGGCATTTCCGAAACGGTGGAGTATTACTCCCTGCACAGGGAAATTGTTGTTATGCCCGCCCCTGCCAAGTCCCCCTCCCTGGGTGAGGCTTTAGGCGGCTTTTTGGGGGATATTTCTGTCAACCGCTTTATTGTGGAGGACCCAGTGCTTACCATTGGCTTTCGGGAATACACCGGCCGGGAACCGCAAAAGTCCATCAGCTGGGCCCAAAGCGCCCGGTTTAACCGCCTCATGGTAAAAAATTACGACCACACCATGGACCTTTCTGTTACCGTTGTGCTAAACGTGGAATTTTACAGCGACCTTGCCGCCCAGGACCAGGACTTAGAGCAAATCCACAGCCAGGTGGAGGACTGCTTTTCCCTAGCCCGGTCTGCCTGCGAGTTTTTGGAGGTTAAGGGCATTAAATACAGCTTTTTAACCAATGCTACCGCCGCCGGCGCCCTGGGCCATTGGTCCAGCGTTGGGGAAGGCTTAGGCAACAGCCATTTTTACTCCATTTTAGAGGGATTGGGCCGCGCCACCTACAGCTACAGCTGCCCCTTTAGCCATACGGTGGAGCAGGCCATCCGCAGTGCGGAGCAAGGCCGCTGCCACATTGTTATTACTCCCCAGGAACAGCCCTGGCAAAGCTGCCTTTACCGCCTGCGGGAACTGACCAACGGCCAGGTTTGCATCCTTACCCCACAGCTGCTCCACCAAGGGGAAGGTTTTGCTCCAGCCCAGGAAGGAGGCCCCCTTTCATGACCTTATGCTTCTTTTTAAAATTTTTAGGGGAATTCTCTTTTTATTTCTTTTTAGCCAATACGGCAACGGCCCTTATGGGCAGCGGGGCCACCTCCCTTGGGCCGCTGTTCCTTCTTTCCGCTGTTGGCGCCCTGGCCTTTGCGCTGTACCGGCACAAACCTGCCTTAACCTGGCTGCCCTTGCTTCTTCTGCCTCTTTGCTTCTTTTTTACCCAGGGGGTTATTCCAATATTTTCTGTGCTGCTGCCCTGCGTTTACCTTGCTGTGCTGTGCCACAAGCAGGCCTTTTGGGCGGATCACGCCCGCCAACAGGACCATTTTGCTGCACTGCTAAAGGTTATGGCTGTCACCTTGCCTTTAATTATTACCATGTCATCCTTTGAGAACCAACCGCCCCTGCTGCTGCCCTTGTTCCTGCTATTTTTGTTCAGCAACATTTTTTTGCTGCGTATGCTGCGCCATACCCCGGAAAACCTGGAGCAATTCCGCTTTAAAATGGTAAACACCATGGAAATTGGCCTTTTTTTGGCTCTTATTTTCCTTGTAAGCACCCCTTTTGCCCTAAGCCTGGCCTTTACCTTGGTAAAATGGCTGTTCCAGTTAATTGTTACACCTATTTTAACTATTTTTATGTACGCCGTTATGGCCGTTGTTTGGGTGTTCGATTTTATTGTGGGCGGCTTTCAGCCCAGCAGCAGGCCCCCTGCCGAAAACCCTATTTTAAACATGGGAGAAACCCAGCTGCCCTTTGAGGTAGTGCCAAAAGGGGTGGACCCAGGCCTTGCCCATGTGGTGCAGACCCTGTTTACTTTAGCCCTCCTTGTTGCTGCCTTTTTCTTTTTCCGCCGGCTGCTCTCCAAAAACAGCAATAATTCGCCGGAGCCGCCGGGCCAAATAACAAGGAGCCCCCTGCACAAAAACACTGCTGCCAAACCCCCGGCGGACCGTTTCCCCCCCAAGGAGCCCCGGGCCGCTGTGCGGTACTATTACCGCCGTTTTTTGCGCCTGTGTATGGACTTAGGGCTTCCCTTACTCCCCTCCATCAATTCTTCCCAGGTGCTTTCCCAAATGGAGCCCCTCCTCCCCAAGGAAGAGCTTTTGGACCTGCGCCAAGTGTACATCAAGGCCAGGTACAGCCGCCACAGCATCTCCAAGGAGGAGGCACAGCAGGCAAAGGAGCTATACCAGCAAATGAAAGCTGCTTCAAAAGAAAAGTAACGCCTTGTTCCTGCCCAATGGCAGGTCAAATAATAACTTAGGAGGTATTTTTCCATGAAAAAAACAATTGGTATTTTAGGCGGCATGGGTCCGCTGGCCACAGCTGACCTGTTCACAAAAATTGTTTCAATGACAAAAGCCGGGTGCGATAATGACCACATCCGCATTTTTATTGACAACAACGCCCAAATTCCGGACCGCACAACCGCTATTTTAAAGGGCGGCGCCGACCCTCTCCCTGAAATGGAAAGCGCCCTGCGCAACCTGGAAAAATGCGGCGCTTCCTGCATTATTATGCCCTGCAACACCGCCCACTACTTCCTGCCCCGGCTGCAGCCCCTTACATCTACCCCCTTTATCAGCATTTTGGAGGAAACTGCCAAGGCCTGCGCTGCCACCTACCCAGGCAAAACTGCTGGTATTCTTGGCACCACCGGCACTTTAAACACTGGCATTTACTCCAAAGCCTTGGAGGGCCAGGGTGTTGCCTATGTTTTGCCCAATGAGGAGCAGCAGAAAACCCTGATGGATATTATTTACAGCATCAAGGGCGGCACTATGCTTACCGACCCTGCCCCTTTCCAGTCCATTATGGAAGAAATGGCAGCCCAAGGCGCGGATTACTTTATTTTAGGCTGCACCGAGCTGCCAGTAGCCGCCCAGCAGCTGGCCTTAGCTGGTAATTTTATTGACCCTACTACAGAGCTTGCCCGTTCCGCTATCCGCTTTTGCGGCTACGAGGTAAACGAATAAACCTTTCTCCCCCGCTTTGCCGTCCCGGCAGGGCGGGGCTTTTTTTAAACCCTTGCCTCCCTTTAAAAAATTGCGCCTTCCTATTGACTAACTTATTAAAATGTTGTATCATAATTGGGTAAGCCACGCCGCTGTGGTGGAATCGGCAGACACAAGGGACTTAAAATCCCTCGGTAGCAATATCGTACCGGTTCAAGTCCGGTCAGCGGCACCAACGCCCTCATAAGTAATGAGGGCGTTTTTTTGTTGCATAGAATACAGAGCAATCTTTTGAAAATAAAAAGAACCTTCTGCCCCATCAGTGCGGCAGGAAGGTTCTTTTCGTTTTTGTGTCCCTATTCCTGGGGAATGGCCTGGGAGGGGGTGCAGGGGCTTACTGTTTCTGCGGCTGGCTGTTCCTCTGGGGCTGGGGAGGCCGGTTTTTTATTAAACAGCCCGCTGATTTTGTCCACCATCTCCGGCATCATATTTACAATGTGGTCGCCGGTGGTTTTGCCTGCATTTACATGGAGGAGCTTAACCTCCCCATCCTTAATTACCAAAAATGCCAAGGGCTGAATGGTCACGCCGCCGCCGCTGCCGCCGCCAAAAATATCCTTTGGGCTGCTGGTGGCAAAGTCCGAGCCGCCGGAGGCAAAGCCAAAGGACACCTTGGAAACCGGGATAATCATGGTGCCGTCCGGCGTTGTAATAGGGTCGCCAATAACAGAATCGGAATCCACCAAATTCCTCAAATTTTTCATAGAATTATCTGTTAAGCCTGCAATATGTTCGCTCATATTTTGTCATTCCTTCCTTGTTGTATTTTGCTGCCGGCCTAAAACCTGCTGCTATTTTGGGCAAAAAAGCCCTGTTTAACCTGGGCTTGGACTTTTTTCCTCAAGGGTTTCCCTTTGGGCCTTGGTGTTTTTCTTTTTCTTTACCATTTCCTTCAAAAAGGAAATGGTAAATAGAATGCCTGCGCCAAGGACAAAGGCCGGAATCAGGGAAGCCTCCCCCTGAAAGGAAGCCTGTTCTTGGCACTCTGTAAAATCTGGCCGGATTACAATACTTGTTTTACGCACAGTAACCACATTTTTTACCGCTGCCAGTGCAGAGTATACTGCTGCGTTTAGCTGGCCGTAACGTATTGCTGTTTCACAGGCGTCCTGGCCGGAAACCAGCACAAACAGCTTTACATTTTTTACTTTTAGGCGGCGCAGTAAAAGTATTGTCGGTTTTTTTGCGCTTTTCACTGCTGTTCCTACCATTGAAAGCAGCTGGCCCACAACCTCCGCAGTTAATTTTTCCTTTTTTTCATCCTTTGGGGGCTCTGTTGTTTTCTTCTTGTCCTTCTTTTTTTGCTTTTTGGGCTTCTTTTCTGCTTTTGGTTTTGGGGGGTATAGCTTTATTTTAAAGAATAAATACCGTATTTGCACCGTAAGGCTTTGGTCCCACGCCAGCCATCCGGTAACAGGGCAGAACAGCAGCGCTGTTACCAGCAGAACTATTACTGCCAATATCCATATCCACATGGGCCGGCCTCCTTTCTTTTGCGGGGAGCTCCCCCGCCTGCCCTTCCGGCAAAGCAGCCTTTGGCAGGCTTGTAAAAATTGGGATCCCCTGCTGTTTCCAAAAAGCAAATCCAAAACCGGCGCGCCCCAGCGAGAAAGGGGCTGGGAGGTTATTCCTCCCGGTTTGGCAGCTTTGGCAAGGCTTTAATATCCTTCATGCCAAAACAGCGTAAAAAGGCGGGGGTTGTTCCATAGGCAATGGGCCTGCCGGGAATTTCCAAACGGCCTGCTTCACAAATTAACCCTTTTGCCGTTAGGGAAACCACAATAGAACTGCTGTCCACCCCCCGCACCTGTTCAATAAAGGAACGGGTGACCGGCTGGTTATAAGCAACAATGGCTAAAACCTCCATAGCCGCTTGGGAAAGGGGGGCATTGCGCTTTACTTCCAGCGCTTTTTTTATAACCTCCCCATAAGGGGCTTTGGTAGTCATTTGGTACGCGTCACCCAGTTTTAATATTTGAAAAGGCCCTTCTTCGTACCCGTCGTTTATGGTTTTTACCATGTTTTCCAGGGTTTCCAGGTCTATTTCCAGCAGCTCCGCCAGCCGGGTTGCGCCAAAGGGCTCCCCCGAGGCAAACAGCACCGCTTCTATTTGATTGATTGTTTCCTTTACACCTTTTGCCATTCCCTATCCCTTTCTTCTATTTCCTCCGGCAGGGGAATACTGCGGAAAACGCGGTCCCCCTCCGGCGCAATGGAAACCCGCCTGTTTTTCACTAAATCCAACACTGCCAAAAAGGTAGCCACAATTTCGGCCCTGTCACGGCTGTCCTCAAACAGGGACAAAAAGGGCACTTCCCCCTGGCGGTACAGTCGGTTCATAATAAATACAATCCGGCTTTCTACTGAAACCACTCTGCGGGCTATCAAAGGCTCAAATTCCTTTTGGGTGGGCAGTTCCCTGTTTTTCCCTACCGCCGCTAAATAGGCAGCTACAAGCTCCTGCTTTTTGTGTTTTCTATTGTACTGTTTTTCCTCCGGCAAGGACAGCGGCTCCCGGAAAAACAAATCGTCCCCTTGGTAGCTGGCCTGGAGCAGCTGCGCCACCTGGCGGCACAGGGCATACTCAATTAGTTGGCCTGTCAGTTCGCTGCGCAGCTTTTCCTCCAGTTCCTTGTGCTTTGGCAGCAGGGAAACCGATTTTATGTATACCAAATGGGAGGCCATCTCCAAAAATTCACTGGCTACTTCTATATTCTGCTGGTTCATTTCCTGGATATATTCCATATATTGGTCCACCAGCTTGGTAATTTCAATATCGTAAATGTTCAGCTTATGCTTGCTGAGCAGCTGCAATATTAAATCCAAGGGCCCTTCTACCTGGGCCACTTTAAAGGAAAGCTGTTCCATAGCCCTGCCCCACTAAAAAGCGATCATGGGCAGCAGGGAACCAATGGAGGTGAGCCGGTTCAGCAAACCCAAAAACCACCTGCTGGCAATGGTAAGGGGAATATCCAGCAGCGGCGTAAACAGTACAACGGCTAAAAATACCATATAAATAATTTGGGAATGTTCCTCCACCCAGTTTGTGGCTGTTTCCGGCAAAAAGAAACTGAGGATGCGGGACCCATCCAGGGGATAAACGGGAATAAGGTTAAACACCATAAGGGTAATGTTGATTTGGCACACCAAAAAAGCCACTGACATTACCGTAAAGCTGCCCAAGGCCACCGCCGAAATTTTGCACACCAGCATGGCGGCCAAAGCCATTAACAAGTTGGACATGGGGCCTGCCAGGGCGGTAAGGGCCATGGAACCTTTCCTGTTCCTTTTAAAATTATAGGGGTTTACCGGCACCGGTTTTGCCCAGCCAAAACCCACCAACAGCATCATTAACACACCTGTCAGTTCCAAATGGGCAAAGGGGTTTAGGGTAAGGCGCCCTTGGTAACGGGCTGTAGGGTCCCCCAGCTTGTTGGCTACCCAGCCATGGGCAAACTCGTGAATGGGCATTGCTGTAAACAGCACAAAAGCCCGAATTACAAGGTCATACATATCTGGCAACAATAAAAATCAACTCCTTACAGCCCATTATACCATTGACTATATAAAAAACAAGGGAGCATAGGGGGCCATTTTCGTTAATTTTCTCTTTTTTCACATTTGCACCTATTATATTGGAAAAAAGGCTTGCTTTTATTCTTTAAATCTGCTAAAATGCTAATGTTGACTCAATAAGTGAGCTTAAAGGAGGTGCAGACTCATGGCAAAATGCGATATCTGCGGAAAAGGTGTCACTTTCGGAATTAAGGTTTCTCACTCTCACAGACGTTCCAACAGGAGCTGGAAACCAAATGTAAAACGTGTAAAGGCTATTGTGAACGGTTCACCTTGTCACATCCACGCCTGCACCCGTTGCTTGCGTTCCAATAAAGTTACCCGCGCTATCTAATTTTGAACTTACAAAAAACACCCTGGAACCAGGGTGTTTTTTTCTGTTCCTTTTTAGGCGGGCAAAATGCCAAAAGCTGTTAAAAACCTCGGAAAACCTCGAAAAACCTCACAAAAAAGGCCGGAACGGGGGGATAGGGCCAAGAAAGGGCCCCAAAAATTTATGAAAACACCAAAAAGTATAAATTTTCTCGCAAAACTGGGCAATGCTTGGGTATTAAAGGGAGAAAAACCATAAAAAGGCACACCAGCCAAGGTGTGCCTTTTTTAGGGACGCCAAAGGACGTTTTCTTCTGAAGTAAGCTCTTGGCCATCTTCGGTAAATTGCAGGGTAGCAATATGCTGGAACCCCAGCTTTTTTTGCAACTCCCGGGAAGGGGCGTTAAAGGAATAGCAGCTGCAATGAATGTAATCCACCCCTTCTGTGTAAAACAAGTGGTGAATTACCGCCCGCATTGCTTCCTCCATAAGGCCCCGGCGCTGGTACTGCCGGCCTATGGAAAAGGAAAGGCTTTTGCCCTTTTGGCATACCAAGGGTTCCATGGAGGCCACTTCCTCCATAACGGAGGTTATGGTCAGGTTGCCAATGACCCTGTTGTTCTCTTTATACACCAAGGCATAGCCGCGCTCTTCCTTATCCTTAAGCCAGTTAAAGTTCCACCTTGCCGCTTCGGTATTTGGCATAAGGGCCCGGCCCATCATACGGCACATTTCATCGTCCATGGCAAAAATCTTCAAAATCTTCTTCACAAAATTTGCGCAAAATAAGCCGGTTTGTTTCTAAAAATATTGCCACTTTCCTTACGGCCCCCAGGGGGCGTTTTCCCCTTTATTCTGCAAATTTTACAGCGGTGCCGTAGGCAATAATTTCTGCCGCGCCCTGCATAACAGCGGAGGAAGCATAGCGCACGCCAATAACAGCGTCGGCCCCTTGGCTTTCTGCATCCTCTGTCATACGTTTGGTGGCGATGGCCCGGGCTTCATTCATCATTTCGGTGTAACCCTTTAACTCGCCGCCTACCAGGGTTTTAAAGCCTGCCGCCATATCCTTGCCCAGGTGTTTTGTTTGTACTGTAGAGCCCCTGGCCATTCCTAATGTAATCAGTTCTTTTCCGGAAACAAAATCAGTAGTTACGATAATCATCCTTATTTTCCTCCTCAATCTCTTTTACTCGGCTTAAGCCTATGTATATCAGCATGGCAATAACCAGCAGGCCCGCACCCAAAGCCAAGGCGCCTAATAAAAGGCCCGCGCCTCCGGGCAGCAATGCCGCCAGCCCAATGCCAAAGCTTCCAAAATAAAGCACAAACAATACCAAAAAGAAAAATACAATCCCTGCTGTTAATGCAATAGCGCAGCCTTTTTTCTCTTTCATTGGTACTCTCCCTTCTGTTTTGCCGCCACTTTTTTTACAAAGTAGGGTTCAGGCGCAGTTTAACTCTATTTTAAATACATTTGTCGGTTTTATTATACTGACAAAAAACGCCTAAATCAATATTTTTTTTACCAATCTTTTTCTTGCTTTTTTGTCTAAAATATAGTATATTGTTTTATTTATAGATATAAAGAAAAAATTTTGGAGATATTCACAAAACAAACTGCTTACCATATAAAACATTGACATAGAAATACAGTTTGCTATAATATAAGCCGTAGGAAAAATGCGCTTTTGCAGGAAGGAAGTTGGAAAACAATGGCGAAGTATGAAGGGGTATCTATTTCGGTAATTCGTCGGCTGCCAAGATACCACAGGTTTTTAAAAGACCTGCTGCTGCGGGGAATACACCGTATTTCTTCCCGGGAACTGGCAGATTTAATGAGTTTAACAGCTTCCCAAATACGGCAGGACTTAAACTGCTTTGGCGGCTTTGGCCAGCAGGGCTACGGTTACAATGTGGACGCCCTTTACGAAGAAATTGGGAAAATTTTAGGGCTGGACCAAGGGCTGAAGGCCATTTTGCTGGGCGCCGGCAACTTGGGTATGGCCCTTGTTAATTACATCAATTTTGAGGAAAAGGGGTTTCGCCTTATTGGCATATTTGAAGCCAACGAACAGCTGATTGGCCAAACCGTGCGGGGCATTCCCATAAAAGCTAGCAGCCAAATAGAAGGATTCTGCCGGGAACAGCACCCCGACATTGCCATTTTGTGCTTACCCAGGGAAGTGGTGGAGGCGGAGGGGGACCGCTTAATCTCCTACGGCATACGCGGTTTTTGGAATTTTTCCCACTACGACCTTTCCATAAAGCACAAGGATATTGTTGTGCAAAATGTCCATTTAGGCGACAGCTTAATGACCCTGTGCTACCAGGTGAATGAGCTGGGCCGCGACTAATTACAAATACAGCAGTTAACAGCACCGACTGTTAATTGCTGTATTTTTTATTGTTTTTCCGAATTAAGTAATAGTTTAGTCACAAATACATTGTATAATAATATTAGGAACCTTTTGCCCGTATTACACTTACAGATGTCTTTTTTAGTGCTGTACGGCTGTTCCCCCTATTATTGCACTTTGCAGATTGGACGGAGCATTATGAAAAATATTTTACAAAATATAGAGCGTCTTGAACCTATTGATGTTGCCGATTCCCCCGCCCACAGCCGCACGGTTGTGCTGGTTACCAACCAATTCCAATGCGAACGCTTAATTTGTTCCGGCCGCGCCGTAGCCGATATTTCCAAAACCGACCTTTTGGTTCTTAATGTGCAAAGCAACGACTACCTGCCCAACCCTGAGGCCATTCAGCACCTGTTTAATGTATCCAGCCAAAACAGGGCCGTTATGAACCTGATGTACTCCGACAACACTTACAAAACCATTGTCCATTATTTAAAAAACAATAAAACAACCAATGTTATTACGGGTATGCCTTCCAGCCCTGGCTCTATTCTGCACAAAATATGGAACAAATTCAGCCATATTAAATTTTTTACCGTAGACCAGGAAGGCCGCTTGGAGGAAGTGGTTGACAAACGCTTCCATTGCGCCGAAATGGCCCAAACTGCCTTAGAGGACCCCTCCCTTGAGGCAGAACCCTGTTGATATTATAGTAAAGGAAGATTTTTATGGATTACACATTATCTAAAATATGGTTCCGCAGCTCCAATGCTGTCAGCCAGGTATACGCTACCTTGTATATTCCCCTTGGGGAGCCCATTGGCATTGTACAAATAGTCCATGGTATGTGCGAACACATCAGCCGGTACGACCGTTTTATGGAATTTTTGGCCAAGGAGGGCTTTATTGTTTGCGGGCACGACCATATTGGACATGGGTCTTCCTCCGGCAGCAAGGAGCTGCTTGGGTATTTTGCCAAGGAGCATGGTTACAAGTACCTGGTGGAGGATGTCCACCGTTTAACCCTTATTATGAAAAAGCATTACAGCCACCTGCCCTACTTCCTATTTGGCCACAGCATGGGTTCCTTTGTTTCCCGGCTATACCTTTCCAAGTACTCCCACCTGCTTAATGGCGTTATTCTTTGCGGAACCGGCGGTTCCAACCCCTTAATTCCTGCCGGGCTGGCCGCCTGCAATGCAGTAATTGCCGCCAAAGGCCCTCTTTACCGCTGCCCTTCTTTAAACAAACTGATTTTTGGCCAATACAACCGCCGTTTTGCCCCGGCCCGCACCACCCACGACTGGCTTACCCGGGAAGAACCGGTGGTAGACCAATACTTGAAAGACCCTTACTGCAATTTCCTTTTCACTGCCAGCGGCTACAAGGATTTGCTGCGCCTGGTTCAGCTTTCCAACTCCCCCCAGTGGTACCGCACCCTGGACCCTAACCTGCCTGTATTCCTACTTTCTGGGGATATGGACCCTGTTGGCAACTACGGGGAGGGGCTGGAGGAGGTTTACGCCAAGCTGACCAAGGCTGCCTGCGTAAAGGACGTAACTCCCCGGCTATACCCCGGCGCCCGCCACGAACTTTTAAACGAAAGCAATTACCAGGAGGTGCAGGAGGAAATTCGCGCCTGGATTGTTTCCCGTTTCCCTGCCAAAGCCGCCCCTGTGGCAGAAGGGCCCTCTGCCGAGGCTTCTGGGCCCCCGGCTTCCCCCAGCTTGCAAAATTAGGGAATGGAAATTCCTTTTTTTCGGGGGAACCCCTTGAAAAGCCCCCTATTTTTTGGCATACTTATAAAAACAGTGTTCCCAAAGCCCTGTTGTTTGCAACAGGGCTTTGGCTTTGCCAAAGTTGCATTCGCTTCTGTGGGGTTTTCAGCCCCAAACCCTGGTTTCTGCTTTGCAAGGCCTACCCGGCCCCGCACCCCGGGCCCCATTCTTTTGGAGGCACGGGCTGCCTCCAAGCCTGTACCATTGGGGGTTCCCCCCAAACCCGACCCCTTTCTTTTATGTGAAAAGAAAGGGGAAAAGAAAGCACACCAGGGGTTCCCCCTGGACCCCTTATTTGGCTGTGCCACTCAATGAAAGGCGGCAACCGGTGTTTGAGGAGTGTTTTATTATAACATAGCCCCACATTTGTGTATGGCCATGTTGCAAGGAACACTCCTCTGCACAACGGTTGGTCTGCCCAAAGGAGGGGGCAGACCAACCGCTTAGTAGCCTCGCCTGCGCTCGGCGTTACCAAACTCCCAGGCTCTATCGGTTAGAGCCTGCAAACAACAGGTACACACCAACACGGCCAACCGCCAGCCCCACAGCGTATGGTCAGGGTGTGGGGCTGAAAGCCCCAACAGCACAGGCTTGGAAGTGCCTGAACACTTTCGCCCTGCATAGGGCACAGGCTTGGAGGTTGCTGACACCTCCAAAAGAGAGGGGGCACAGGTTTGGTTTTGCCAAACCTGTGCCCCTGAAAAAGAAAGGATTTTCCACAATGCAGTATCTCCTATTGTTTTTAGAAGGCATTATCACCTTTATTTCCCCTTGTATGCTCCCTATGGTCCCTATTTACATCTGTTATTTTGCCGGCGCCAGCGGCCAGCCCAACAAAAGCCCTGGCACCACTTTAAAAAACGCCCTGGGCTTTATCCTGGGCTTTACCATTGTTTTTCTCCTTTTGGGCGCGGCGGCCGGCACCTTCGGCCGGTTTTTAAACCAACACATTGGCTGGTTTAACCTTATTGGCGGGCTGCTGCTTATCCTTTTTGGCCTCAACTACACCGGCCTTTTTACCATACCCCTGCTGAACAAAATCCTGCGGCCCAGCCATTCGGTAAAAATTTCCGGCTTTTTTTCCGCCCTGTGCTTTGGCCTTCTGTTTTCCATTGGCTGGACACCCTGTGTCGGCGCCTTTTTAGGCTCCGCCCTCACCCTTGCGGCCAGCGGCCAATCTACCTTGCAGGGGGTGCTTATGCTTCTTATTTACTCTGCGGGCCTGGGTATTCCCTTTTTGCTTTCCGCCCTGCTGATTGACCAGCTTTCCAACGCCTTTGACTGGGTGAAGCAGCACTACCGCATCATAAACATCATATCCGGCAGCCTGCTTATTTTGACCGGCGTATTTATGGCAACCGGCCTTTTGGGCCGCCTGCTGGCCCTGTTTAGCTAATACTGAAAGGAGATTGTTTTTATGGAAAATAAAAAAACGGCCCTTATCCTCCTTTGTGCTGCTTTGGCAGCCCTTTTGGGCGGGGGCGCCTACCTGTACCAAACCTTTTCCGGCGAATATGCCAACCCCAGCCTTGTTCCCCCTGCCGCCCAGGAGGAAGGACCGGTAGCAGATACACAGGAAGGATCGGCAGCAGAGGGGGAGGACTCGACCGAGAAGAAGCCCATCCCCGCCCCGGATTTTGTTGTTTACAATGCTGACGGCGAGGAGGTTTCCCCCTCCGACTATTTGGGCAAATACCTGGTAATTAACTTTTGGGCCAGCTGGTGCGGCCCCTGCAAATCGGAAATGCCTGCCTTTAACGCGGTAATTGGACAGTACAAGGACAACGAAGATATTGCCTTTTTAATGGTAAACATGACCGACGGGCAGCGGGAAACCCAGGAAAGCGCCCAGGCCCTGGTGGAGGAAAACGGCTGGGAAATGGACATCCTTTTTGACACCGATTTTTCCGCGGCCACAAACTACAATGTTTACGGCCTGCCCACTACGGTTCTTGTGGATAAGGAGGGCTATCTTTTGGCCATACAGCCCAGCGCCATTTCTCAGGAGATTTTGGAAAGCGCGGTGGAAACAATGCTTGCCGATGAGTGGGAACGCCCTTTGGTTTAACAGGCCCACGGCGGGCTTCTCCTTTTTTAAACATAGTTGGATTTATTTTTCTTGCAATTCCGCTTTTTGTCTGTTACAATATGTGTGTTATTGATTGGCAAGGGTTGGCCCTTATGAATTAATAGTAATTGCAAAAACAAGCAGAGTAAGTTCCTGTGCGTTAAGTGCCGGCTGAACGGGGAGTTGTCAACCGGACGAAAAGAGTATCTTGCGGTACAGGAGCTGCATCCCGCTGCTGCATATGGGAGCTTTCCCTCCTCTATGTGGCAACACCATTTTAGAGGAGGTATTTTTATGTCCAACACGAACACAAACCCAAACACAAGCAACAAGCTGTTTGCCACGCCTTTTTCCCCTGCTTACTGGCAGGCTGCTTCCAAGGACGCAAAAAAACTGCGCAATTTAATGATTGCCGCCCTGTTTATTGCCCTGCGCATTATTATTGCTTCCTTTTACATCCCTTTGGGTGAAAACCTTAATGTTTACTTTGGTTTTTTTGTTAACGCCTTGGGCGCCATGATTTACGGCCCCGTTTTAGCCCTTGGTTCCGGCTTTGTTTGCGATATTTTAGAATTTGTGCTTCACCCTTCCCCTTATGGCTTCTTTTTTGGCTACACCATTACTGCCATGCTGGGTTCCTTTTTTTACGCCATCTTTTTTTACCGCACCCGCATTTCCATGGTAAAGATATTCTGCTGCAAGCTGTGTGTTAACGTATTTGTTAACATTGGCCTTGGCGCCTTGTGGAATTCCATGCTTATGGGTAAGGGCTACCTTTACTATTTAGGTAGAAGTATTATAAAAAATATTGTTATGCTTCCTATTGAAACCATTTTGCTTATTTTGTTCCTTCAGCTTATGCTGCCCATTACGGCCCGCGCCAAGCTGACGCCGCCCCAGCCCGAAAAGCGCATCCCCTTTATTTAAATTCCACTGTTTTACTATTGCCCCTTGGGGCAAAATAGAGTATGATAAGGGTAAGATGGATTTACCAATCTCCTGAAAACAGAAAAGAGGTTTTGGATATGAACCAATTTAAAAATCTTACCGAGCGCTACTGCCCCAAATTTCAGGGCAATGTTCCACTGGAAAATATTTATGATGAAAACGGAAAGGCCACTCCCCGCTGCCTGTTTAGCTATAAATGCGATAAGCTGGACTGTGAAAAGCACCTTTCTACCAACGAAAACAACCAATAACCCGTAAAAACCCCCTTGGCCTAAGCCAAGGGGGTTTTTGTGACTAAGCATATAAGCCGGGTTCTGTTATGATGACAATCTATCTAGCCTGCCGGTTGCCCGGCAGATCAAGCCACCTACCCGCAAAATGGACGGCGGGCCGCCGCAATTCACTTTGCATACGGTTACGGTGTTGCTTCGGATAGGGTTTACATGGCAGTGCAGTCTCCTGCACCCCGGTGAGCTCTTACCTCGCCTTTCCACCCTTACAGGTTGCCCTGCGGTATCTCTCTGTTGCACTTTCCCTAAAGTCGCCTTCGGCTGCCGTTAGCAGCTATCCTGCCCTATGAAGCCCGGACTTTCCTCATATACGCCCTTTCGGGCTGCACACGCTGCCATCCTGCTTACTCACCTAAAGTATTTTACCCTATCCCCTTTAAAAAGTCAACCAAAGGGCCGGCGGAAAACTTTCTTATGGGGCGGCGGCCCTATTTGGAGTTAACTTGACAGATACAAAATTATTTACTGAATTTAATAACAAGCGTTTTTTGCAATGGATACTGAAAAATTTCGTTCCCCCACGGCATTTTTGCCCGCAACATTCCGTCTGCTATATCGGTAAACAAAAATGTACCAACATCTGTTTCTTCTTCTTCCCAATCATCAGAGGGATAAACGAGAATTGTATGCCTTTCCAGATTAAAGGTTTCCAGATTGAGCAGGTTTAATTCCCCAAAGGTGTAATATAAATCCCCGTTTTTATCTGTTTTTGCATTTTCCTTATACCATGAATCTGTACGAAAAGTTTGAACTAAAATTTTCTCGTTATCTGCAAAACCGTAGTTGGCAGCTTCCCCATATAAATAGCCAGAATCATATAAGAATTTAAACTGATTATCCACAATTTCAAGCAATGTGAACCCTTCTTCGCTTTGACCCGAAAAGTAAGAAAAAATTACATATTTTTCAGATGGTGACAACAATAATGAACCGCCGCCATAACCACCAGAATGATATGGGAGCTGGTATGTAGCTTTGGTTTTATTATTTGAGATGAAAGATAATAAAAGGCCATCCTCATCTTGTAGAATAATTTTACTTCCATCTGTTAAGGTTATAAGCATAAAAAATACCTCCAATTCCAGCTGACCCAAGTACAGCACATCTTCCCGGTGAAAACCATTTTGTTCTACGTCTGTTCCAACTATCCAGATGGTTAAGCTGCCGCCCTGTTTTGGCTTTTCACTGGGACATATAAGCTACGCCATAGAGAGTAATTATATCCCCGTTTACAGAATTTCCTTTTTTCTTGTATTCAATATTTTTCGTAACTCTTTTTTTCTATCTTCTAAGTTTTTATCTTCAATCCGCCTTAAAGAGCTATGATACAGTTGGATTGACTTTACATCATCCAATTTAGAATATATATCTTTTAAAATATAAAATAATTCTTCATCTGCAATAATGCTGGAAAGCGTGCCATATTGATTGACTATTGATACTGTGCGTATTGTTTCATAAAAAAGCTCTGCAAGATATGTTTCGTCATCTGCAAAAATTTGTTTTTGTTTATTTAGCCAATAGAGCAGCATTATTTTTTTGTTGTTGAGCGCTGCTGCGATAGCGGGGTTTTTGAACGGTTTTGCAAGCAGCAGATTCTTTTCTATTTCAACTCCCAATGCAAGAATTTCATCTGCTTGTTGAGGGGTTTTGGCAGCATTTAAGGCATTGCCTTCACATGCCGCACATGTCCAATGAATATCCGCCCCCATATTGCTGAGTGCCTTTGCAACAGAAAGCCGCCCTTGGGCAACAGCTGCCACAAATGGGTTCATGCCTGTTTTCAGCTTAGCATTGATTAGTTCGGGAATTTCTTTTATTTGGGCAATGATTTCTTCATCTGA
>CAJTSZ010000001.1 GCA_910578755.1 uncultured Oscillospiraceae bacterium | reverse complement strand
TCGCCCAGCTTTAAAAAAACTAAAGTGTTCCCCGCCTTGAAATTCATAGGAATATCAGAATTCCCCTTGCCAATGCACTGTATTGATTGTATAATAATACTGTGTTCGACTTTGAGGAAAAGGGGTAAAAGCGCCAATGGCTAAAGTTCTCTGTGTTTCCAACCAAAAAGGCGGTGTTGGAAAAACCACAACTACAAACGTAATTGCTATGGGGCTAAAACAGCTGGGGCGGCGTGTCCTCTGTATTGATTTTGACCCCCAGGGTGACCTGTCCTTCAGCCTGCGTGCCGATAACCGGGTGGAAATGCAAAATTCCATTTATCATGCGCTGAAAGGGGAGCTGCTGGCAGTACAGACCATCCAGCACACAACCCTTTGCGACATCATCCCCTCCAATATGCTGCTCAGCGGCATTGAGTTGGAGTTTACCGGAAAAGGCAGGGAATATTTGCTGCGCAACTGCCTGCGCCCCGTTTTAAATTTGTATGATAATATTTTGATTGATTCCCCGCCGGGCCTGGGCATTTTAACCATTAACGCCTTTACTGCCACCGACTATGTGCTTATGCCGGTAAAGCCGGATATTTACAGCCTGCAAGGGCTGGTGCAGCTTAGCGGCACCTTGGAGGAAATACGGAAAAAAAGCAACGAAAACCTCCGGGCCGCTGGTATTCTAATTACCCATTTTGCCCCCCGGGAAAACGCCAGCAAGGCAATTCGGGAGGCCGCCCTGGACATTGGCGACCGTATTGGCATCCCCTTGCTGGATACAACCATTCGCCGGGGGAACTCCGCCCTCACAAATTCCCAAATCCACCGTGAGGATGCTTTTGTATATGCACCCAGGGATAAGGCGGTAATCGACTACCGCGACCTGGTGGATGAACTGATTAGACGGGGGGTACTGTAAGCTATGGCTTCCTCCAAAAGTCCCAAAAAAAATATTGATAAAGATTATATTTTTAACCTGATTATGCCCAGTGGCCCAGCCCCGGCCGATGAAGAGCCCCAAGAGGCGGAAGTACAGCAGCAGCCCTTGGAACCTGTTGAGGCCCCTGCCCGGGACAGCCTGTCCCTTCTTCAGGAACGGATTAACCAGGCCCCTTCTGCCGCTGTAAAACTGCGGCCCGCCAAGGAACTGGTGCTGGTAAACCTAATGGAACAGCTTGTAGCGAACCGCTTGGACGAAGCATTTTCCAAGTTCAACTGCTGCCGGTGCGATAAATGCCGGCGGGATGTGGCGGCCATGGCTCTCAACTCCCTGGCGCCAAATTATGTGGTTGCCGAGCCGGACGCCGTGCCCCAGCTGCTTCAGGAATGTTCCACCAAAGATGTTTCCGCAGCACTTGTGAAGGCTATTTTATATGTAAAGGGCCACCCCAAGCATTAAATATTGCCCCTGCCTCCAAATTGGAGGCAGGGGCTTTTGCATATTGGGGCTGGCAGGCAAAGGATTTATCCTTCATTATAATAGGTCCCCCAAAACATGGGAGGCAATTTGCAAAAAGCAGGCCCAGATGCTCCCCCTCACCCTTTTTATACTGCGTAACCCACTATAACACTTTTTATGGAATTTCACCACACTCCACTTTTCTAGAAAGTATGTTGACAAAAGAATAACATCATGTTATATTTTAACTGTAAACATCATGTTATACATTAAAGGGAGGGCAAGCTATGGTACAGCAATTATCCGATGCCGAACTGGAAATTATGAAAATCGTATGGGGAAACCCGTCGGAAGTAACATTATTCCCTTATATCATGGATGGGCTGGCGGCAAAAGGTAAGCCCTGCCAAAAAAACACCCTGATTGTGCTGCTGTCGCGGCTGATGAACAAGGGCTTTTTGAGTGCTAAAAAAATCGGACGCCGCAACGAATATACCACCCTCGTTTCAGAAACGGAATATCAGACGGCACAAACAAAAAATTTCTTGGATAAACTTTATGAGGGGAACGCAAAAGGGCTGGTTTCCAATCTGATTTTGGGCGATCTGCTGGCAGACGAGGAATACGATGAATTGAAAAGGCTGCTGGAGAAAGGAAAAGTGCAACAATGAACGCCGTTTTAAAAATTTTCCTGTCCATGTCTGTTTCCGGCGGCTTGCTTATTCTGGCTCTGCTTTTGGGAAAACGATTTTTGAAAAATAAAATCAGCCGGCAATGGCAGTATTACATTTGGCTGGTTGTCGTTTTGCGGCTGCTGCTCCCGTTCGGGCCGGAAGTAAATTTGATGGGAAAGGCATATCAGGCTATTGATCAGGCAATATCCCAGGCCGCACCTTTACCACAGCAGCCCCCGCAAACCATTTCGGGCGGCAATCTTATTCCCGTTGTTGGGGCAGAGCAGCACAATCCGGCAGATGATGCAGTCGCTGCTCGTCCATTTCAAGATATTGGGACAACGCTGGTAAATCATGTATGGCTGATTTGGCTGGTGGCTGCACTGGGCTTATTGATACGGAAAATAACAATCTATCAGGGCTTTGTACGGTATATCAAGGCTGGGTTGACCCCAGTTTCTGGCATGGAACAGTTAGACGAACTTTCTATTGTCGCGGAGCAATCAGGCATCAAAAAACCCATTGAATTATGCGTCAATCCATTGGTTTCTTCCCCACTGCTGATTGGATTTTTCCATCCATGTATTGTACTGCCCAGCGCAGACATTCCCAAAAAGGATTTTCGCTATATCGTCCTGCATGAGTTGACGCACTATAAACGGCAGGATATGTTCTATAAATGGCTGGTTCAAATTACCGTCTGCCTGCATTGGTTCAATCCCCTTGTGCATCTTATGAACTGGGAAATTACCAAGGCTTGTGAATTTTCCTGCGATGAAGCCGTCCTCGTTAAAATGGGAAGTAATAGCGCGCAGGACTATGGAAAAACCTTGCTTGACGCAATGGCGGCGGTTGGAAGGTACAAAGAAAATTTTGGAACGGTCACCTTAAGCGGGAATAAAAAGCTATTGAAAGAAAGGATAAATGCGATTATGAACTTTAAGAAGAAATCAACGGTGACACGCCTTTTAACGGGCTTACTGACACTGTGCCTAATGTTTGGTTCGGCTTTCATCGGTGTTTATCCTGTTGCCGCCGCCGCAACTGAGCATACAACAAGCAACCCCCAAGCAAATATGGGCAAAGGCCTCACACAGGAAAAAAGGAGCACAAATAGCAGGGAGCAGGCGGAGAGGTACTACAAAGCCGACAGCTTGCCGCTGTTTGAAATAACGTTCCCCCAACTGGATGAAAAAACGCAAAAGGAATGGCTGGAACGGCTCTATACCAACGAAGACTTCGCGTTCTTCTCCGTTGCCGTACGTTGGCTTGACACAAATACCGCTTTGTTTACCGATTTCGCTGAAAAAGCGTATGCCGACGAAGAAATGGCGTTTTTCTCCACCTTGACGGACTGCATGGGCGAGGCGGAGTTGGAGCTCTGGTTGGACAGGGCTTTGGAAGATGGGAACTGGGCATTTCAATCCATCCTCTTTGATAAGCTGAACCGGGGCGAAGAATTTGGTGGGCTGAAAGAAAAACAGGAAAAAGAATGGGCCGAAGCACAGGCAGCGGAATATCAGGCGGTGGGCATTACAATGGACGGCAAGGACTATTATTATGCGGGGCAGCTTGTCAATATCTTTTTGGATATTCGGCCCAATAAGTCTTTTTACACGCTGAATATGAACCCAAAAGGGACAGTTAATATCAAAATTGTCCGTGATGCAAATAACAAAATCACAGCTGTCGCTTATATGAGCGATGCGGAGGTAACGGAACTGCTGGGAGATATGGGTGATAACGATGATAATTAGCAAAAAACAGCCAGTAACAGGAACTTATGAAAAGAAATAAACTTCGGGGGGAATAATCATGTACTACAAAACTTGGGAAGAATTGCAGAAGGTTTGCCCCATTACAAATGGAACTTGGGATAAGGAGCGTTTGTACGAATATTTGGTGCAAAGCTGCTACCAATTCAGCACACAGATAGAAACCTTTTTTATGGAATACCAAAATGACGAGGATTTAGCGGACTTGCTGTTTTCGTTCTTGTTTGATGACAATTATGATGGCTCAGACAGCCAAATGGGCGCGGCGCGTGTTCTCCAAAAGATGGACCGCCAGCTACTTAGGAAGAAAAAAGATTTATTGTTAAAAGCACAGGCAAATGAAGTGTTTTGGAAAAGGCCATTTCCCCACGATGCACATTTGGAGTGGCTTGAAGAATAAGCAGCCCTTTATCCAAAGCTATTTTATAAAAAATTGGACCTTTATCAATATACAAGGCGAAAAGGGGGAGCTGCTATGGCGCATTTTTTGTACCTACAGCTCATCCCATTCAACGCAATTTGACATTTTTCCGGTTTCCACAAAGTCTTTTACAACCGTTTGGGCCAGGGCTTTTGGAATAACATAATCGTTGTAAATTTGAATTTCCTCGGTGGGGGTGTTGACGTAAAATATACTGATACCGTCGGGGGGCAAATCTGTTGGAACATCATCGGAAAAAGCCAGCAAACCGCCGTCCACCTCGTTGGGAACACAGTACATATGCACTAAAACTACTAAATAAGGGAACATGGTATGCTCCTCAACAATAAAAAATTCATTAACGCCATCCACTGCCTGCTCCAGGGTTTGCGCCACATCGTCCCAAGTCGCGCAGAAGCTTTTTCTGCCAAAGTGGCAGATTTTTATTTTTTTCATACTGAATTTCCTCAAATAAATTCCAATTTATTGGCCCGTTCATTACAAAACAACGCCCACCAAAAAGCATTTTTTGGTGGGCGTTCGCTTTCCTTATGGTAGGCACCCCAATGCCAGGCGCCTTATTATTGTTTTACAATAATAACCTAAATGTGCAAGCGGATACGGGCTGCTCGCCCTTCCCGCCCGATGCACAAAAAATAGTTTCGCTTTGCTCAACTATTTTTTATTGTTCCACAGTAAAAACCTAAAAAATTAGTTGTTGCAAAAATACTTATTCTGTAACTGTTGCGCCAGCCTTGCCTTCTTTTTCCCACTCGTCAAAGCGCTTCATTACTTCGTTGTAAGTGTCATTGCAAATGCTTGGCAGCTTGCCGCCCATTTCCATACCGGCAGCCTTAAAGCCTTTTTCTACAGCGCTGCGCAGTTCGGAAAGTTTGGACATATCGCCGCCGGAAAGTGCTTTTGCCATGTCCAAAATACGGGTAGCAACAGCGTCTACAGAGTACTCGCCGCCCTCTGCAATGGCTGCTGCCGCACGCTGGCTGTCAGCTGGGGTAACGTTGAGGTCCATGCCAAACAGGGTAAGGTTGCTTTTTTCGCCCTGTTTTACAATCATGCTTTTCAGCATCTGCTGGAAGCTTTCCATACGCTGGGTTTCTGCGCTTTGCAACTGGGCTGCGGAAAGCTTTTTCCCGTAGGTTACTGGTTTTTGCGGCTGGGTATATTCAAATTGGTCTTGGCGAACCGGTTTGCTCTCTTCCTGAGCTGCTTTTTCACCATTTTCTACGGCTGCCTCTTTTGTATTTTCCGCAGCTGCGCTTTTTGTGTTCCAGTTTGTTTTTACGGTGTTGTATAAATTTTGCCCGTTAATATTCTGTATGCTCATAAAATCATTCCGTCCTTTCGTCACAAGTGGGATAAGCAACCGGCGCGGCAGTACTTAAATGTTAAAGTTCATCATTGCGCCTACAGTGTAGTAGTTTGTCATGTTATATGCGCCACTGCGGGTGTACATATTCATCAGGTTCATTTGGTTTTGCTCGTAGCTGCTCAACATCTTTTGGGAATACACAGAAGTACCAAGTAAATTACCAGAGCGTTCCTGCATACCCATTTGGGCATCGGTACGGATGCCGCGGGCAAAATCTTCAACAACTTCTTTAATTAGGGATGGGGACTGTTCCATCTTTTCCATAAACTTCGCGCGGTCAAACTTCATGCTGCCGTCTTTGTTAATGGTAATACCTGCCAGCTTCATGGACCGTTCGGAGGTTGGCGGTATAATCATCCGTCTCATTTGGTTCAGCACACCAATGCCCCGGTCGGAATTTTTGTTAAGGAAGCTGAGGGTTTCATTAAACTTATTCACCAGCTTGGAAACACTATCTGCTATTCCGGTAGCTGCATCGGCGCCAGCTTTAATGTTGGTTGTTCCGGTCTTTTTCAGGCTCGCTTTCAGGCGGCCGTCTAAAGTAACCGTATTACTGTCAGAAACAAAGCGCTGTTCCTCACCGTCGTTTTTCTTTACAGTGTAAATAGCATTTTGGCCAACCTGCTCCACTCTGTCCAGGCCCAGCCGTTCTGCCAAGGACCCAGTAACAGAAAACGCGTTGCCTTCACCGGAGGCACCCTCCAGGCGCAGGTAGGATTTGCCTTCTTTTTCTTCCACCTTAGCGGTAACGCCAATGTTTTTCGCGTTAATTTTGGAGGCAAAATTGTTCAGCATTTCCTTGTTGTCCTTTGCGCCGGCTGCGCTCATGTACAGCTCAACCTTGCCCTGGGCGGTTTCTATTTTTATGGAACCACTCATTGCAGGCCTTGGGCTGTTGCTTTCCAGCCCGTTAGAACGGTTTACCTGCCCGGAAGCCAACTGCTCTACAGTAAGGGTGTATTTGTCGGAGGCGGAAGCTAATTTCCCGCTAACCTCAGCAACGGATAAATTTTCCGCACCGGCTGCAAGGCGGCTTTTTTCCCCGCCTGCCATCACCTTTTCTGCCATATCCTTTAGTTCCAGCAGTTCATTCTGGTAATCTTTAAGAAACTCTGTGTCAGCAGAGGACAGCTTTCCATTGGTGGATATCCCCTGGGAAATTTTCATTCCGCTGGTATTCTTGTTGGAAAGAGCCTGTGCCAAACGCACATTGTTCATCTGAGAGTAGCCTGACAACAGCATATTTGTTAAATTAGCATAATTTTGTATACCTGTCATCTATAACCCCTCCTTTCCTGTGGGATGAAAAAAGGTATCTTTTATTGCTTGATTGTTTTGGCAATAAAAAGTTGGTGAAACGGAACCTACGGTTGGCATACCGCGCCGGCCGTACCCCCTGAAGGATCGCCGGCAAAGGAGCCTTGCTTCTGCCCGGCAACCGCAGGTTGGGTGACCTTTTTTTGCTCATCCAACTCCCTGCAATCTATATATTCGGCTAAAAGCTTAGAAAAACAAGTTAAATAGGACAGGAACCAAGGTAAATCCTTCATGGGGCGCCTGCCTTACAGTCACTCCTCCGCCTGCTGGCCGTTCTCCCGTACAACGGTAACAATAAATCCGTCCTCATTGTTCCCAGATACTGTATACTCGTAGCCCCCTGGCACAGGCGCCAAGGTTTTCCCTTCCCCTGCTGGAACAAAGTATATCTCATACTTTGTTTCACCAAAAATACAATGCAAATGGCTGCCATCCCATGGATAATCCCGAAGCCAAGCCACATATTCCTCCATGTCAAAGCCCATTTTTTCCATTAAAGCTGCGTGGGGAACGCCCGCATACCGAAAATGCCACGGTTCCTTGCAAACCCCGGCTGCTGCGGTTTTATTGGCCCCCTGGCGCAGAATAAAGCCGTATTGGGTACAATGCTCCGCCAGCCAATTCCATGCCTTTGTTCCCTCAAATGCTTCCTGCATTCCCAGGTCCACCGCATAACCGGTGTGATGTTCGCTGTGGCCAGGCCGTGGCTCCCCTGTTCCTTTTTTAAAAAGCTGCTCCTGCATTTCATAAGAACGGAACGTTTCAGTAATGCGAACCGTTTCCCCACCGCTTTCTTCCTCGCAGTGCAAAAGCATCCGCTTTAAGGCGTCGGCAGCCTTTGCATGAAGCTGCTGGGTTTGGTTTTCTGCAATATACCCGCTGTCCATTTTTAAGGGAACAAGCTGAGGCTGTATTGGGAATAAATACTCCTTTTCCTCATTCACCAAAATCAGGCTTCCCTGGTGCAAATCGTCCTGTGTTAGTTTCAATTCTACAACGGAAGCAGGCTGCCCATTGCCCTCCGTGTTCCCACCTGTTTGCGGGGTTCCTTTCGTCGGAGAGCCAGCCATAATGGCTATGGCAAAAATAAACACGCAGGTATAACTCATTCTTGTCCAACGGTTCAGCATCGGCCGGCGTTTTATGTTCTTCCCATATTCAAAAGTGGCCCACTTGGAACACCTTGGCGTAATAGGGCCCCTATACCCAACCTGGCGCTCTTGGTCATCTTCCCTGCCATATTGAAAGGTGGCCCACTTGGAACACCTTGGCGTAATAGGGCCCTTATACTCCGCCTGGTTCCCCTGGTCATCCTCCCCACTATGCGGAAAGGTGGCCCGCTTGGAACACCTTGGGGTAATTGGTTCTTCTCCCTCAACCTGTTTCCTTTCGTCGGCCACCTTTTTCAACTCCTTTATTATGGTTCTTTCCTTTTTAAAAAACGCCTCCCGCAGTCCCCTTTGGCTGGTGGGGCACCCGTTCCATCAGGTTTTCTTCCGACCAGCGAATTTCAATTCTATCCCCATTTTGAATGGTATCCAAATAGGAAGCTGGTGCGCCATTGCGCATAAGAACAATTTCCCCCTTTGGGTTCCTTGGGTCAATATCCACATGGTTAATTAAATTATAAAACTGGTAGGCTCCCCCGCCCTCCAAGGGGGGGAGGGTATAATCCCACCCGTTAAAGTGAATGTGCAGCCCGCCGGCTTCGGCAGTTTGGATCTGCGCTGGCGGCGCTTGCTGTGTTTCCTTATTGGTGCTGGCATTGGTACTGGCGTCCTCCCGCAGAGTAATTCGGTCCCCAGCCCTTAGGGGCTGCTGCGGCCCGGTGCAGGGGATGCCGTTTACGTCCACATCATGCTCTTTTCCCGGGAACCCGGCCAGCTCTAACAACGCGCCAACGGTTTCTACCCGCTGTGTTTCTACCCTGTCCATCTGCCTAATCTGCTGGCCGCCGCCTGCTTGCTGCCCATTAATCCACCCCAGCGTACCCGCTGGAACAGGATTCCCAAACAGTTCCACTTCAAAGGGGTACCAGCCCGGCATTACATCCTGTAACAGGACAGAGGCGTCCTCACCGTCTACTGCCGGCGTAAACACAATTTCGTCCCCAGGCTGCAGCAGGGTGGAAAGCCCCGCTAAAACGCCATTTACCTGTATTTCTGAAAGAGTGTGCAGCCCGCCCCGGACAATGCGGCGTTCCCCATTGTATTCAAAAACAATACTTTTTCCGGAACGGCCCATAATTTGGCTGTACTGGTAGCCGCCGCGGCGCAGCGCTTCCAGCACGGTCATGGAAGAACCCAGCAGCTGAAGACGGTTCCCGTTTAAGGAAATGGTCAGGCCACCGCCTGCCCCGGCGCCCATAGCGGTAACCGCTATGCCAACAGGGGTAGCATATTCAGCGCTTAGGTATTGGGCCTCTGCCTTCACCTGCCGCTTCATATAGTTGCTGCCGCCAATGGCAACCCGCTTTTCGTCAATAGCCAATTCCTGGGCCACCAGCCCGCAAAGGCCTGGTGTGCGGCTGCCGCCGCCCACCATAAACACTGCCTTGGGCGCTTCCCCGTTAATACCCACAATTCCCTGGGCAATTTGCCTTGCCAAGTCCTGAACCGTGGGCTGAATTTTCTCCAAAATCTCCTTTGTTTCCACTTCGTATGGGAATCCCAGCACATCCTCATATTCCATACTGGGCTCCTGGGCGCTGGCAGCAAATTTCATTCTTTCGGCGGTTTCAAAATCCACCAAAAAGTCCTGCATAATTTGCTCTGTAACCTCGTCCCCGGCAACTGTTGCCATAGTATATCCGCAAATGCTGCCCTTATCCGCTATGGCAATATCCGAGGTCCCTGCCCCTACATCCACCAAAGCTACATTAAGCAGCCGCAGTTCCCTGGGTACCACGGCATTCATGGCCGCTATGGGTTCCAGGGTCATGCTGGCAATGGAAAGCCCCAGCATGGACATGGTTGTGTAAAGGCTCTCCACAACTTCGTTAGGTAAAAAGGTGGTAATCAGTTCCACCCCGGCCCGTTTTCCCCGGTGGCCTATTAAAGTGGAATAGGAATACCCGTCCAACTGGTACGACACCACCGTGTGCCCTACGCTGCAATAATCTGCCGAGTTTCCATCCTCCAGCCCGGCTACCAGCTGTTCATAGGCCTTTTGCACCGCAGCAGCTTCCAAAGCCATCAGTTCCTTTGTACCAAAAGGCTGGCGGTCATCCACTTCCATTTCGCAAAAAACCCGTTCCGTTTTCAGTACGCGCCCTGCGGCGGCTACATGCACCTCGTGAAGTGAAACACCAAGGGCCTCCTCCAGGCGGGACTTCACTATGCTGGCAACCCGTGCAGTTTGTTCAATATCCTCAATCTGCCCATCCACTACAGCACGTTCCGAATGTTCTAACGATTCTACCTTTAAAATCTCCAGCATATCGCCATCCATCCGTCCCACAATCCCAATTACGCTGCGGGTCCCAATGTCTAATGCAAACACAAGGTTTTCCATTCTCCCACTTCCCTTCAAGCTTCACTATTCCGCTTTTCCGCCCCTGCAGGGCGCGGAGCTAATCGCCTCTGCTGCGGCGGATCTGCTCCTGCTGCTGCCTTAGGATAAAGGCGCACAGCTGGCGCTCCGCATAAGCCGACAGCTCCATTAGTTCGCAGCCGTAGCAGGTTGGCCTGCCATCCCGTTGAATAATGCGGCGCACAATAACTTCCAGCTCCACTTCTTCATTGTGGTTCATAGCAATGCTGACAGTAAGCTGGTCTCCCATATCAAAGTGCCGTTCTGTTTCCACCTGCAGGCCGCACAGGCTAATATCCCTAAGGCGCACTGGTACCTTTTGCCGCCGGGCTATCCTTCCGCCCAGGGAAGGCAGAAGCAGCGCAGCGCTGTGGTCCACAGCAAGGCGGAAAAAGCGCCGTTTTTCAGATTCTGTACAGTTTTTCAGTTCCGTTATGCGCAAAAACGACCGGTCGGAAATATACACACGGCCAGTCATTACCCACGTTCCCACTTTGGAGTTACGTACTGAAATTTTTACCATAGTATTTAAACCTAAAATTGGCAAATTGCCGGAAGTATCCCGCACTTCTGCCTCGTCACCAACTAAATCCAAATACCCAGTAGCTATCAATCGGTTATTCAGGTCTGTTACTTCGCAGCCCAAACCACTATACTCTTTCGAAAGCATTTGGCACCTCCTATGTAAAACCATTTTATTCGGCTTATTTGTTTTCTCCATTCCCCGCCTCAGCTGGATCCCGCCCATTCTTAATACGGTAGGAGGTACGCAGCAGCTGGCAGTAAATTGCGGCCACCACTTCGTACAGCTGCGGCGGAATATTGCTGCCCACCTCCAGCATACACAAAAGGGAAACTGCGCTGTCGTCCCGGAAAACCGGAATCCCGCGCTGTTCCGCAACATCTATAATCCTTTTCGCCACTTCGCCATAACCAGAGGCTATAACAATAGGCGCCAGGTCCTCTTCCACATTATATTTCAAGGCAACTGCCTTGTTTTTAGATTTTGACATCAACACCCGTCCTTTTGTATGGGAGTGAACGGAACACGTCCATTAAGGAGCGCGGCCGCTTTAGCGGGTCCACCCGAATTTCACCAATGCGGTATCCACTCTGCCCTGCGCAGTCCCGCAGTTCTTTTTCCATCCCACTGTATACATTTGCATAGGCGGGCGGGCAGTAAAGGGAAAAATCAATCACCGAATCCCTTACATACAGCTCCAGTTCAAACCGCCCTATACTTTCCACCTCAAAGGACAGCAGCATATGGATGGCCCTGGTCCCGTCTGCCGGGTGGTCCCGGTCATCCTCCTCGCCGTTGGGGTTCAGCCAAATTTCAGCAAAGGACTGAATATCATAATACTGTACCGGCAGCACAAAATGCAGCAGGGGGGTAAAGTTACACGGGGCAGAAAGCAGACTGTGGATAATGGTTTCTATTTTGTCGGAATTTAGGGACATTAACTCCTCGTTCCCCGCCTGCTTGGTTAAAATACGGGTTAGGGCGTCCATGGCGGAAGGCTCCCGCTGAGGGGGCTCCTTTACTTGCTCCATAAAGCCCTCCAAATTGCTTAAAAAGCGTTCCCTTGCCTCGTCCCCGTGCAGCTGGGTCAGCAGCCGCGAAACAGATTCCTGGAGGAAATCCCCATTGTCATTATATCGTGAAAGGTTATAAATTATCATTTTCACAATTTTTTCTGACTTCTCGCTGAACAGAATGCTTTCTTCCACCTCTTTCAGCAAAGCAAAGGTTTCCTGCCGCAGCTGGCTAAAATTTTCCGGCGCATCCTCGGCTCGGTACTTACCTGCAAGCTCCTCTAATTTTTGGGATAAGCCCTTGCTTGCAAACAAGCTTTCAGATAAAAACTTTAAGCTGTTTGCCACAGAACCAAGGGCCTCCCGCTGGGTATAAAACAGCGTCAAAGCTTTCAGAAAGGATACCGTAGCCCCTCGCAGTTCATTTTGTGCCGGGTTTTGCCGAAGGGCTTCCCGCAGCATCTCAAACAGCGGCCCCTTAAAAAAAGTGGACATATTTTCCTGCTTTTGCATTTCCCCGGCAATTTGGTCCGACGGCACCAGCATTTGGCCAAACATCTGTTCAATTTCCTGGGTAAAGGGGTTGTTGTTGGCTGGCAGCAGCCGGATAAGAGCCTCCATGGAGGATATGCTTTTTAAAAAGTTTACCGTAACCGAAGGGTCCTTTAACAGGTTTAACAGCAGGGTGGAAGTTTCATCCTGTATCATCCCGTTGTTTTGTGAAAGCAGTTCCGACTGGGACGCCGGTTTATTGACCCTGGTAACATCCTGCAAGGGGAACTGGGTTGCTAAATCCACGTTCCGCTTCATTTCAGGTGCCTGGCTCTTGTTTACAAGAGGGGTTGTTACACGTAAAATATCAGTCATTCTATTTTTCACGCGCCTTGCGCGCTGATTTTCCTCCCTCCCTTAAAGGACAACAGCCTTAATAATTCCCTATATTAGTATTTATCGTACAAAATCCGAATAACACAAGAGAAAAAGGTTGTGTTTTTACAGAAGCTGCCGAATAAAATATATGGTAAAGTGTTTGCAAAGCACTAAGAAAATGAAAAATCTGATGAATAGTAGGTGAACGCGATGGCAATCGACCCCAGCATGGAACCCATGCTAGAAACCTTTATCTATGAGTCGACTACGCTCTTAGAGCAGTTGGATGAGATTCTTCTGTCATCAGAAAAATCCAAAAGTTTAACTGAGGACCACATTAACGAGGTCTTTCGTATCATGCACACGATTAAAGGTTCCTCCGCAATGATGGAATTTAACGGTATTTCCACCTTGGCCCACGCCGTAGAGGATGTGTTCTTTATTCTCCGCGAGGACCCCAGCCGCCTTACCAGCGTTAACGAAGCCCTTTTTGACCTTGTTTTTGAAGCATCGGACTTTTTGAAGGCTGAAGTAGAATCGGTGCAAAACAGCGGGGAGGCCACCCAGGACCCAGGCAAAATGATTACAGAGCTTAAACAGCTTGCTTCCATTATGCGGGGCGAAGCCTCCGCTGCCGCACAGCCAGCCCAGGAAGCAGCTCCCGCCGCTTCTGCACAGCCTGCTGCCGGAAATGCCCCCCAGGCGGCGCCTGGCCAGTACCGTGTTAAGGTACTGTTTGAAGAGGGCTGCCAAATGGAAAACATCCGCGCCTTTATGTTGATGTCCCAGCTGCAGGATTTGTGCGACGAGCTGGACTCTGTCCCGGCAAACCCGCAAAACGACTCTTCCCTTTGCTCAGAAATTATCAAAAACGGTTTTCTTATTCTCTTTAAGCCCAGCTCCTCTGTGGAAGATGTACTGAATACCATTGAAAATTCTGTCAACATCAAAACCTACGAGCTTTTGGAGGATGAGCCTGCTGCGGCCCCAGCAGAACCGGCAGCCGCCAACGACAACACCAACGCTGCGCCTGCCCCTGCTGCCAAAAGCGCCCCGGCCTCCCCTGCTTCCCCTGCCGCAGCTGCTGCGCCTGCCAGCGGGAAAGCAAAACAGAGCCTGGTTAGTGTAAACCAAAGCAAGCTGGACCAGCTCATGGACTTGGTGGGCGAACTGGTAACTACTGAGTCTATGGTTGTCAGCAACCCTGACCTGCGCGGCCTGCAGTTGGATAACTTCCAAAAATCTGCTCGCGAGCTTCGTAAGCTTACCGATGAGCTGCAGGATGTAGTCATGTCTATCCGCATGGTTCCCCTTTCCGGCGTATTCCAGCGGATGAACCGTATTGTGCGGGATATGTGCAAAAAACTGGATAAACAGGTTGACCTTGTAACCGAAGGCGGTGATACTGAGGTTGATAAAACCATTAACGAAGCCATTGGCGACCCCTTTATGCACATGATTCGTAACTCTATGGACCATGCCATTGAACAGCCTGAGGAACGTTTGGCCCTGGGCAAACCGGAACGCGGCAAAATTACCATAGCAGCCAAAAACATTGGCGGTGAAATTGTTATTACCATTGCCGATGACGGCTGCGGCCTGGATACTGCCGCACTGCTGAAAAAAGCCCGCAATAACGGCCTGCTTACCAAGGCGGACAACGAATACACCGACAAAGAAATTTTTAACCTCATTATGCTGCCCGGCTTCTCCACCAACAAAGAAGTTACGGAGTTTTCCGGCCGTGGTGTTGGTATGGATGTTGTACGTAAAAATGTGGAAAAGGTGGGCGGCACCATTTCTATTGACAGCAAGCGTGGGGTTGGCACCACCTTTACCATTAAAATTCCTCTTACACTGGCCATTGTGGACGGTATGGAGCTTGCTGTGGGTAATTCTATTTACACCCTCCCCATTACATCCATTAAACAATCCTTTAAAATTTTTGACGACAAACAAATTATTTTGGATACCGATGGAACTGAAATGATTATGCTGCGGGGAGAATGTTTCCCCTTAATCCGGCTGCACCGTTTGTTCAATACCCCTACCGAAATCACCGATTTGCACGACGGCATTGTTATTCAAATTGAAAGCGGCGATAAGGTAGCGTGCATCTTTGCAGATGAACTGCTGGGTGAACAACAAGTTGTTGTCAAGCCGTTCCCCTCTTTCCTTGGCAAATATGAAATTAAAAAGTTGGGGCTTTCCGGCTGCACCATTTTGGGCGACGGAAGCATTAGCTTAATATTGGATGCCAACAACCTGCTTGGCATGCATTTATAATAGGAAAGGAGCGATTGACTATGAGTAGTGTGGCTATGGCCGCTGTGGACCAAGCTGATGATTTACGGGGCCGCTTTTTAACCTTTTATATTGGTCAAACAATTTATGGAATTGAACTGCTGAATGTTATTGAAATCATTAGCGTACAGCCAATTACCCCGGTTCCTTCCCTTCCATCCTACATAAAAGGAATTATTAACCTGCGCGGAAAGGTTGTTCCAGTCATTGATGTCCGGCTGAAATTTGACCAGCCGGAGCGCGCTTATGACGGTAAAACCTGCGTTATTGTGGTTATGGTGGAGGATATGCAGGTGGGGCTTATTGTAGACCTTGTTGCCGAAGTTGTTTCCATAGGGGACGGAGAAAGCAACGAGCCCCCGGATTTGGGCAAATCGGGAAATTGCTATTTGTCTTCCATTGCCAAAATAGGCGATAAAGTAATTTTGAACATCGACTGCAAAAAGTTTTTCCAAAGTGATTTGCAGCTGTACTAATGCTTGGAAGGGGAAAACAAGGTGATTAACCAACCAACAACTCCTAAGGCTACGGACGCAGCCCAAGAGCGTATTGTCCGCATGACCGACAAAGAGTTTCAAACACTTTCTAACTTTGTAAAATCAAAATACGGCGTTGACCTTACCAAAAAAAAGGTTTTAATTGAAAGCCGTTTAACTCCGGAGCTGCACCGCCGGGGGCTTACTAATTTCCAGCAATACATTGACGTTGTATTTAAGGATAAGGCAGGAACCGAAATTGTCACCCTTCTTAACAAACTGACAACCAACTTGTCTTATTTCATGCGTGAAAACGAACATTTTAGTTACTTAACCCAGTATGTGCTCCCCTATTTGGAAAAAACAAGGCGGGACCATGTTTTCCGCATATGGAGCGCCGGCTGTTCCACTGGCCAGGAGGCCTACAATACAGCCATGGTTATTGACGAGTACTTTGGCCCGCGAAAAAAAGATTGGGACACCACCATTTTGGCTACCGATATTTCCATGAATGTGCTTTCCAAGGCGCAAAAAGGCATTTATACTGCGGACGAACTAAAGGACCTACCTGCCAAATGGCGCACAAAATATTTAACAGCCCTGCCGGACGGACGGTTCCAAATTTGCGACCGCTTACGCAAGGAGGTTATTTTCCGTCCGGGCAACTTAATGGAACCATTCCATTTTAAAAAACCATTTGATCTTATTTTTTGCCGTAATGTAATGATTTATTTTGATGCAGATACAAAGGCCCAGCTGGTAAACAAATTCTATGATTGGACCGCGGAAGGCGGGTATTTGTTTATTGGCCATTCCGAAAGCATCAGCGGTACCGGCAACCGTTATACTTATGTTCAGCCGGCTATTTACCAAAGAAGGGGGTAACAGGATGGCTATAACTCCCATTACTAAAAAGATTCGGCTGTTAATTGTTGATGATTCCTTGTTCTTCCGCAAGGCTTTGGAAACCGCCCTTTCTGCCGACCAAAGAATTGAAGTGGTTGGCATGGCGGTGGATGCCATGGACGCCATGGATAAAATTAAAGCCCTGCACCCCGATGTTGTAACCTTGGACGTGGAAATGCCCAAGCTTAACGGCATTGACTTTTTAAAGCGGTTAATGCCTGTTAACCCTGTGCCTGTTGTTGTTGTAAGCTCCGCCCCTATTCGGGTTTTGGATGCATTGGGCGCTGGCGCTGTGGACTTTGTCCGCAAGCCTGATGTTAAGGACCCCAACGGAATGAAGCGCTTTATGGCGGAACTGACGGTGAAGGTTAAAATTGCTTCCACCGCCCGGGTTGGCAAGCCCCATCCTCACCAAACGCCGCTTCCCACCCTTCGGCCCATGGCCCTTTCCAGCAATATTAACCGCAATATTGTAATTGCTATTGGCGCTTCTACTGGCGGCACAGAGGCCATACTTGAGGTGGTAAAGGACCTTCCGGAAACAACGCCGGGAATTGTTATTGTACAGCACATGCCCCCGGTTTTTACCAATATGTATGCCCAGCGTTTGGACCGCATTTGTAAAATGTCGGTGAAGGAAGCAGCCCCCGGCGACCGGGTGGAAACTGGTAAAATCATTATTGGTGCAGGGGACTTTCATCTTCGCCTTGCAAAGGATGTAAAGGGTTACTACGTAAGAAGCGAGCATGGGCCCAAGGTAAGCGGCCATTGCCCTTCTGTTGATGTTCTGTTTGACTCCGTTGCCGATGTTGCCGGCCCCAACGCCATGGGCGTTATCCTCACCGGTATGGGCGCGGACGGCGCCAACGGCCTGTTAAAAATGCGCAAGGCCGGCGCTTACACTGTTGGGCAGGATAAGGACAGCTGCATTGTTTATGGTATGCCAATGGTAGCATTCAACATTGGCGGCGTGCAGAAGCAGCTTCCCTTGGGGGATATTGGTTCGGAAATTATCCGCCACCTTAATTCCCCGGTAAGGTAGAATAAAGACCCTGCCAAAGGACAACCGTAACAAGGGATACTTTTAAATTTAAAGTGGACAAAAAATTCTGGCAATCACTTACTGATTGCCAGAATTTTGCATTTATAAGAAAAGGACGGGTGGAAGCACCACGAAAAACCACGAAAAACCACGTAAAACCACACAAAACCACGCAAAACTCCGGGTTGCCTCAAAAAAGTATTGAAAAGAGGGGCAGCAGCTGGGAAAAGGGATGGCTGACACCAAAACTTTAAAAATTTTCAAAAAACAGGGTTATAGTGCTTCCCCCATAACCCTGTTTTTCCTTTGGAAGCGCGGGAGGCACTTTCAAGATTGTTCTATTGGGGTGGAGGGCCAAAAAAAGTGCGGTTTTCCTCCGTAGCAGATCCACGGGGGAAAACCGCACTATTTTTTATAATTAAAGTATCTATTAGCACTACAGAGTCCACTCGCCCATTTTAGCGGATTTTACCTGCATTTTTCCATCCTCCGCATAAAAATAAACTGTACGGCCAAAATCTTTGCCGGTATCCTCTGCAATAATAGGTATACCCAGTTTCAGCAGGGTTTCTTTTACTGCCATTACATTCCGCATGCCAATATTGGAGAGAGAACTGTCCGACACGGAAGCGAACATTTTAGCTCCCCCTGCAATTTTTGCTGTAAGGCGCCGCTTATCCGCCCCGGCGGCAACCATTTTTTGTACCAAAATAACAATAGCTGTATCCGCAAAGCGGTATGCCTGTTTTGGGTCCCGGTTCATGGTGCTGGAAGGCAGCATAATATGGGAAAGACCTGCAATTTTTCTTGCTCTGTCGTAAAGGCATATTCCAACGCAGGAACCCAACGCAAAGGTTACCAGTGCGTCGGGGCTGCGGGCAACGTTTAAATCTGAAATACCTACCTTAATCACTTGACTCATAGCTCTATCCCCAGGTTGGTCATAATCTTGCCCAGCGACTCCACATCCGGAATCAGCAGAACATGGTTGGGCGCGTGCAGGTCTTGGCTGCTGAATTCATCCTGGATAAATACAATTTTGTCGCTGATGTTGGCATAATGGATAGCAGGCACACTTAAAATTGCACCCAGCATATCCACACACATGGAAGGCACAGTAATATTGATAGTAAGCCCTGTCATTTCTGAAATAGCATTGACAAAGGATGCTGCCATAATATTAGCAACCTCCTGTATTGCGGAATACGCCATTTCATCCATTTCTGCATCCTCTGGGACATCGGCACCCATTAGGGCGCTGAGGGTCATATTGGCAAAATTTTGGTGCAGCAGGAACATAATCATGCCCTTAACATCGCCTTCCAAGGAAAGCAGGAGGCCTACAATCATCTGTTCTGGGCCGCCAAGCTCCTCCACAACCTGCTCGTAATCCAAAATACGAACAATCGGAACCGAAATGCTTACCTGGCGGGCCAGCATGGAAGCAAGGGCAGAGGCGGCATTGCCGGAACCAATATTGCCAATTTCGCGCAAAACGTCGATATGGATATCATTTAAATCGTCATATGTATTCAGTGCCAAGAAACTCTCCCCCTACTTTACCGCAGATTATTGATAATTTCTTCCAGCTGGTCTGCTGTCTGAACCATTTTGGCGTTAAATTGGAATGCCTTTTGGGTGGTAATTACATTTACCATTTCGTCTGAAAGTTCCACAGCGGACTGTTCCACCGCACCTGGGAGCAAGCGGTATTCCCTTTCAAATGCGGCGCCGCTGCCAAGGGTAACTACCACAGCCTCGCCAGAGGTTTCGGTTGCTGCAAAGCAGTTTCCTGTGGAATGTTCCAGGCCAAAGGGATTAGGGAAATCGTAAATACCCAGCTGTTCCTCCAGGCCGGAAAGGTCAAATGGGCCGTCGGCAGAATCCCGCTGAAGCTCAATAGGACGGCCTGCCGCATCCAGTACATGGGAACCATCCGCGGTTACCAAGTACCCTTTGTTGCCTTCGATGCTAATGTCGAAGGCGCCGTTGCGGGTGTACTCAATATTGCCGCTGGGGCGTTCCACTGCAAAAAAACCATCGCCAATTAAGGCATAATCCAAATCCAGGCCTGTTTGCAAAACTGCTCCCTGGCGGTAAACCAGCTGGCTATCCTCAATTTTTACACCATGGCCTGTTAAAGGCTGTTCCTCGCTGTTTACTGCCATACGGGTATACAGCAGGTCGCTGAAGTTAGAACGGTCCGGCTTAAAGCCAATGGTATTGGTGTTTGCTATGTTGTGGGAGATTCGGCTCATGCTTTCCTGGTAAGCCAGCATACCCGAAACACCGTTATAAAACGAAATATTCATCTTTCATCACGGTCCTTCCTGTTTTGGAATAACCACTTTGTGGTTATTCCATTTTAATAATTACAAGGACGCAATTTGCGTCGCTGCTTTTTGGTCAATATCATCAATAATTTTCAGGGCGGTGCTGCACGCCTGGAATGCCCGCTGGGCCTCCATTACCATGGCGTATTCCCGGTTAACGTCGATATTGGAACGTTCTATCCAACCCTGGACACGCTTTGTTTCACCGCCTACCTCCAAGTTGTCGTCCATATTTTCTGTGCGGTAGAGGCCGTTTTGCACCTGTTCCAGCTGTGCGTCCTCCGGGGGCAGGGTAACAAGGAGGGTATCCACATAACGGCCGGCGCCATCGTAAATGGAACCATCGTCCTCCACAGTAAAGTCGGAGGTTTCCAGGGTAATGGGGCCGCCGCGGCCTAACACAAGGCCAACCCCTGGCAGCACCAGCTGGTTTTGCTCGTTTATGTCAAAGCTGCCGTTGCGGGTTAAATACTGGCCGTTATCGTTTTCCCCTGTGGCCTGTATATTAAAGAAACCCTGGCCGTCAAGGGCTACATCGTAAGGGCGGCCGCTTTCCTCCAGCATACTGGGGTCAAAGCGGACAGGCACGTCTGAAACCATGCGAATTGGCGCGCCCTTGCCAATGGCGCCGATGTTTTCCCCTTCAATACGGGTTAAAAACTCGTGCTCAAAGGTGGTGGTAACCACCCTGGAGGCCCGAAATCCTGGGGTATTCACATTGGCCATGTTATTGGTTAACACATTGAGCGTGCGCTCCTGTGTTAAAATTCCGGAGGCAGCTGTATAAAATCCTCTTAACATTTTTGTATCACCCTTTCACAAACTGGGACAACTTATCCCGCAATTTATTCAGCAGCTTCCGGTTGATTTGCCCGATGCGCTGTTCGCTTACATGCATTACCTTCCCGATTTCCTTCATACTGAGGTTTTCGTAGTAATAAAGGGAAAGCACGGTGCGTTCCTGCTCGTTTAAGGAATCTATGGCATTTGCCAGCACCTTGCGGAACTCCTCCTGGTCCACATTATGCTGGGGGTCAAACTCATCCATATAGGCTGTGGAGGGATGGGAGGAGGAGGGGGAGGCTATGAGGGCTTCAAAGGAGTACTGTGTTTCCCCTGAAACCTCGTAAACACATTTATCGTATTCCTTGGGCTTCATCCCCATTGCTTCCGCCATTTCGGCGCGGGTTGGGGCCCTTCCCAGCCGCCCTGTCAATTCTGCTTCCACTTTGCTGATTTGAATATCCGCCTTTCGGATACGGCGGGGGAGCCAATCCTGCTTACGGACATAATCGATAATGGCGCCGCGCACCTTGGTAAAAGCGTAGGTAGAAAACTTTACATCTTTATTGGGGTCAAAGCGTTCCAAGCTGTCGATGAGGGAAATTACCCCCTGGTGTATCATCTCTTCCGCCGTAGCGTACTTGTAAAAGGTGCTGCCCATACGGTTAACAACGCCTTTTGCAATATAACTGTAATGCATCACTAACTGGTTACGAAGTTCTTGAGAACCGTTTTGCTTGTACTCCCGCACAAGCCGTTCCGCTTCCTCAGCAGTAAGCTGCTGGTCTGTCTGTAATTCTACTGGCATAACGGCTCCCTGTCTCCTTTCTTATTCCAAAGTGATGTTTCCCAATGCCTGAATTTTAATATCCGGGTCAATTTCGTTAAACGACAGCACCACTGTATTGGGGTAAAACTGGTCCACCAGCTTTTTGAAATAGATGCGGACAATGGGGGAGGTTAAAACAATGGGAACGGTAACCAAGTCCTTGATTTTTTCGATTTCCCGGTTTGTTGCGCTTACAATCCCCTGTATTGTCTGCGGGTCCAGGGCAAGGTAGGAACCATTATCCACCTTTTTTACAGCACCCATAATCTGGTTTTCAATATTGGCGTCCAAGCTGATTACCTTTAACTGCCCTGCCTCCGCAAAGCGGTGGGTAATGGTGCGTTTTAAGGATTGCCGCACATATTCGGTGAGCATATCCATATCCTTTACGGTAGCGCCATAATCGGCAAGGGTTTCCAATACGGTTTCACTGTCCCTTATTGGCACGCCTTCCCGCAGCAGGTTGCAAAGGATTTTTTGCAGGGTGCCAATGGCAATAATATTGGGAATGGTATCGTTAACAATGGACTCATTGGTTTTACGCAGGTTGGCCAGGATGTTGTTTACTTCCTGCCGGTTCAGCAGTTCATGGGCGTGGGCTTTAATTACTTCGGACAAGTGGGTAATAATAACAGAGGTAGGGTCGATTAAGGTATAGCCAGCCAATTCCGCCTTCACACGGCGGTCCTCGCTGATCCATTTTGCCGCAATGCCAAAGGCAGGCTCAATGGTTTCAATACCTTCAATGGTATCGTGGGCTGGGTCTGAGGCCAGGGCCAAGTAGTGGTCCACCAAAACCTCGCCTTGGGCCACCTGTTCCCCTTTAATGCTAATGGAATACTGGTTTGGGTTTAGCTGCCCGCTGTCCTTTAAGCGGACAGAGGGAAAAACAAGGCCCATTTCCTGGGCAAACTGCTTACGGAACATAACGACACGGTCTACAAAGCTGCCGCCGCTGGCTTCATCCACCAAGGGGATTAAGCTGTAGCCAAATTCCATGGAAACCTGGTCCACATTAAGCAGGCCGTACACATTGTCGATATTTTTATAGTAATCTGCCTCGCTGGTAACCTCTTCGGTAACTGTGGGGGCCTCTTGGGCGGCCACAGGCGCGCTTTTGCTTTTGCGCATTAAAACTACGCCTAACGTAATTAAAAATACCGACATGGTAAGCACCTGGGGCACAGGGAAACCAATAAAGCAGAAGGTAGTCATAGCAAGGCCCGCCATAATAAGCACCATAGGCTGGCCGGAGAACTGGTGGATTACATCCTCGTTTAGGTTAGCTTCCGAAGCGGAACGGGTAACGATCATACCGGTTGCAACGGAAATTAACAGCGCCGGAATCTGGGACATTAAGCCGTCGCCCACAGTGGCGACAGAATAAATTTGAACAATTTCCTGAAAGGTACCAACACCGTTAATAAAACCAATGGCAATACCGCCGATGAGGTTAATAAAAGTAACCACCAAGGAAATAATAGCGTCGCCCTTTACAAACTTGGAGGCACCGTCCATAGCGCCGAAGAAATCCGCCTCGCGCTGGATGTTGGAACGGCGGACACGGGCAGTTTGCTCATCAATTAAGCCGGAGCTTAAGTCTGCGTCAATAGCCATCTGTTTACCGGGCATAGCGTCCAAGGTAAAACGGGCGGAAACTTCGGCCACACGCTCGGAACCTTTTGTAATAACAATAAACTGCACTAAAACAATAATTAGGAATATTACAAGACCAATTACTACATTACCTTGGATAACAAACTCACCAAAGGTTTTAACAACCTCGCCGGCGTAGCCGTTGTTGCCCAAAATATTCCTGGTGGAGGAAATGTTCAGCGCCAGGCGGAACAGGGTTGTAATCAGGAGCAAGGATGGATAGATGGAAATTTCCAAAGACTCCTTAATATACATGGTGAGCAGCAGGAGCACCAGCGACACGGTAAGGTTTGTTATGAACATAAAGTCCAACAGCCAGGTGGGCAGCGGGATAATAATTAGGAAAATAACTGCTACCACAAAGGCCGAGACGATATTGTTAAACAGCTTCAATCTATCTCAAATCCTTCTTCTATAAACTCAATTAAACCGGTTTGTTTTGCGCTTTCTTTTTTAAGCTATATACAAACGCAAGCACCTCGGCAACGGGCTGGTAAAATTCATCGGGAATTTCCCGGTCCAAATCCACCGCCTCGTAAAGCCCACGTGCCAGCGGCCTATTTTCTGTAATAAACACCCCATTTTCTTCCGCAATAGCAACAATACGCAGGGCCAAGCTGTCCATACCTTTGGCCACTACTACCGGCGCGTTATTTCGGCCGGGATCGTACTGGATTGCAACGGCAAAATGGGTTGGGTTACGGATAACAACATCCGCGCTGGGAACTTTTTGCATCATACGCTGGCGGGCTTGGGCCTGCTGGCGCTCCTTAATTTTCCCTTTGACTTGCGGGTCACCTTCGGTTTGCTTGTATTCTTCCTTCAGTTCCTGTTTGCTCATCCGAAGGTTTTTTTCATATTCCCACCACTGGTAAAAATAGTCGGCGGCGGCCACAAAGGCCATAATAATTGCCGACATTTGCGCAATGGAGAGGATCATACTTCCCACCGCTGTCATAGCTTGTAAAAAGTCCATATCCATCATACGGGGGAAATTCCAAAATTCTTTTTTGAACAGGTTCCATATAATATAACCAAGAACAACAATTTTTGCCAAGGACTTAACCAGTTCAACAACGCCGCGCATGGAAAACATGCGTTTAATGCCCTGCAGCGGGCTTAGGCGGTTAAACTTAGGCGCGGCTGCCTTCATGGTAAACAGCCCGCGGGTTTGCGCTACAGTAAACAAAATTGCCACGCCGTTGCAAATTAAAAGCATTGGCAGGGCGGCTACTGCAAACACCAGGCAGCCTTGTAAAAAATAGACCCGCACCTCCGGGATACCTATTTCGCTTACAGTGCCTGCATATCCAAAAAAATCCGTAATACATTTTTCCAAAACACTTAATATATAAGGCCCCAACAGCTTTAGGCCATAAAAGGTGGCCAACAGCGAAAACACAACGACGATTTCTCTACTTTGAAAAATGTTACCTTTTTTTCGTTCGTCTTGTTTTCGCTTGGGAGTCGCCTTTTCGGTTTTATCACCGGCCAAGGAAAATCCCCCCTTTTAAGACCGCATTGCAAGGTTTAAGCGCCAAAAACATAAAATGCCCTTTGCAGGTTTTCAAGCATAATCCTCATATAATTATCAATAAAGGATGCAATTGGAGAGGAAAAAGCCAACAGCATTAAAATGCCCAGCAATAATTTAAACTGGATATTGATTACAAAAACATGGATTTGCGGGATGAGCTTCATTAAAACGCCCATGGAAAGCTCCAGCACAAATTCTGCTGCCATAAAGGGAAGCACCAAGCGCAGGCCCATGGAAAAGGCAGCCATAAACAGCTGCAGAAAAAACTGCGCCGAATCCGGCGAAAAGGCCATAGCGCCAGCAGGAAGAATGCGGAAAGAGGTTGTAAAGATGCGAATAAGCAGAAGATGGCTGTCTGTGGCGAAAATATAAAGGACAAACAGGATATTCAGCCAGTTGCCGGATACCGACATTTGAATACTGGTACCGGGGTCAAACACTTTTGCCATGGAAAGGCCAAAACCGGTGTCCATTAAATCGCCAACAAAAAAAAGCATATAATAATAAATTTGGAAAACAAAGCCGCAGGCATAGCCTACAAAAAGCTCTTTGAGCATTCCCACCGCCAGGTCCAGGGAGCTTTGAACCCCCACAACCGTAATGCCAGGCGCCACCAAAGCAGTTATTGCGAAGATTAACCCTGCGCGCACCATGGCAGGCACATTTTTTCTGGCAAACAGTGGGTTCATTCCCAAAAGGCCACCCATACGGGCAAACACCAGCAGCCATGCCGGCGCGTTGGTAACAATTGAATTAAACATACTACAGGCCCGCCATAATTTCAAACAGATGGTTGATCAGGTCGCTGAGGAGGGTTATCATCCATGAACCAGAGGCAAGCAAAAGCAGGGCAATTACCAAAACCTTTGGAACAAAGGTTAGCGTTTGTTCATGGATTTGGGTAGCCGCCTGGAAAATGGCAATAATTAGGCCTATTACAATACTTACTAACAAAAGGGGGCCGGCAAGCTTCATAGCCACCAGCAAGGATTCCTGGAAAACGGCCATTACTTCGCCCTGGGTCATTTAGCTGCCACCTCCTTCAACGTATTTTCTCAAGCTATCGGAACCCTTTTACCAGGTTGCCAATTAACAAGCCCCAGCCGTCCACCAACACAAACATCATAATTTTAAAGGGCAGCGCAATCATAGAAGGTGGAAGCATAACCAT
The DNA here is from genome assembly GCA_910578755.1 of uncultured Oscillospiraceae bacterium. Classification (GTDB taxonomy): domain Bacteria; phylum Bacillota; class Clostridia; order Oscillospirales; family Ruminococcaceae; genus Negativibacillus. Next base: position 40,661 of record CAJTSZ010000001.1, on the reverse strand, counting down.
ACCCATGGACATTAGGGTACTGGATACCACCATGTCAATAATAAGGAAGGGGATAAACAGCAAAAAGCCCATGGTAAAGGCCCGTTTTAGCTCGCTGGTAATGAAAGATGGAACAACAATCTCCATACCGAGGCTGACGAGGGATTCTGGGTCAGGGCTTATGGTAATTTGCTGGCCCGTTTTTTCATTGGATATGGAAACAAACAAATTTAAGTCATTTGTATAGGTTTGGCGGAGCATAAACCGCTTTAAAGGAACAACAGCCACATCCAGCGCTTCCTGCTGGGTTATTTCACCGGCGCGGTAAGGCTGGTAAGCCTCCTCGTTAATTTGGGTAAACACAGGCCACATAATAAAAAGCGTTAAAAACAGCGCTAAGCCAATTAAAATTTGGTTTGGCGGCGACTGCTGCGTCCCCAGCGCGTTGCGCAAAAAGGACAAAACAATAACAATGCGGGTAAAGCTGGTCATCATAACCAGGAGGGATGGCGCCAGGGCCAGCAGCACCACAGTCATTAATGCTTCCATAATGCCGAACTGCCCGCCTGAGGTATCGCCGGAGCCTAAATCCACAGTTATCAAGGGCGCCGCGCAAGCTGTAACAGTAAAAAGGCACACCGCCAATATAACCGTAATGATGGTTGATACTGCCAAGCGTTTTATATGCCGGCGCAATTCCATTCTTTTTTTTACAATTTTACTCATCCTGTTTATCCTTTTTCTGCCTCTTTGCCGAACCCCATTTTCCCATGGCATCCTGCAATGCCCGTGAAAAATCCGCCATAGTGGCAGCGGATGCCGAAGCCATATCCTTTTTGGTATCCTGCGGCAGGTCCGCAAACTTTTCGGGGTCCAAATCACCAAGGAAAGTAATATTCTGCGGGGTAACCCCCAACATCCACACCTTGCCGCCCGCCCGAACAATTACAAGCGTTCGGTCGGGGCCTATGGCTGTACGGTCCAGCACCTCCACGGCCCCTCCTATGCGAAACCCACTGTAGCGCATACCCAGCCACCGGGTACAGAGCCAGGCCAACACCAGCACCAGCACAAAAAGGAGGATTCCCCCCAAAAGTGAGAGGACCGCCAGGAACTGGTTCTCCGGCATAAATAATCCCTCCTTGGGGGTTTAGCCCAAAATTTTGCTTACTGTTTGCAAAATACGGTCTGGTTTAAAAGGTTTTACAATAAAGTCCATAGCGCCCAGCTGAATTGCCTCTACAACCATTGCCTCCTGGCCCATGGCGGAACACATAACAACCTTGGCGGCAGGGTCCTTTGCTTTAATTTCCTTTAAAGCGCCAATACCATCCAAATTGGGCATAGTAATATCCATAATAACAAGGTCCGGGTGTTCCTTCTCATAAGTTTCTACTGCCATTTGTCCGTCGGACGCTTCAATTAGTTCAGTATAACCTGCCTTTGTCAAGCAATTTTTTATGGTCATGCGCATAAAAGCTGCATCATCCACCAACATAATTTTTTTACCCATTTCTACGTATCTCCTTCTATCAAATTACTTACCTGTAAAGTATGTAAACGCTTAAATTACAGCGCTTCCTCCTTCAGGCTTTCCATCAACTCTTTTGTACCTAAAATTTCTGTGATGCGCACGCCAAAGTTATCGTCAATTACTACCACGTCACCGCGGGCAAGCAGACGGCCGTTAACCACAATATCCACGGGCGCCCCTGCCTGCTTGTTCAGTTCGATTACAGTTCCCTGGCCAAATTCAATAATTTCTTTAATTTTCCTTTTTGCCTTACCAATTTCCACTGAAACATCCAGGGAAACACCCATGAGCAAATCCATATTCCCGTTGGAATTGGGGTTTGGTGAACCCTGTATGCCAAACTGGGGAAACTGAGGTGTTTGCACATTGACAGGCGGCTGTTTTAAAACCTGGGGGGTTCCTGCTGCTTCCTGGGGTGCGCCGTAAGGCTGCCCATAGGGGGGATAGGGGGGATACCCCGGATACCCATAATAAGGCTGCTGCCCGTAAGGAGGATATGGCTGCTGCCCATAAGGCGGGTAACCCTGGCCCTCTGCCGGCGGCATTGGGGGCATTTGGGGCATTGGCGCCATAGGCTGCTGCGTTGGAGGCATACCTGACGGGGCCGCTGCTTCCGGCATTGGAGGCATTGGCGGCACATTTCCTGGGGCGGCGGCTGGTGCTTCCGGCATTGGCGGTGCAGCCATAGGCTGTGTTGGTGCTGGCGGTTCTGGCGCAGCGGGAATGCTTTCCATTTCCTGCTCATGCTGGCCCATTACCTGGCTTACAATGCCTTTAGCTAAATCACAGCTCATAATGCTTGCAAAGCTGCTGGCCATAACCTGGTCAATGGTTAGCTGGAAGGAAACGGCAACGATCTCCTCCCCTTCCTGGGCGCCAATAGCGTCGCTGTAAGTGTTTTCTGAATCCACAACCTTTGCCTCTGGTGTGGAAATGTTAATGCTTTTGCCCATAAAGTCGGACAAGGCTGTGGCCGAAGCGCCCATCATTTGGTTCATGACCTCGCAGGCGGCGCTCATGCTCAGTTCATCGAACACAAAGTCGTCCGTTGGCGGTTCGTCATTTCCCATTAACAGGTTTAAAATTGTCTGCATATCCTTTTGGCGAAAAATCATTACATTGGAACCGGAAATCCCCTCCACATAATTGATCTTCACCAGCAGCGCCGGTTCCAGCGCTGAATAGTCCATAGCGTGGAACTCGCGCATTTCTACAGTAGGTGTGGAAATCATCACCTGCTTATCCAGCATGGTTGAAACAGCCGTTGCCGCCGACCCCATACTGATATTTAGTACTTCGCCAATTGTATCGATTTCCAGGCTGCTTAAAAGATTCTGCTCTTCTAACTGCTGGTTCCTCTCTTCTCCCATTGGACAACCTCTTCTCCGTTATTCAAAATATTTTGCAGCTTAATTGCTTTCTTTTGCTTGGTTTCACCCAGCTTGGCAGTGAACCACGGCACTTTCCCAATGGTTACCATAACGTCACTATCAATGGGCTTTCCAAGCGGTATAACATCATCAGGTTGAAGCTGCATAATATCTCGCAACTCCAGTTTAAGTTGGTCAAAGATAACCTTAACCTCCATATTGGATTCGCACACATTTTCCAAAATAAGCCGCTTTTTGGCTTCCTCTTTTTGAGGGTCCTGCCGCTTAGTGGTATGGGCAAACCGCAAGCTAAAGGTATCAATAACCTGTTCCAAAAACTCTGCCGAAAGGCAGATGCTCAGTGTTCCGTCCATTCTGTTGCCCAGCTTAACGCTTAAAATAACAATGGCAACAATGTCCTCCGGGGCAAAAACCTGCAGTAAACGGGCGTTTGTTTCAATGCCCTCCAAAACTGCTTCAATTTCCAGGTTGTTGCTCCAGGTATCCTGAATGCGCTGGGTAATTTTTGTAAAAATATTTGACAGGATAGCAATTTCAATATCGGTATAGTTGCGGTCAACATTGTACCCTGTTCCCGGGCCGCCCAGGACACGGTCGATTAAATAAAAGCCCAGGGATGTGGACATATCCAACATCATAGTGGAATCATCGTACCGTTTATTTTTTGGTTTAACGCTGACAAGCCCCGTAAGGGAATTGTCTGGCAAGGCGTTGTTGTATTCATAATAGCGCTGTTCCTCAATTTGCAGAACGTCCACTTCACAGACCGTCCGCAGCATACCGGAGAAATAGGACGCCAACATTCTGGAAAAAGTTTTATGCAGGCTGTCCAGGGATTTCAGCTGCTCCTTGGTGAACTTTTTAGGTGACTTAAAGTCGTACTCACGGGCTTTTTTTGTGTCCTCCTGAATGTCCGCCTCTCCGGAACTCATTTTTTTGAGCAGCGCATCTATTTGGCTTTGTGACAGTTGCTCAGGCATATATTACGCTCCTTTGATTTAGGCTAAATAAAATTAGCCCACGTTTGCTGGGGGTTCCGCAGGAGGCTCCGTTGGGAGCCCTTCAATAGGCTCTACAGGAGTTTCCACCGGAAGGCCCGCAGGTGGTTCTACGGGAGGTTCCACAATAGGTTCACCGCCAACGTTTGTACCAGCGTCCCCTGAAGGAGGGGTAAGCAGGTCCGTGGTACCGCCGGTACGGGGGAATTGGGAAGGATCAAACAAATTGACCAGTTCTTCCTTCAGCAGGGCGCTGTCCCCGTTTTCGTTGCTTCTTACAATAACCATGTCTACCCGCCGGTTTTCTTCACGGCCTTCCGCTGTATCGTTGCTTGCTGCCGGGAAGTTTTCGCCATAGCCCATGGGGCGCAGCTTTTGCGGGTTAATTCCCTTGTTGTGTTCAAAATAAATAGCAACACTGCTTGCCCTTTGGCCAGAAAGCATCCAGTCAGAAACGCCTGTTTCATAGGGCACCGAGGCAGTGTGCCCGTTAATGGTAATAATATAAATTTGATCCTCCACACCGTGCAGGCAGTCCCCTACAAAGTCTAAGACTTCATAGGCGCTGGACCGCAGGTAATAGCGGTCCGGCTCAAAAAAGATATTGTTTTGGAAGCGGATGTACACCACATTTTCGCCGCCTTCAAACACTTCGATTGAACTTTCCAAGCCTTCTTTTTCCACATATTCCTTAAAGTAAGCATACAGGTCGCTAAAATCTACTGGAAGAGGTGGAAGCTCCTCCCCCTCCGGCAAACTTTCCGACAGCTGCTCCCCCGTTGACTGGTCAGGCAATGGGGCGTCGCCGGGTTCTTTTTCGTTCAGGTCAATAACAACCTGGGAGGTATCATCCCCAGGGTTTGCAAATGCCTTTACAAATTGTTCCCACTTTTCCGCATTTACCGAGGACATACTAAACAGCAGTACAAAAAAAGTCATTAAGAGGGTCACCAAGTCCGAGTAGGTGTTCATCCATGTTCCGCCGTCTTCTTCCGGGCGTTGTTTTCGAGCCATTACGTTCCTCCCTCCTTTTTATTTCTTTTTGTACTCTTAGCACTCTTAATATCAAACGTATCAAGATCACTATTGGTTCCGCTTATTTTTTGCCGCCATCATCGGCTCCAGCGCCTCCGCCAGGCAGGCCCTTCTTCAACAGGAAACCTGGAACTAACTGGGTCAGCTTTTCTTCCACAAAGCGGGGGTTGTCACCAGCCTGGATGGACTCCACGCCTTCCACAATAATTAGCTTACAGAGGTACTCCTCGTCGTGGCGGACCTTCAGCTTATTGGAAATTGGGGAAAAAATTAAGTTTGCAAAAATGGTACCGTAGAAAGTAGTTACCAAGGCCAACGCCATAGCAGGGGCAATGGCGTTAGGGTCATCCAAGGATTTTAACAGGTTAACCAAGCCCATTAAGGTACCAATCATACCAAAAGCCGGGGCGTAAGCGGCGGCTTTATCGTAAAAGGCACGGTCCTGGGCATGGCGTTCGTCCAAGTATTCCAGCTCGGTTTCCAGCAAGCGTTTTACCTTTTCCGGCTCCACGGCGTCCACCACCAGCATCATGCTGCTTTTTAGGAAGGGGTCCTTTGTTTCCTCCAGCTTGCCCTCCAGGGAAAGCAAACCGTTTACACGGGCCTCCTTGGCCAGGTCCACAATTTGAGCTATATACTCCAGGGGGTTGTACTTGGTGGGAAACAGCACAATTTTAAGGTGCTTAGGAAGGCGGGCAAAGCATTTTACAGGGAAGGAAACCATTAAACCTGCAACCAAGCCGCCCAAAACAACGGCCATACTGGAAGCATCCCAAAAGTTTATGAGGTTCGGTATTACCATACCTTTGTCTTTATCAAACACAATACCAAACAGGATAACTAAAATACCAAATAGCCACCCTAAAACAGACATTATATCCATTTATTCATCCTTCTCCTTGTCTAACTAATCCCACCAGCAATTTTTTGGCGGTAATCGATGGCTTTATCTATAACCTCCTGCATGGTTTCCTGGACGATGTAAATATCCCCGTTTGTAAGCAGAATGGTTGTGTCCGGTTTTTCGGACACTGTTTCAATGAGATCACAGTTAATTACAAATGTGCCGCCGCGCAGCTTTGTTAAAAGAATCATTATTACTACCTCTCTTCATAATAAATAATTGGCCAGAGGAATACGGAAGATACCTTTCTTCTACAAACGAAGTTCCGCATTCCTCTGGCGGCGACCTCTTAACGGCCACAGCAGCGACCAAAAAGGTCACTGCAATGGCTGGCTGTTTCTATTATGACGAATTCGGTCGCCGCTGTCAAGTTTATCGTTTCAAGTTAATCAATTCTTCCAGCATAGTGTCCGAAACGGTGATAAGGCGGGAGCTTGCCTGGAAGCCACGCTGGGTGGTAATCATGTCGGAAAACTCCTGGGCCAGGTCCACGTTGGACATTTCCAGGGCGTTGTTTTTCAGGGCTCCTGTGCCTTCTTCACCGGGGATAGCCAGCTTTGGGCTGCCGGAGTTGCTGGTTTCGGTAAAGTAGGTGCTGCCGGACTGCATTAAGCCTTTGGGGTTAGCGAAGGTAGCAAGGTCGATACGGCCCAGCACCTGCAAGCCAGCTGCGGAGGTACCTACGATGGTACCGTCGGCGCCGATGGAAATACCGGTAAGGTTACCAATATTTTGCTCGGTAAATTCGGTGCCGCCGGTGAGGGTAAAGGTGCCCTTGCCCAGGCCCACGTTTTTGGTGGGCTCGCTGGGGGTGGCCACGCCTATGCCAGTATATGTGCCGCCACCATTATTCAACAAATTTTCTATGGTATCTGTGCCGGGGAATCCTATGGTAACAGTGTCGCCGTCTACCTTAGGGTTTTGCTCCAATAAGATACTGCCGCTGCCCTTATCTGTCCGGCTTTGTGGAACGCTCCCCTGGTAGGTTTTGCCATCTAAAGTTAAAGTAAACTCGTACGCTTCGTCTGGGGCAGTACCAGTTTTTGTAAAGGAAAAATCTACATCCCCATTGCCGGAAAATTGCAGGCCGGTTTCTTTAATGCTGAAGCCATTTGGCAAAGAAGTAACAGCGGTAGTGCCATCTGTCAGTGTTCCGGAGGTTTTAATTTCGCCGCCGGTAAACTGGGCTTCCGCAGTGGTAATAATCTCTGCGCCGGTCAGCGGCCCGTCTTTAAAGGGATCCGGCTCCATGGTAAACTTAAAGTCGCCCCCTGGGTGGGTGCCGCCGTAGGCTTCGGTAATAGCCTTATTGATCTCCGATTCCAGCTGGCCCATATCTGTAAATTCTTCCTCTGCGTTAAGTTGGATGTTGATTACAGAGCTGGTGCCGTCCATAATGGCCTTTACTCTTTGTCCCATAGGCATTTCGGTGGATTTTGTAAAGGTAAAGCCCACATTTGCCGCCTTGTTCTGGTTGGTGGAACTGATGGTAAGGGTTCTGCCGCTGATTTCACTGGAAACAGAAGCCGCACTTGCCTGAATTGGAGCAACGTCAATTTTAATTTTGCTTTTGCCTGGCTCGGTAGAATCCAAACGGCCCTCGGTAGCGCCGGTACCCAGCACAAAGTTACCGCTGGAATCGATAACGTAGCCGTTGGAGTCAATATCCAGCATACCGGCTTTGGTGTAGTAGATGTTACCGTCCGGGTCCATTACCTGCAAAAAGCCTTCGCCGGTGATGCCGACATCCAGGGGGTTGCCGGTGGAGGTCATGGCGGACTGGGTCATGAGCAGGTCCACGCTGGAAACCTGTGAACCGTAACCTACCATGGAGGGGTTGATACCGCCGCGGGTAGCCGTACCTGCGGAAGCGCCCCGCAGCTGCTGGTAGTACATATCGCGGAAGGTTGCGCGGCTGGATTTAAAGCCGTATGTATTGGAGTTTGCGATGTTATTACCAATAACATCCATTCTGGTTTGGTTGGATTTCATACCAGCCACACCGGAGTACATTGATCTAACCATGTGATATATTCTCCCTTTCCGGGGACTGCATGGGCCTCTCTATCGTTCAAGGCCCATTGACCTCCTTGTATTGGTCCAGTCAAAGAATTACAGTCCCGTCAATATTTGTAATGACTCTGCCTTTTAGTTCGCCGCTGTTGAGCGCGGTAATAACCATGCCGTTTTTGGCATTGACAATAAACGCGGAGCCGTCCATAAGTATTAGGGCGTCCTCCATGCCTTTGTCCCGCACAATTTGCAGGCCTTCGTTTAAGCGTTCCATACCTGTTTCGGAAAGCTCTATTCCCCGCTGTGCAACCCGCTGTGTTGCATGCTTTGAAAAGGAGAGTTCCTGTTTTTGCGCCGTTTGTTCCAAAACCTGCCGGAATGAAACATTGGGCTGGGTTTGTACCCCCTGGGGCTGCACTTTTGGCGCCTCTGTGGGAATACCGGTGGTTACGGGTAAGCTCATCCTGCGGCGGATTAACAAATTGTCCATAACCTCACTCCTTTACCGTTTTGTGTATGATGCTTAGCTGTTTGTTTGGGGGGCTGTTTCATCAGCAGGCGGGGCCTCTGTTTCATCAACAGGGGGATTGGGTTCAACATTGTCACCGGGGTTTTCCACATCGGGATTGCCGCCGGGTACTTCGCCGGGGTTCTCCACGTCAGGGGTTTCGCCTGGTACTTCTGTATTCCCTCCATTTTCTGTGCCATCCACAGGGGGGACTTGGGAACCGTCGCCGGGTTCTGTGCCATCCACAGGGGGGACTTGGGAACCGTCGCCGGGTTCTGTGCCATCTGCAGGGGGGACGCCGGGAGCTTCATTATTGGGGGGTACCGGGGGGGTAACAACGGGGGGCTGGCTGCCTTCGCCAATGTAATCGCCCACGTCTATTACGTCATCCAAGGGGTACCATTCGCCGTCAATGCAAACCTGGAATTTACCATCCTCTGTGGAAACACGTTCCACCACGCCGGTAATCCTGCCTGCCGGGTCGCCGAACTCGTCCCTTTCCCGTACAGTAACCTCGTAGCCAATGAGGCCATAGAGGTAATCCCTGTCGGCTTTAGAATCGGAGCCGCTTACCTCCAAAACATCCTCCAGAGGGTACCATTCGCCGTCAATGCAAACCTGGTACTTACCGTCCTCGGTGGAAATTTTTTCAACCACGCCGGTGAGCTTGCCGGTTGCCTCGCCCTCTTCGTTGCGTTTGCGCACGGTAATTTCCTTGCCCACAAGGGACATGAGGTAATTTAGCTGTTCTGGGTCGGACTTATCGGTAGCTTTGTTGCCGTGGACTTCCATAATTTGTTCCAAGGTGAACTGTTTGCCGTTAACATAAACTTTGAACTCGTTGTTTACCAGGGAAATTTTTTCAACCTTGCCGGTTTCCTTTTGCAGTTCGCCGGAAACGGTAAATTTTGCGGCAGTGATTTCCTGCCCTACCAGGGACATTACATAGTTGGTTTTCATGTAGGTTGCCATTTCCTGCATTTGCTGCATGGTGGCAAACTGGGCCAACTGGGTTACATACTGGGTATCGTCCACAGGATTCATAAAGTCCTGGTTTTGCAGCTGGGCAACCATTAAGTTCAGAAAATCGTCAACAGAAACGCCGTTGTCTTTTTTATCGGTAAAAACCGCGTTCCACACCTGGCCGGCGCCGTCAGCGCCTTCTGTTTCTTCGGTTTTGCCGTCGGTGGTGCCATCCTTGAGCATATTTTCCCATTGGTTACGGTAGCTGTTGTAGTTGGTGTTAATGCCGTTCAAGCTTGTTCCTCCTTCCTTCTGTTTTCCCTTTCAGGGTAGTTAGATGTAGGTATCCAGCCCGTCATCCTCTGCAAGGATTTGTTCAACGGTGCTGCCAAATTCTCCGCCTTCCTGGGGGCGGGAAGAACCGCCGTGGTGGCTATCGCCCTGGCCGTTATAGAACTGCTGGCCCTGGAACTGGTGTTCCTGGTTGGTCATGGCAGTTTGCGCGGCATAATTGCTGGCTTGCTCGGTTGGTTGGGCAACTACGATTTGCTCTACCTCAGCATGCAGGGGCCGAAGGGCGTTTTGCAAAGCTGTAACTTCATTGGTGATCATTTTAGCTGTTTGGGCGCTGGAAGTAATAATGCTTAAAGAGATTTTTTCCTTATTCTCCGAAAGCTTTACCACGATTTCCCCAATGCCTTCCGGCTTGAGCCGTACAACAAACTCGTTTTTACCCTGGGCTACATTGTCCAGAATACCGGTTTTCAGCTGGTTTGCTATTTCGTTTACATCCGGCAGGGAAGCCGCCTGTTTTTGCGCCATAGCGTCCAAAGGCATAAAACGCTTTGCGTTTACATCCGCCTGAAGGCTTTCTACATCCAGGGGCTGCACGGTATTATCCTTTTGCTTTTGGGCAAGCAGTTCTTTTGCTGCTCTCAGGCTGCTGTCCTGGAAGGAAAGGCCCATAAAAGGCTGCTGGGGTTCTTCTTCCTTCCATGCGTTCTGCAAAATGGTATAGAACTGGTTGGAAGTCAGGTTTTTGGCTGTGGGGGCAGCTTCCTCCCCCTGGGTACCAAGGGCGGAAAGCAGTTGTGCTGCTGTAAGGTTTGTTCCGGCTGTTTTGCCGTCCAAAACGTCCTGAATGTTTTCCACAACCTGGGCCATGGCCTGGGGCTGTACTAAGGAAAGCATCATTTGCATTTGTGGGTTAGGCATCATGCACAGCATCTCCGCTGCCATTTGGGCGCCAAGTTCATCGGCTTCTTCCTGGTTGTCCTGGGCTACCTGTGTAAAAAGCGCGGCAAAATCACCGTCCTGGCCCATAAGCTGCTGAAAAAGCATGGCAAAGGCGTCACCCTGTACTGCCTGGCCGCCGTTTAAACCCAACAAACCGCGAAGGGTTGGCTGTGCAGAAGCAGACTGTACGGAAATTATTTGTTCCATTTGTTTCACCTCCTTTCAATATGGCAATACTTGTTAAAGGGTACTTTTTTAACCCGATTAGAAAAAGATAGCCTACAACAGCGGAGTTTAAAAATATCTTTTAAATTCCACTATTATATGGCGTTTGTTTTTAGCCAGCGTCTTTACGGAGAACGCCCTGAACCACAATCTCCTCAATACGCAGTTCCTCTGCCTTTTCCTCCTTATGGCGGTAGGCTTCGTACTGCTTATCCTGGAGCTTATCCAGCTTAGAAACCTCCTGGTTGGCTGCTATGACTACTTTTGTTTGTTTTTCCACCTTTTGAACCGCTTTGAGCAAGGCGGCCTGCAATTCCTTCAGCTGCAGGCGTATGGTATCCAGCTGCATGCTGAAGCCCTGTAATTCTATTATGGTGGTACCCTTTATTTGGGCAACCTGCATTTGGGCAGAAATATTCTGAAACTCCGTTTGCAGTTTTTCGATAGCTTGTTCTATTTGGGTTTGCTCATCCTTTAAGCGAAGAAGGGTACCTTGCTCCTCGTCTAAAATTCGGCTTTTATATTCGCGCATGTGGCTTAATGAAAACTGAAACTTTTTCACAGGAAACCCTCCTTATCATTTTATTACACTTTTTATTTTACTATGTCAACTAATCTTTTTACTGTTTCGTCAAAGTCCACCTTATTGCCAACCCGCTGCTGCAAAAGCTGGTTTATGGCGTCCATGTGGCGGATGGCCTCGTCCAATTCCGGGTTGCTGCCGCTTTTGTAAGCGCCTATGGAAAGCAAGTCCCGGTTATCCTGGTAAACGGACATCATCTGCCGCACCTTCCCGGCAGCCTTTTGGTGTTCGGGAGTGGCAATACTGCTCATAAGGCGGCTAATACTGGGCAAAATATCAATAGCTGGGTAATGGTTACGCATGGCCACCTTCCTGGACAGCACAATGTGCCCATCCACAATACCTCTAACAGTATCGGAGATCGGCTCGTTGGTGTCATCACCTTCTACAAGAACCGTATAAATCCCGGTGATAGAGCCTCGTTCAAAATTTCCCGAACGCTCCAAAAGCTTGGGCAGCGCTGTATAGATAGAAGGGGTATATCCCCTTGCTACCGGCGGCTCACCGGTGGAAAGGCCAATCTCTCTTTGCGCCATACAGTAGCGCGTCAGGGAATCCATCATCAGGAGCACGTCCCGCCCTTGGTCCCGGAAATATTCTGCAATTGCGGTGGCTGTAAGGGCACATTTATTGCGCATCATGGCTGGCTGGTCGGAGGTTGCTACTACCAAAACGGAGCGCGCCATACCTTCCTGGCCCAGGTCACGGTCCATAAACTCTACCACTTCGCGCCCACGCTCGCCCACCAGGGCAATTACATTGACGTCTGCTTTTACATTTCGGGCAATCATACCCATTAAGGTACTTTTGCCCACGCCGCTGCCGGCGAAAATGCCCATCCTTTGGCCTTTTCCCATGGTTAAAAGCCCGTCAATGGCTTTCACTCCCAGTTCCATTACCTCAGAAATAGGCGGGCGGTCCATAGGGTTGGAATGGCCCCCGTTAATAGGATACCAAGCGCTGCGCTTAATGGGGGGGCCGCCGTCAATGGGGTTGCCCAAAGCGTCAATAGCCCGGCCCACAAGGGCGTCGCTGACGCCAACCTCCAGCTTATTGCCGGTATTGATTACAATACTGTCGGACCCAATGCCGTCTACTTCCTGGTAGGGCATAAGCTGAACGATGTTTTCCTTAATTCCAACAACCTCTGCAAGCACGGTATGTTGTTCATCCACCCATATTTTACATATATCCCCTATGTTGCAGATTAGCCCGGTGGCTTCCACCATCAGGCCCATAATCTTACTGATTTTACCCTTATAGGTATAGAGGTCGCTGAGACGTATCATCCGCTGGTACGGGTACAAGTCTAAAACATAGCGGTTCTTGTTCACAGCTTTCCCTCCGTTGCGTGTTAATCTTTCCTTTCAAACTGTGCCTGTAGGTTTTCTAACTGCACAGAAACTGAAGCGTCAATAATGCCGTCGGGTGTTGTTACAATGCAACTGTCCTCTGGAATGTCCCCAATGGTCAGCTCCACCTTGTCAAGGTCCTGCCGCTGGGCAAGCTCCTTGCGCAGCTGGGCAATAAGCCCTGGCAGGCGTTCCGAAATTTGGACGTTGATCCAATCGGCATTTTTTACCGAGGAAACCGCGTCCTTTACAAGGGGAAGCATGAGTTCCTCATGGGCGCGGATAGATGTGCCCAATACCTTTTTGGTAATGTTTAAGGCAAGGGTAAGAATCCCTTCCTCGTACTGCTTTAAAAAGCTTTGCTGCTGCTCCTTCAGGTCAACCATCAATTGGTTCACTTCCGAAAGGCAGCTGTTAATTTCCTGGTTTTTTTCATCTAAAGCCTGCTGGTAGGCGGCCCTGTAGGCCTCTTCCCGTATGCGCTGGGCCTCTGCTTGGGCCCTCCCTAAAATTTCTTCCCGTTCGGTACGGGTTCTTTGAAGGATTTTTTGGGCAACATCGTTGGCGCGTTCCACAGCGCTCTCTTCCAGCATATTCTGAAACTTTGCAGCTGGTTCTTCCTGCTGCTGTTCTGCTTCCTGCCCAGGCAGCTGGTTTTCCCCTGTTTGGGGCTCCCCTGGCAGAGGTTCCTCCGGCAGGGGTACGGGCGGCGAAGGGGCGTCTGGAATTTTTACCACCCCGTCGGAGGGAACCAGCCTGCCAGGTTTAATAATCTTAGGCAAGGATCTCATCTCCCTCCCCGCGGGCAATTACAATTTCACCGGCTTCTTCCAGCTGACGAATAATACCAACAATCTTCTGCTGGGTTTCGGCCACGTCATGCATACGAACATTATGCAGGAATTTGATATCCTGGTCGATAGTTTCCCGCATTCTGGAGGACATATTTTGGAAAATAACCTGTTTGACCTCTTCGTTGGAGCCTTTGAGGGCAACGGCCAAATCCTTGGTATCCACCTCGCGGATAAACCGTTGAATGGCCATGCTGTCCAGGTTGACGATGTCCTCGAACACGAACATGAGCTTGTGGATTTCTTCCGACAAAGCCGCGTCCCTTTCGTCCAAAGCATCGAAAATGTATTTTTCAGTAGCACGGTCAACCCGGTTCATAATTTCAGCAATATATGGAACACCGCCCACCTCGATTTGGTCGGAGGAAACAATGCTGGCAAATCTATTTTCCAAAGTTTTTTCTACCAAGCTGATCATTTCTGGGGAAACCCTGTCCAGCCCGGCAATCCTTTGGATAACATCCAGCTGTATATTTCTAGGCAGCTCGGCAATAATTTGGGCTGCTTGGTCCGAACGGGCGTAGGATAAAACTAAAGCAATGGTTTGCGGATGTTCGTTTTGCAGCATCATTTGCAGGTTTTTGTAGTCCGCCTTCCGGATAAATTCAAAAGACCTGGTGTGCAGGGACTTGTTTAAGCGGTCCAAATAAGCGGCTGCCTGCTCTGGGCCAAAGGCTTTTTCCAAAACATCCTTTGCGTACAGTACCCCACCTTCATCAATTACCTTTTGGGTGACGCAAAGACCATAGAAATCCTCTATGGTCTCCTGCATATCCTCGGGGGTCAAGCGTTCCATTTTTGCAACTTCAAGGGAAAGCTGCTCCACTTCTTCCTGTTTCAGGTACTTGTAAACGTTGGAGGCTCTATCGGCACCCAAAGCTACAATAACTACGGCAGCACGCTGCACAGGAGAAAGCTTTGATTTTGCCATACTAATTCTCCTCCTTCAACAGCGAGCGAAGCAAAGCCGCAGTAATTTCGGGGTTTTCTTTGGCAAATTCCCGCACCTCTTCGGTGATAGCGTTTTCTTTTGTATTGGCGGAGGCCATGGCTTCATTTTGCAGCATACGTTTATGCTCTTCAATTTCCTTCTGCCGTTCAAGCTCTTGCTGGCGGTCTTCTTCCTCCTGCAGCTCTGCCTCCTCTTCCTCGCGGCGTTTCCGTTCCTTTTTGGCCACAAGGATAATAACAATAACCAGTACCAGCAGGAACAGCAAGCCACCAAAAGCAAACAAAAGAATTTGCCGCGGGCTTAAGGTTGCAGTATCGGCTGGCGCTATTACTTGCTGTGTTTCAAAGTTCAAATTAGTTACCCGGATATTGTCGCTGGTAATATTGGCCGCCTTAGAAATGAGGTCCACAAGGGTATCCTCCGTTTCTTCATCAAAATCAGGGTCGTTAACAATTACAGCTACCGACGCCTTTTTCAAAATCGGCTCGCCCTTTTCAATTTGGGTCAGCACATAGCTGACATCATAATCAACATTTTTGTAATAGTCTGTTGTAGAACCATCCCCTGTGCCGTCCTGGTTAGGGTAAGTGGGCGCATCGGTATTGTTTTCTTCCCCAACAATGCCTTCCACCGGCGTGGCGCTATTGAGGCTGTACTGTTCCTCATAATGGTTCATAACACCGCCGCCGTCCCCGTTTTCACGGGGTTCGTACTGCTTGGTTTCCGACATCATTTTGTCATAGTCCAAAGACACTGTAGCAACCGCTGTTACGCCGTCTGGGCCGTATTTCCCTGACAAAAGGCGCTTTACATTGTCTTCAATCTGTTTTGCAATTTGCCTTTCAAAATCCAAACGCTGTGTATTGTAGTACCCGGCGTCCTTCATTTCATCCACACCCAAAACTTCAATGCCTGTTGCAGCATCTACTACTACAACGTTTTCCGGGGCCAGTTTGGGAATAGAGGTAGCAGCCAAATGTTTAATTGCTGTTACCCTTTCCGGGGTTAGCTCGTAGCCGGGCCTCATGGAAACAGTAACGCCGGCGGTGCTTTGCTGCTGGTTCGATTCGTCCCATATGTAGTTGCTGGTTTCCGGAACTGTAAAGGTTACTGTTGCTTCTTCAATGCCGTCCTGGCGCAGCAGCGTTTGCTGCATCCGGTCCTGAGACTGAAAAATAAGGGCCGTGCGCTTTTCAAACTCTGTGGAGGTAAAGCCCGACGCATTGGAGAAAGTATCGTAGCTAAGGGTGGTTTTGGGGTACCCCTTCCCGTTAAGCTGGAATACCAGTTGGTCCCACTGCTCCTTGGGCACAAGGATTTGGCCCTTTGTATCTATTTGGGGCTGAACATTCATCTCCTGCAGGGTAGCGTACACCTGGGCGCTTTCCTCGTCGCTCATACCAGGGAACAGCACGCGGTAATCCCCCTTGGATACATTGAGGAGCACTGTGATTAAAATAATCAGCACCAACAGGGCGCTGCCGCCAAAGATAATAATTTTTTTTGCCTTATCAGACAGCTTTGCCCATGCCGCTTTGGCTTTTTCAATAAATTCTTTCAAATCAAATTTCATTTGTATACAACCAATTCCAGTAAATTATATATCTTAATCTTATTTTTTCCTAACGGCAGATATGCCAATGTGCTGACCTTTTAAATTTGCATTTGCATTATCTCTTTATATGCGCTTACCGCCCGGGAGGTTAACTGAACTGCCGTTTCAACGGCAGTTGCTTCCATTGCGGAGTTGAT
Source organism: uncultured Oscillospiraceae bacterium (assembly GCA_910578755.1). Lineage (GTDB taxonomy): Bacteria > Bacillota > Clostridia > Oscillospirales > Ruminococcaceae > Negativibacillus. The sequence continues at coordinate 24,385 of CAJTSZ010000001.1, read as the reverse complement.
CATTAAAGAGTGCAGGTTGGAAACATCCCCCATAGCCAAATCGTAGGCATCCTGTGCGGCAGCCTCCTGGCTTTTTTGCAAAGCGTCCATTGCTTCTTCCATAATATTGGAAAAAGAGGGCTTGCCCAAGTTCCCCTCAGCGGTAGTTTGATTATCCTTTTGCCCTATTTCCTGTATGGAAGGCAGGCTGCTAATTGGCACAATAAACATTTTTTAATCCTCCAAAACGAAAAATAATGATAAAAAATACTTTTTCTTTGCAACACTATTTTTTGTGCATAAAGCAGGAAAAATGGGGCGCAAAACACTTACAGAAAAGGAAAACTTGTAAGCTCCTCCTGTAAATTTTTTGGCTACACCTGCAAAACTTATGGAAATTGTTTTGCCGCTTGCACATTAAATTTTTTATTGTGAAACAATAAAAATCTTCTATTTTCAAAGTGTCCAAAGTTGATAGGACACATAACATAAGTTAACAATGGTAGCCTTTTGCTCTATTTATTCGGCATAATTATACACAATATATTTGTTATTGTAAATAGTAAATTATTATTTTTTCACATGTTTTCTGATTTTATGTACAAAATGATGTAATATAGAAATATTAGCCCATATAATTTTGAGCCGGAGGCTTGTCCCTATTTGGGCTGTCCTGGAAAACGGCCTGTCCCTCCCGCTAACCTGCCAAAATACATCCTGCCTTCTGCTTGGCAAATGGGTTCCAGCTATTCTGCCCCCCTTTTGGCTTGGCGTTCTTCACCCAAAATAAAAGACGACAAAAACCCATAATTTAAGGGTATTCTGTCGTCTTACTCTCCCAGTTAATGCGTCTAACCGTTACATCTGCTAAAGGGCCAGCTTATCAATTAATGTTACCAAATTGGCAATCTCCGGTTTGGAAATTTGTGCGCTGGCACCAACCATTTCCCCCTTGCGCCGCATTTCCTCATTGATAAGGGAGGAAAAGAGAATAACCGGCAGCTCCCGAAGAACAGGGTCCTCTTTGATCAATTTGGTCAAATGATGCCCATCCATTTGGGGCATTTCAATGTCGGTTACAACACAGCATACATGGTTGGTAATGGGGTCCCCGGATTCCTTTGCCTCGGTTAAGAAATTCCACGCCTCCTGGCCGTCGCTTGTTATAGTTAAGTTTTCGTAACCGGCCTGCCTTAAGGATTCAACAATCATCTTGGAAAGCAGCATGGAGTCCTCTGCCAGCAGCACTGGTTTTACGCTGCGGGTGCGGGGCCCAAGTTTTTTGATGTCGTCCAGCTGAATTCCCAGTTCCGGGCTAATTTCTGAAACAATTTTTTCAAAGTCTAAAATGGTAATCAGGTGGTCTTCAAAATCGGCAATCCCGGTGGCTACGCCTTCTTTACCGCCGTAAATAATTTTATCCGGCTTTTTAATTTCCTCCCATGACACCCGGTCTATCCCTACAACGGTGTGAACATGGAAAGCAAAGTTTGTATTGTTAAAATTGGTGACAATAAAAATGTCCCTTTCTGGATTAGTTGACTCCGGCAAGCTAAGGTAACTGGCCAGGTCAATTACCGTAATAACTACATCCCGGGATTTAAAAATCCCTTCAATATCTTTCTGGGCCTTCTGCATGGGCTTTACAGGGCACACCATCATAATTTCCCGGACCTTTGCCACATTGATGCCAAAGGTTTGGCCGGCAATGGTAAACTCCATAATTTCAAATTCGTTGGTTCCAGACTCCAGCAAAATCTCTGATTGTCTTTCCATATGTATTCAACCGCCTTCCATTTCGCTCCTGCCAAGTTAACCATAACATATTTTTGTTAACGTACGCAAGTAACTTTGTGATGCTCGGATTACCGAATATACCTAACTTTTATTATCGGCCGTTTTACCAAAAAGAAAAGCAGAAATCCTAAAAATGTTTTTTAAATACTATTACATGGCCTCATTTTTTCAGGAGTGTTCCGCTTTCCTGTTTACAGTGGGGCTAAAAGCCCTTACATTTCCCCAGTTAGGTCCAGCCTATGCATGGCACGGGTGCAGGCAATGTATAAAAGGCTGCGGTCCAGGGGGGTAGCATAGTTTTCCTTTGTAACCTGGGGCAGAATGACCTGGTCAAACTCCAAGCCCTTGGACATATGCACAGAGGTAACAATGATACCGTTGGTAAACTCGCTGCTGGCAAAATCCAAAAGGGAAATTCCGGGGCAGCCTTGGTGCAGGCGGTCATACCACTGGCGGGCCTGCTCCTGGGATTTGCAGATAATACCCAGGGTGGCATAGCCCTCCTGCCGGTACTCCTGAATCAACTGCTGCACCTGCTCCAGCTCCTCACTTTCGTCCCAGCAGCGGTAAACCTGGGGCTCCCGGCCGTGGCGTTCAATGGGAATAAGCTTTTTATTCTCCTGTATTTTTTGGGCAAAGCGGGAAATTTCAATGGTGGAACGGTAGCTTTTGCACAGCTCCACACAAAGGCAGCCCTGAAAAAAGGGACTGATTCTCTCTGCCGAGGTGGAACTGTAGGGGTTTACGCTTTGGTTGCTGTCCCCCAGGATGGTCATGCGGCAATCAAACAGCTTGGCAAACACGGCGTACTGCACGGGGGTATAGTCCTGCATTTCATCCACCAGCAGGTGCTGTATTTTGCGGTAGCCCCGGCCCAGCTCCTCGTAGTACATTTTAACATAAATAAAGGGGAACACATCGCAAAATTCCAATGTCTTTTTAGGGCCCATAACAAACAGCTCCGGCTGGCCTATATGGGTGTAAAAATTTTTATAAAGCTCCATGGCGTCAGGGAAAAGGTACATTTTGCGCACACTTTCCCGCACTAAGCGGGCTTGGGAGGGCTCCAGGGGCTGGTCGCTGGTGCGGCGGTAGTGGGAAATTAAATCGGCCCCCAGCTTATCCAGCCGCTTTTTCACCGGAATACGTTTTAAGGCGGCGTAGCTTTTGGCCAGCTGCTGTGCTGTGGCGTGGATAGGCCCTACATCCAGGTTATGGGGCACAAAAAAGTGCTCCTCAGCATACTGAAGGTATTCCTCCAACTGGGAAACAAACTCCACCGTGGCCTTGGTTTGGATGCGGCGGATCTCCTCCGGGTCATTTGTTTGCAGCAGCCGTTCCACCTGCTGGGCAAAGGTTTGGTGCTTATACTTGCGGCCAAGAAGGCTTAGGGCAATGTCCTCCCCGCTTTGCTCTAGAATGTTTTCTTCCCCCAGTTCCGGCAGGACGTTGGAAATGTAGCTGCCAAATACCTTATTGGGGGAAATAATCATAATATTATTGGAAGAAAGGGTGCGCTTGTAGCGGTACAAAAGGAACGCCACCCGGTGCAGGGCTATGGAGGTTTTGCCGGAGCCGGCTGCCCCCTGGATAACCAGGACCTTGGCGCTTTCGTTGCGGATAATGGCGTTTTGCTCCCGCTGGATAGTGGCGACAATATTTTTCATCTTTTCGTCGGAGCTTTGGCTCAGCTCCCGCTGGAGAATGTCGTCGTCAATATTCAGGTCGCTTTCTATCATATACTCTAAAACGCTGTTTTTGATTTGGTACTGGCGCTTCAGGGTAACTTCCCCTTCAATGGCGCCCATGGGGGCGGTGTAGAAGGCCGGGCCGGATTCAAAGTCATAAAACATACTGGAGATAGGGGCCCGCCAATCGTAAATCAGGTTATTGGTATAGCCGCCGTCGGAAAAGCCGTGGATGCCAATGTACACCGGCAGGGAGGCGGAGGCTCCGGCCTCGGCAAAATCAATGCGGCCAAAGTAGGGGGAAAGGATGAGCTTTGCCAGGCGCTGGCGCTCTATAATGGCCCGTTCCCCCTGCTCAATTTCCTCCTGGGTGGAAACACGGTTGGCAGCCATTTCCGCCTTGTCAAACTGGGCGGCATTTTCCCAAATATACTTTTTGCTTTCCATAATATTGCCCAGATAATTGGTGACGATTTCATCCGCTACTGTATGGGCGGCCTGCAGCTTTTGCAGAATTTCCTGCAAATATGCTTTTTCGTCCGCTTCCTGTGGGTTAAACATTCCTTTTCCTCCTATCTGCTGTTCCTGCTCCTGTTTTTACCGCCTTGCCCCACAAGCCGCCGGGCAAAGCCTGGAATGGTATTATAGCGCGGTTTTGGGAAAATTACCAGCCCCCGCCAAAATTCTGCTTATAGGGCGCCGTTGGCCCACAAAAAATTGGCAGGGGCTGTAAACTTACAAACAAGGAGGAAAGGGGGCTGTTAGCCCCCCTATTTTCCAAAATAGCTGCGTACTAAAATTTCTTTGTTTTGCATCATCATGCGGCCTTTGGCAAAAACAGTGTCAATATCCAGGTTTTCATCCAAAAGCACCAAATCTGCGTCGCTTTGGGCGGCAATACAGCCCTTTTGCGGGTAAATCTCCAGTGCCTTTGCCACGTTGGAGGTAATAAGGCTGATGGCGTCGGTAAGGCTTACCCCCTCTTCTGTAATTAAGGCTTTTATGCAGCCATACAGGGTTTTCATGCTGCCAACGCCCATACCAATCATGTTTTCCCGCTTTTCATCCCAAATGGGCATACTGCCGTTGGAGTCGGAGCTGCACGTCATGTTTTCCTTATTTTCAATGTTGTCCATAGCCTGGTGGAGCAGCTTTGCCACCTGGGCAAAATTATCGTGGGTGGTAAAATCAACAAAGCCACCCATATTTGCAAACCGAATGGCGTCGTTGTACTGGCTGGCGCAGTGGGTAGGGCGGAAATGCTTGGCGGGCACGTCGGTGTGTTCCAAAATGTCAAACACCTGGGAAAGCCCCGCCTTGCCCCGGCCGGTGTGCATATGCACCACGCCGGCCTTTCCGGAAAACAGGGCCGCCTGGCGGACATCCGCAGCAAGGCGGGCCAGCTCCTGGGTTGTTATTACAGAGTTGCGGTGGTCGCTGATGGCAATTTTTACCCCAAGGCATTCTTTAATAAAGGTAACATCCTTTTTTACAGAGCCTGTTACCGTTGGGGAGGGGTATTCGTAAGCCCCGGTAAGGCAGTAGGCGGTGAGGCCGTCCTCGTTAAGCCCCTTTGTTTTTGCAACTAAGTTTTCCACGCTGCGGGTGGTGGAGTCTGTCCCCAAAAGCCCCACAACGGTAGTTACCCCGTTTTCAATGGCGTGGGAAAGCTCCAATTCCGGTACCCTGCTGCGGAAGCTGCCTTCGCCGCCGCCCCCGGTTACATGGACATGCTGGTCAATAAAGCCGGGCAATGCCTTTTTGCCTCTGCCGTCAATTACAGTTACATCGCCAAAAGTAAAAGTAATGTTGGGCTGTACCGCTACAATTTTATCCCCGTACAGCAAAATGTCGTTAATTCCTTTGCTTTGGGGAGCAAACACTTCCACATTTTTAATTAGCTGAAACATAAAATACCCTTCCTTTCGTTGCGTTTGGGATGCAAAACGCCTTTATCCTAAGTATAGCACATCCTTTCCAAAATGGAACAACAAAACACAAGGAAACACCAAAAAACCCAATCTGTTTGGTCCTACGGCAATTTTAATGCAAACATACCAAAAGCAGGGCATATTTCGCTCTGCCTGCCCGTACATATAAAGGGAAGGGAAAAGAACGGAGGGAAAGGGTTTATGTTTGTATTATCTATGAGGTTTTCACCAAAAAAGGCCGCTGTCCTTTGCTGCGCGGCAGTTGTTTGCGCTGCGGCATTTTGGGGGGCGGGGCGCCTGAAGGCCGCCAATGAACCGGCAGTGGAAAACGTAGCGTCTGTGCGGCAGGTAAAGGCAAAGGTAAAGGATAACCGCCAAAGGGTCGATTTCCTTACTGGGTTTGGCTGGCAGCTGGTGGAGGAGCCGGAGGAAATAACCGATATACTGCTGCCGGAGGCCATGGACGATGTGCTGGAGCAGTACAACCAAATCCAGCAGCTGCAAGGGTACAATTTGGAAAAATACCTGGGCAGAACTGTAAAAAGGTATACCTACATTGTGGTAAACTACCCTGGGGAGGAAGAGAACATTCGGGCCCACCTGTTTGTGTACAAGGACAAGGTGATTGGCGGGGACATTTGCTGCATTCGGGCGGAGGACGGCTTCCTCCACGGCTTTGAGCTGACAGAAGCCACAGAAAGCTGCCAAATCACCCTGTAACCACTAAGAGGGCGGCCAGCTTAAAAAGGCAGGGAGGCCAATGGCCCCCCTGCCTTTTTTGCAAAAACTCCCCAAGGGACAAGTGCTTTTATAAAAAACCAAGGGCCTGGGAATAAGCCCCCAAGCCCTGTTTCTTTATTTCCCGCCAACCATTGCCACAACAATGTTAGAGGAATATTTTGCGGCCACCTTTTCCATAGCGTCAAAGGACATTCCCCCCTGCTCATCGGCGTTGTCGCTCATGGTGCGGATAATAACAAAGGGAACCCCATTGGCGGTGCAGGCATGGCCCACGGCGGCGCCTTCCATTTCCACACACAGGGGATTGTGGCGTGCCACAATATCCGCTTTAACGGCGCTGCTTTCAATAAACTGGTCGCCGGTGGCAATTTTTCCCAGGTAGCAATGGGAGTTGCCGTGGTCCATAGCCTCAAAAGCAGCCGCAGCCCTGGCAACCAGGGTGGGGTCTCCGTAAAATCCATCTACAAAAGGGGGATATTTTTTATACAGGCGCATATCCGCATCGTGGTGTACCACTTCGGTGGAAATTACCACATCCAGCACCTTTACATCTTTACCCAAAGCGCCGGCCACACCAGTGTTGATAACAGCCTGAGCGTTAAATTTATCTATGAGCATTTGGGCTGTAATGGCTGCGTTTACCTTACCAACGCCGCACTGTACCAGGGTTAGGGTGTTTTGGCCAATTTGCCCAGTATAAAACACCAGGCTGCCGGCTTTGTGCTCCTGTACATTTTCCATATGCTCTTTAATGCCTGCAATTTCGGAGGGCATTGCCCCAATTACACCATAATTCATAAGGGAATCTTCCTTTCTTATTTTACTCTATTTTATTTTTGGGCGGCGTGCTGCTGGTTTAAAATCTCCAAAAGCTGCTGGGCCGCCGGAATAAGGGACACATTTTTTAAAGAAACCATACCAATGCTGCGCAGGGGGAAGGGCGTTTGCAGGGGGATCTCAAACAGTTGGCCGCTTTCCAAGTACTCCTGAGCAAAGGAACGGATAACGCAGGAAACGCCTAAGTTGATTTTCGCCAGCTCCAACAGCAGGCTGTAGGAGGCCACTGCAATTTCCGGCGAGATGGAAACCCCCTGGTTAAGAAAAAATTTTTCAATGTAGCTGCGGGTGTTGGATTTACGCTCCAGCATAATTAGGGGCTGGGCGGCCAATTCCTCCAGGGAAAGAGGGGCCCTTTGCAGGTGGGTAAACTTTGCCCCGGCTACAAAAATATCCTGGACCTGAAAGGTTTGATGCACTGTAATTTTTTCCCCGCTTAAAGGGAGGTTTACAAAGGCGATGTCAATAACGCCGGACTGGAGCAGCTCAATACTTTCCAGGCTGGTGCGGTTTAAAATGCTTAAACGCACCTGGGGGTACTTGCCGTGGAATTCCTCCAGGGCGGGCAGCAACAGGTGCTTTGTAATGGCGTCCCCGGCGCCTACCCGCAGTTCCCCCTGGGAAAGGTCGCTTAAGCCTACCAGCTTTTCCTCCACGGTGGCTATAAGCCCTAGGGCGGAGCTGGCGTACTCGTAAAGGAGCTTGCCCTGGGAGGTAAGGGAAACGCCCCGGGCCTCCCTAGCAAACAGCTGGGTACCCAGCTGTTCCTCTAACTGGCGCACCGCCTGGCTGACGGCTGGCTGGGAAAGGTACAGCTGGTGGGCCGCCTTGGAAAAGCTGAGGGATTGGGCCACCTGGCAAAACACCCGGTAGAGTTCTAATTTTGGTGTCAAAACAGCTCCTCCTTTTGGGGATTGGGGGGTCCTCGGGCCCCTTTTTGGAAGTATGCGGCCACTTCCAAGCCTATGTGCTATTGGGGCTCATTCTTTTAGAAGTGTTCAGGTACTTCCAATCCTGTGCTGGCGGGCTTACGCAGCCCAAACCTGCGCCCTATTCTTTTGGCATCAAAAGAATAGGGGAAGAAAAACGTTGGTGGTTGCCGCCCCCAAGCCCCTGCTTATTTGACAGTACCACTCAACGAAAAGCGGCAACCGGTGTTTGTACGACGCTCCATTATAATAGAATAGGCCGTTCCCATGCAAAGCATGGGAACATGGCCACATTATAAGTTCGCTGTACTGCACAACGGTTGGTTCCCCAAAAGGAAAAGGGGAACTGCCCGCTTAGTAGCCCCCCTCCGCGGGGCATTACCAAACTTTTGGGCTCTAACCGTTAGAGCATACAAGTTACAAGTACTCACAGCGGGAATGCTGCCTCCACCTTTGGGCAGACCAGCCCCACAGCGTGGCGCCACAAGTTCGCAAAGCGAACTTACGATAACTTCTGCCACTGCTGTAGTCTTTGCAAGTTTTCCTATGGCAAGCTTGTAACCGTCGGAATAACGGCGGTGTTCCGCTGAACGGCACGGGGCCTTTCCCTCCGGTCCCGTGGAAGGGGCCCTCATCACAGCAGGTACAGGTATAAGTAAAATAAATATGTTGTATTGAATATATTTATTTTACTTATACTGCAAGAACCATTATAATAAAAATAAGGACTGCTTGCAAGGCTACAGTATTTGGTCCTTACAAATTTGTAATTTCTTATCCAGAAAGGATATGGTGATTTTTATGACAGAAAGACTGGTTGGTACCGTTTCCCGCGGGGTACGCGCGCCTATTATCCGCCAAGGGGATAACTTAGCCCAAATTGTTGTGGATTCGGTTTTGGCCGCTGGCGCCAGCGAAGGCTTTGCTTTCCACGACAAGGACGTTGTTGCTGTGACCGAGGCCGTTGTGGCCCGTGCCCAGGGCAACTATGCCGGAATTGATGACATTGCTGCCGACGTGCGGGCAAAGCTGGGCGGGGAAACCATTGGCGTTGTGTTCCCTATTTTAAGCCGCAACCGCTTTTCTGTTTGCCTGAAGGGCATTGCCCGGGGCGCAAAAAAAATCGTTTTGCAGCTGAGCTACCCTGCCGACGAAGTAGGCAACCATTTAATTGACGAAGATTTACTGGATGAAAAAGGGGTAAACCCCTACAGCGACATACTCACCGAGGCCCGGTACCGGGAGCTGTTTGGCAAGGTGGCCCACCCTTTTACCGGTGTAGATTACATTGAATTTTACCGCCAGTTAATTGAGGAAAACGGCGCGGAATGTGAAATTGTTTTGGCCAACGACCCACGGGTTATTTTAAATTACACCAAAAACGTGCTGGCCTGCGATATTCACACACGCCACCGCACCAAACGGCGCCTTGCTACTGCCGGGGCAGAAAAATTGTGCGGCTTGGACGATATTTTAAACGCGCCTGTAAACGGCTGCGGCTGCAACGAGGAATATGGCCTTTTGGGCTCCAACAAAGCGACGGAAACCACTGTAAAATTGTTCCCACGGGACTGCCGCGCCTTTGTGGAAACCGTCAGCCAAAAATTCTTAGAAAAAACCGGCAAGCACATTGAAGTTATGGTTTATGGCGACGGCGCCTTTAAGGACCCGGTAGGCAAGATTTGGGAACTGGCCGACCCGGTAGTTTCCCCTGCCTACACCGCCGGTTTGGAGGGCCAGCCTAACGAATTAAAATTAAAATACCTTGCCGACAATGACTTTGCCGATTTAAGCGGCGAAGCGCTGAAGGAAGCTATTTCCCAGCGGATTGCCAACAAGGAAGGGGATTTAAAGGGCCAGATGGCCTCCCAAGGAACCACTCCCCGGCGTTTGACCGATCTGATTGGCTCCCTGGCAGATTTAACTTCCGGCAGCGGCGACAAGGGTACCCCCATTATTTTAATCCAAGGCTACTTTGATAACTATGTAAAATAACAAAAAACAGGGAGGAGAAATTCCTCCCTGTTTTTTGTTTTTCTATTTTGGGGAAGTAAATGCCTTTTAGGCCAGCGGCCCGGCAAAATACAAACTGTATTATTCCTCATCTTTTTGATAAATAGTAATTTCTTTCTCCTCCTGCAATAACGGCAGCCCATATAGGGAACAGATAAATTGAAACAGCTCGCTCCCTCCCGGTACCTCGTAATATTCGCCAAAGGAGTATTCTATATCAATGTGGCGTTCAATTATGGAAGTATCCCCATCACATTCAAACACATCCACACAGTAAACAATGGAGGAGATATCCTCCATTAGTTCATCGTTTGGTATTCCTATTTCTAAGGATAGTTTGCGGGCAATCTGTTCCAAGCTGTCCATTGTAGTCACAATACACACCCTCCAATATACCATAAAGCATAATTGAACGCTTCCAAGTTTTTGCTATTGGGGCCAGGGCGTGGGGCTGAAAGCCCCAATAGGCTTATTTCATCACAAAGCGGTAGGGCAGCTTTGCATCCTCCCCGGCATAATCAATGTTGATGCGGGGGGTAACTGCCACCTGCTCCTCCCCTACAGGCTTCCCTTGGGCCAAAAATAAAACATCCCCCCACAGGGGCTGGCCGTACAGCTCCCGGGTAATATCCATGGCGCGGCACAGCTTGCCCGGGCCGGAAAGCAAATCCTTATCCTTAGGAATCCTTCCCTTGGGGCTTTTCCGCCGCTGTCGCATAAGCTCCAGGCCCTCCATCGGCTCTCCCGCCCGCACCAGCACAGCCTCCGGCTGGCCCGCGGGCCGGGTAACCACATTGAAGCAGTTGTACATCCCATAAATAAGGTAAACATAGGCGCAGCCCCCCTCCTGGTACATTACGTTGGTGCGGCCGTTTGGGGCCTTTCTTTTATAGGCATGGCAGGCCTTGTCCTCCGGGCCGCAGTAAGCCTCCGTTTCGGTAATGCGGCAAGCGGTAACGCCCTGTGGGCTGCGGCACACCAGGTAGAAGCCCAACAGGCGGCGGGCAACAGTGAGGGTATCTGCAAGGTAAAATTCTTTTGGAAGCTTAACGTATTCCACAAAAAACCTCCTTTTAATGGGAAACCGCCATGGCAAAAACCACTGTCATAATACCGGCAATACCAATGGCAATGCTGCTCATGGCGCCCTCCACTTCCCCCAGTTCCAGGGCCTTTGTGGTGCCCAAAGCGTGGCTTGCGGTGCCAATGGCCAACCCGGCGGCAACCGGGTCCTTTACGCGGAACAGTTTAATAAGCGCTGGGGCAAACACCGCGCCCAAAATGCCGGTGAATACTACCGCTGCCACGGTAACCGGCACAATGCCCCCCTGCTGGCGGGTAATTTCAATGGCAATGGCCGTTGTAACAGACTTTGCCAAAAGGGAGGCGGTGATTTGTTCCTCTATGCGGAACAAGCGGCACAGGGCCACCACACTGCCCATGGAAACGGCGGAACCAACAGCGGAGCCTAAAAGCACCGGCCAAAGGTTTGCTTTAAGCACCGGGTACTGGCGGTAAATGGAGAGGGCCAAAGCGGCTGTGGCCGGCGGCAGGAACATGGCAATAAAATCTCCCCCATTTTTAAAACTTTCCAATGGGATGTGAAACAGCTGTAAAACAGCAATGGTCAGCGCCACGGCAATAACCAAAGGGTTTGCCAGGGGGCTTTTTACTTTCCGGCTCACCCAATGGCCCAGCAGATAAGTTCCCAGGCACAAAATAACGCCAAATAAGGGCAGAGAAGTTAGATCATTCCACATGGGCGCTGCCTCCCCCCTGCTTTTTTTGAAGGATTCGGGCCTGTACCCGGCGCACTGCCAAAACAGTCCAGGCAGTGGCCCCAAAGGTGAGGACCAAAGTAATAACACACACCAATAAAAAAGGGACCAGTGTTTTGCTAAGCAGGGCGGCGTGCTCTAAAATGCCCACAGCGGCGGGGAGGAAAAAAAGGCTCATGTTTTTTAGGAAAAAGTCCCCTGTTTCCTCTATGGTTTTTACCTGGATTGCCCCAGTAAGCAGCAGGATAAACAATAACACCATGGCAATCACACTGGCGGGAAAGGCAAAGGGCAGCACTGCCGCTATGGCCTCCCCCAAAAGGGTGATACCTAAAATAATTGCCAGTTGTTTTAAAACTTCCATCTTTTTTTACTCCTTTCCCCATTTCACAAAGTGAAATGCCTTTCACAAGGTGAAATGGCGCCTTGTGAAAAGGAAATTTCCTCCCTTTGCTGCACCATCTCCAGCTCCTGGGGAGTAAGGGGACGGCACTGGCCGGGCAGCAGGGCTTCATCTAAAAGCAGGTTTCCTATGCTCACACGGTGCAGCTGGGTCACAGTAAGGCCAAAGGAACGAAACATCCGTTTAATTTGGTGGTACATCCCCTCCCGCAGCACCACCCGGCCAATATCCCCCTGGGGCAGGGACTGTTCCACAGTAAGCCGGGAAGGCAGGGTTGTGTATTCGTTGTTTACATTGACCCCGGCGCGAAAGGCCTCTATTATTTCCAGGGTAATTTTACCGTCAACCTGGGCAAGGTACTCCTTTTGCACGTGTTTTTTGGGGGAAAGAATGTTGTGGGCAAACTCCCCGTCGTCTGTGAGGATTACAAGGCCTGTGGTATCCTTATCCAGCCGGCCGGCTGGGAACAATCCCTTGCGCCGCAGCTGTGGGGGAACCAAATCCACTACCGTGGTTTGGGCGGCGTCCTCCGTAGCGCTTACCACCCCGGCGGGTTTATTCAGCATAAGGTAAACGTGCTGCTGCAAGGAAAGGGGCGCGCCGGAAAGGGCAACAATATCCTGGTCCCAATCCACGGCGGCGTCCGCCTGCTTTTCTACCCGGCCGTTTACAGTGACCTGCCCCCGGCGTATCAGCTCCTTTGCCTCCTTGCGGCTCAGCATCCCCTGGGAGCAAATGGTCTTATCCAGCCTTTGTTTGTTCAACTTTCCTCTCCGCCTTTCCCGGGGCTGCTTCCCCGCCTTCAAAAACCTTTAAAGGTGTTCATAATTTTTAAAACAGATGGACCCTTTCCCTCCTTTGGGCCGCAGCTTGTCCAACTGTTTTGCAGGGTGCAGGCAGGCCCTGCCTACCCCCCCAGGGAAGCCCTTGCCTACAGCGGAAGTGCTTTTTCCCATGGAAAAGCACTTCCACATCACATTTCCAGCTTCCCCATTACATACTGAGGGTATTGTAGCACAAGGCAGGCAGTTTTTCTACTCCCTGGCGGTATTCTTTTTAGAAGCAGAGGGGAAGGCGGCCTCCAGCCGCCGGGTTTCCCGGAAAACCTGTGGGGAAAGAAGGAACAGTGCGAAAATATTGGGCAGAAGCATAAGGCCGTTAAGCAAGTCCGCAGCAGCCCAGGCAGCCCGCGCCGGCCACACGCAGCCTAAAAATACCCCCAGGGAAAATAAGGCGGTAAATGCCCTCTGAGGCCCTTTTTTGCCAGGGCGCAGGTACTTTAGGGCCTGCTGGCCGTACATACACCAGGAAAAAATTGCGGCAATAGCAAAAAACACAATGGAACAGGCCAAAAAACGTGGCCCCCACACCCCAAACACCGTGGAAAAGGCGGCGGCTGTCATTTGGTGGGCGGCCACTGGCATGGTGTGGGCCCCAGTGGTAAGGATAACTAGGGCCGTAATAGTGCAGACAACAACAGTATCCAAAAAAACTTCAAAAATACCCCACAGCCCTTGCTGGGCCGGGTATTGGGCCGGGGCACAGGCGTGAGCAATGGGGGCGCTGCCAAGGCCGGCCTCGTGGGTAAAAATACCTTTAGAAATTCCCACCGCCGCCCCCTGGGAGGAAAGAAATCCTACTGCCCCGCCCCCCATGGCCAAAGGGGAAAAGGCATCCTGGAAAATAAGGGCAATACTGGGCAGCAGGTTTTGCCGGTGGCAAAACAGCACCGCCCCTGCCCCTGCCAGGTAACAGGCAGCCATAAAGGGCACCACCAGGGAGGAAAGGCGGAGTATCCTTTTCGCACCGCCCTTTGCAATAGCCAGTGTGAGCAGGGCGGTGGTTAGCCCTGTAAGCCACAATGGAATGTGAAAGCTGTCCCACAGGGAAAGGGCCATGGCGTTGCTTTGTGTCATTCCCCCTGTGCCAAAGGCACCGGCTGTGCAGGCCAGGGCAAATATTGCCCCTAAAAGGGGCAGGCCCAGCCCCTGCTCCATATAGTACATAGGCCCGCCAAAACGGCCCTGTTTTGTTTTGCTTTGGTACTTTACCGCCAAAGTAACTTCGGCAAATTTAGTCATCATGCCGGCCAGGGCGCCCACCCAAATCCAAAAAACGGCGCCGGGGCCGCCTAAACGGAGGGCGGCAGCCACGCCAAGGATATTCCCCACCCCCATGGTGCCGCCCAATGCGGCAGACATGGCCTGAAAGGGGGACACCTCCCCTGTTTTGGCTCCAAACAAGCTGCCTGCCGTTTGCCTCAGTACCAGCCGCCACCGGCGCAGGGGAAAAAGGCCGGTGCCAAAAGTGAAGTAGACCCCGGCGGCAAGCACCAGGGCAATGGTGCCCCTCCCCCAAAAAAGGCTGCCGGCTTGTTCCAAAACGGTGCAAATCCACTCCATACTCTCCCTCTTTTCCTGCCCCAAAGGCATATTTCTTGTAACAGAATATGGCAGTTGGGGTAAAAAAAGAAGCGGGAGGGTTGATAAAACCAACCCTCCCGCCTTTGGCTGCGGCAGAAGGAAAAAAACAAGGAGGTTATTACAGCACCATATTACAATAACCACAAAGCGGTTATTGTATTCCTAATGCCCCCAAGGCAAATACAGCTGCTGCAACCGCCCTTGTTGGGCAATTACACCATTTCGCTTACGCGCATGTTATAATATTCCTCCCCATCCTCCACACAAGGCACGGCGTAAAACCGTTTTCCAATTAGGGTTCTTCGGTTTTGGATATTCTTTAAATGATAGGAGCCAAACTCCTGGTAGCAGGCAACGCCGATCTCCTTGTTCAGCTGATCGTAAAAATCCTCCCTTTTACCTTTCGTGTTGATGAAAGCCTGGTTTCTTAGTTTTTCGTCAAAATTACTATACGGGCAATCGCTTACAACGGATAACTGCCTGATAAATCGAAACTTAATTATTTTGGCTATTTATAAAATCATCCACATTTTCGGTTCGTATGTCGATATATGGTTTATCGTCTAAAAACTCATGATCATATGGTTTTAAAACCAACCGCACATACAGAGGAGCAGTTTGTGTATCTCCGCCACCAATCACAAGACAATAATTTTCGTCTATTTCGTAGAAATAGATATATAGCCCCGAACCGATGTCTGTATGACGATATAGTTCAAAATCGCTCCAAGACAGGGTGTCCCCTTTTTTCGCCAGTTCTTTGACTTTTTCAAGGGTCAGTTCCTCCCATTGAGGTTCTGTTACAGGCGGATCAGATGGATTGGAAACCGAATACCACGTTCCATCCATCAAAAGATAGCATCTGTCCGGCCTGTTAACGACGTAAGAAAAGCTCGGATGGTCTGTGCCCGTCATATTAAAACTATATGCTTCTCCGCCGATCTCGTCGCCGGGGGAGTTCCCTGCTTCAAAGGAAACCGGCCTGTAATTCAACCCTAAAACCCAGTTCTTCAAAGATTCCAATTCATCACTATTTGCTGTCCATAGCGACTCAGTGCCGCTGATTATATGCGTAATCTCAACATCTGTCACAGAATCAGCAATAGAAATTGGGTTGTCTGAATCAGAGTTTGGGCCAGATGTTCCGCAGGCGGCAAGCGTCAAAAGAAAACCCAGTGTCAAAAATAGAATCAGTTGTTTTTTCATGACAAATAACCTCCATAAAACTTAGATATTTATATAGACGCAAAATCATCAAGGAAGTTCCATCCAAATTCCAGCTTATTGCTTCAATTATATTACAGGTTATTTTCAGCTTTAACCTATGATTCGTTAAATTGCCTAAGTTTTGAGCCAACAACACGAAAGGTAATAGGGACTAAAAATCCGTTACAAACAGGCCAAACTCGTCCAAAATCCCCTCAATGGGCGCCTGGGGCATGTTTTGGGGCGATGCATCCTCCTCACCGTAACTTTCCGGCTCCATTGCAAAGGTGGGGGAAGTAACAAAAATATCCTCATTGCCCGCGCCATAGGGGCATTTTGTTTTGTAAATCCCATCTTCAACTTTTTGAAAGCTGGGTTCCCCGCTTTTAAAATTTTTCACAACACAATCCCTTCAACTTGAGTTGTTTGGATACCTACAGGCTATTCCTTATCCAGCAGGCGGCCGTCCCACTGTTTCATAGCTACCCGCACGGAACGGGCCATTTCCTTGCTGAACTCCGCGCCGGTTTTGCGGGCGTAAAAGGCTTTGGCGTAATTGTCGGCCTCAAAGCGGTTTTTAGGGTCGAAGGTTTTTTCCTGCTCTGCAAACATTTTGCTGTATTCTTCCGGGGTAAGGTGGCGGTAGGCCTCGTCGAACACAATAAACTCTTGGTCAAACCGTTTTTTCAGCACCCGGGGCTGGTTTTCCCGGTAATAGCCTAAGCACAGCATTCCAATGGGGAAGGCCCACTCCGGCAGGTTAAAGAGCTTTTTGTGTTCCTCGTAGTTTTCCATAATATCGCCAATGTAGCAGGAGCCAATCCCCAAGGATTCGGCGGCAATGGCAGCAGTTTGGGCGGCTATCATGGTGTCCTGAATAGCCAGGAGCAAATCGGATTCCTGGGGCGCCTCAAAAAGCAGGCCCTTTTCCTGGCAATACTGAGCTACACCGTTTTGGCGGTAATAATCGAACCAGCGCTGGTGGTCGGCCAAAAATACCAGGATAAGGGGGGCGGTGGAAATAAAGGCTTGGTGGTCGCAGGTGCGGGAGAGGATCTCCTTTGTTTTTTGCTCCCGCACGGCAATAACCGAATAAAGCATTTGGTTGCCGGCGGTAGGCGCCCGCATCATGCTCTCTATAATGGCGTTATAATCCTGGGGGGTAATTTCCTTTTTCTCGTAGCCCCGTAAGGAAACACGGTTTTGCAGGGTTTTTAAAACATCGTTCATAGCAATTCTCCTTTTACTTATAGCATAGCGGGCTTTATTGGCCTGTTTTTTTCAGTATACCACGGGGCGTGTTTCATTTCTACTATTTTAAAACTTTCCTACGCCCCTTGTAAGTTATCAGCCTTTGGGCTGATAACTTCGGGAATTACCCCTGTTGGAAAAAACGTGTTTCATTTCTACTATTTTAAAACTTTCCTACGCCCCTTGTAAGTTATCAGCCTTTGGGCTGATAACTTCGGGAATTACCCCTGTTGGAAAAAACGTGTTTCATTTCTACTATTTTAAAACTTTCCTACGCCTCCGCTTGCTTTTTCCGGGACAGCGGGCCCGGCTGGCAAAGAGAGGAAAAAGTCCACAAATTTCTTGACATTAGCCCACGCAGCATTTAAAATAAATATAGTATACTGTTTTGTATACGCTTTGTGAGACTGCACAGTTTACCTCCAACTATCCTTGTCGGTTTCGGCAAAGATAAATAAAATATGGCCTGTTTTTGCTTTTTAAAGGGCAGCGGCTGTTAGAGGAAAACTGGTACTAATATTAGGGAAAGGCTAAGGGCCGTTCCCTTTTGGGCGATTACCCCGCCCTGTTTTAATGTGCCCCCAAGGGCAGGAGCTTTTTATTTTTAATTTTTTTCACATATAACATACAACCTTACCCATGGCCTGGCCATGTACTGTATTAACTGTATTATAAATGTAAGAATGATAGAATAAGAACGTAAATGCTGTTTGTGGCGGCATATTAAAGCATTTCTCACGGAACATGCGTACTCCCCGCCGGGAGGCTGTTGGGTGCGCTGAACAAGATAACGGGAATTCTGTGGCTTTTGCCGCAAGGAAAGGAGAAATGACAAAACATATGCCAAAAGAACTGATTATTATCGGCGGCGGGCTGGTTTTAGCAATTATTGTTGGAGTGGTCGCCTTCATTTTAGGCGTAAATTACCGTAAAAAAGTGGCGGAGGCCGAGCTGGGCTCTGCGGAGGACGAGGCCAAGCGCATTTTAAGCGACGCCATTAAAGAGGCAGAAAGCCGTAAAAAAGAAGCCTTGGTAGAAGCCCGGGATGAAATTCATAAAAACAGAACCGAAGCCGAAAAAGAAATTAAAGACAGAAGAAACGATGTCCAGCGTTTAGAGCGCCGGGTTCAGCAAAAGGAAGAAAGTGTGGACCGCAAGCTGGAAAACCTGGAGAAAAAAGAAGAAAGCCTTCAGGCTAAAATTAAAGATGCGGAAAAAAAGCTAAACGAAGCGGAGATTATTAAAAACAGCCAGTTCGAAATGCTGGAAAAAATTTCGGGCTACACTGCGGAGCAGGCCAAAGAATACCTGCTTTCCAGCCTGGAAAACGAGCTGATCCATGAAAAGGCCCTGAAAATTAACGAATACAACCAAAAGCTCAAGGACGAGGCGGACCAAAAGGCTAAAGAGGTTATTGCCTGCGCCATTCAAAAATGTGCTTCCGACTATGTGGGCGAGGTTACCGTTTCCGTTGTCCCCCTGCCCAACGACGAAATGAAGGGCCGCATTATTGGCCGGGAAGGGCGCAACATACGCACCCTGGAAACCCTCACCGGCGTGGATTTGATTATCGACGACACACCGGAGGCTATCACCCTTTCCAGCCATGACGCTGTAAAACGGGAGGTTGCCAAAACGGCTTTAGAACGTTTGATTCAGGACGGGCGTATTCACCCGGCCAGAATTGAGGAAATGGTGGAAAAATCCCAGCGGGAAATTGACGCCAAAATTAAACAGGACGGCGAAAGAGCCGTGCTGGAAACCAACGTACATTCCATGCACCCGGAACTGATTAAACTGCTGGGCCGGATGCGTTACCGTTCCAGCTATGGCCAAAACGTGCTGCAACATTCTATTGAGGTGGCAAACCTTGCCGGAGTAATGGCGGCAGAATTGGGGGCAGATGTAGCCCTAGCCCGCCGCGCCGGCTTAATCCACGATATTGGTAAGGCCCTTACCCACGAAATTGAAGGCTCCCACGTTAAAATTGGCGTGGATGTTGCCCGCAAGTATAAAGAAAACCCTGCCGTTATCCACGCCATTGAGGCCCACCACGGCGATGTAGAGCCCAAAACCCTGGTGGCCTTTATTGTACAGGCGGCAGACGCCATTTCCGCAGCCCGCCCTGGCGCCCGCCGTGAAAACATTGAAAACTACATTAAACGGCTGGAGAAGTTAGAGGAAATTGCAAATTCCTTTGAAGGTGTGGAAAAGTGCTTTGCTATCCAGGCCGGCCGTGAAATCCGCGTTATGGTGCGCCCAGAAATTATTTCTGACGATAAAATGACCATTCTGGCCCGGGAAATTGTCAATAAAATTGAATCTGAATTGGAATACCCTGGCCAAATTAAAGTAAACATGATTCGCGAAAGCAGAACCACAGACTATGCAAAATAACCCCTTCGCCGCCTCCCTGTTTTAGGGAGGCGGCATTTTTTGCAGGGGAGCCCTCCGCGCCCTTCACTTCACCCTTTTTGTAAGGGTTTCCCAAGTTGCTGCACCCTAACCTCTTATAGGGTACCTACCGCTTTTTAAAGGAGATGTTTTTATAAAAAAAGCAAAAAAACCTGTGTGCTGCTGGCAACGGCTGGCATTGCCCTCTGTATTGTTTTGTTTTTGGGCAGCAACTCCCCTAAAGCCTATGATTATGAGAAAATAGCGGCAAGCCTGCCTCAGCCCTCGGCGCAGTGGGCAAAGTACGATTGCCTTGCCCTCCCCCTTCTCCCCGGCCTGGGCAGTACCTCCTGGCACAGCCAGGAGGATATTGACCTGGACAACCTGGTCAACCTTATTCTTGCCTTAGCAGTTCACAACCCTATAGAACTGCCCCCAACACCGCAGAGGGGCAGGCCCAGGGCTACCGGGTGCTACCAGCAGACTTTAGAGAAACTACTTGGACAAATATGAACCATGGACAGTAAAATTTTAAAAACAGTTGTGCAAAGGATTTATTTTTAGCAGAAAATATTAGCTATTTTTCCTCTTGCATACTTGGGCAAAGAATGTTAAAATAATAACGAACTTTTTTAAAACCCCTGCCTGCACCGGTACCAGGCCATCAGGCTAGCCTATGGGAACTGGCTGCCATCGTTTAACAAGAGTTTGGCAGTATGTCAAACATCCTTAGTTGGGCAAACGCCGAAAATACAGTCCTGCACCTATTTAGGGGCACGGACAGGCGGGTTTACCTTTGTTAAGCGGTGGTTTATTTCCTCTTTTTATTGTTAAAAAATATCAATTTATTTTCGGGCCCTTGCCCTAAAAAATGGAGGTTGTTATTATGGCACGTTTTACATTACCCCGGGATTTATACCACGGCGCAGGTTCCTTGGAGGAACTGAAAAACTTAAAAGGTACAAAAGCCATTCTTGTTTTGGGCGGCGGTTCCATGAAGCGCTTTGGCTTTGTTGACCGGGCTGTTGCTTACCTGAAAGAGGCTGGCATGGAAGTAGAACTGTTTGAAAACGTAGAGCCGGACCCCAGCGTGGAAACCGTTATGCGCGGCGCAGAGGCTATGCGTAAATTCCAGCCGGACTGGATTATCTCCATGGGTGGCGGTTCCCCCATTGACGCCGCAAAGGCAATGTGGGCCTTTTATGAATACCCTGAAACCACTTTTGAACAGCTGATTACCCCTTTCAACTTCCCTACCCTGCGCCAAAAAGCCAAATTCTGCGCCATCCCTTCCACTTCCGGCACAGCTACCGAAGTTACCGCCTTCAGCGTAATTACCGACTACCAAAAGGGCATTAAATATCCTTTGGCTGACTTCAACATCACCCCGGACGTTGCCATTGTAGACCCTGACCTGGCAGAAACCATGCCTGCCAAGCTGACTGCTCACACCGGCATGGACGCAATGACCCATTCTATTGAAGCCTATGTTTCTACCCTCAACTGTGATTACACTGACCCCCTGGCCCTTCATTCCATAAAAATGATTCGGGAGTACTTAGAAAAATCCTACCATGGGGATAAGGATGCCCGGGGCAAAATGCACAATGCCCAGTGCCTGGCGGGCATGGCTTTTTCCAACGCTTTGCTGGGTATTGTTCACTCTATGGCCCACAAAACCGGCGCTGCTTACTCCGGCGGCCACATTATCCATGGTTGTGCCAACGCAATGTACCTGCCTAAAGTAATTCAGTACAACGCCAAGGTACCTGCCGCCGCTGCACGTTACGCCGAAATTGCCCGCTTCCTTGGGCTGGCCGGCAGCAACGACCAAGAATTGGTTGCCTCCTTGGTAACTATGTTAAAAGAAATGAACGCCGCTTTGGGTATTCCAACCTGCATTAAAGACTATGAGGGCGGCATTATTGATGAAAAAGAATTTAATGAAAAACTCCACGATGTTGCCGCCTTGGCCATTGGCGACGCCTGTACCGGTTCCAACCCAAGGGTTCCAACCCAGGAAGAAATGGAAAAACTGCTGTTGGCCTGCTACTACGGCAAAGAAATTGATTTTTAATTTTTTGACATCCACTATTTGATATACCACATTTTCTGCACCAAGGGCGCCGCATAAACGGCGCCCTTGGTGTATCTTCGGTTTCCTTGGGGAACCCCCAGCCACCTATTTTAAAAGGAGGAAATGCGCCAAAAGGAGCAGCCCCAAAAAGCACAGGTTCCATAGGGTGAACTGGAAAAAATATTTTTGACGAAGGTGCGGGTGCTCCCCTGCAATCATTTTATAGGAAATTAGGCTGGCCATAGAGGCAATCAGGGTGCCCAGCCCCCCTAAATTACAGCCTATGGCCAGGGCCTGCCACTGGTTAGTAAAGCCCGAAAGCAGAAGGGCCGCCGGCACATTGCTGATTACCTGGCTGGCCAAAACGGCCACCAGCTCTACATGGCCTGTTAAGGCAGAGGACAAAAAGCTTTGGAAGAAATCTATCCGCCCCACATTGCCAATAAAAATGAAGAAAGCAATAAAAGTGCCCAGGAGGGAATAATCCACGCTGGCCAGCAGTTTTTTATCGCCAAACAGCAGGAATACCCCAATCATCAAGGCCACAGCCAGGGGCATAAGCTGCTTAAAAATGCACAGCAGGCAAAGGCCAAAGCCCACTGCACAGCGCAGCAGCCATTTTGTATCGCCCAAGGGCGCCTCTACCGACACCGGGGGGATAGGGGCAGAGCCTTGGCAAAAAACCATTACCGCCAAAAGCAAGGCGGCTATAGCCGCATAGGGGGCCATAAGGCGGAAGAACTCCCAAAAGCCCAGGCCGAATTTGGCGTATAAGTACAGGTTTTGCGGGTTCCCCATGGGGGTAAGCATACTGCCCAGGTTGGCGGCCACTGTTTGCATTACCACCAAGGGCACCAGCAGGCGCTGCTGCCCCGCCATTGGCAAAACAATAAGGGCAAAGGGAACAAAGGTGATAAGGGCAACGTCGTTTGTAATAAGCATACTAAAGAAAAAGGGAAGAAACACTAAAACAAACAGCATGGCCCTGGTGGTTTTTGTTTTTTGAAGCAGCTTACTGCCCAAAAAGGTGAAAAGGCCCACCTTTTGAAACCCTTTCATTACGGCCATTAAGCTAAATAAAAGGGCCAGGGTGTCCCAGTCCACATAGGAGGCATAGCCAGGGTCCGGCGGGACAATACAGGCGGAAACCAGGGCCAGCATCGCCGCCGCGCAGAGCACTGTTTCCCTTTGCAGAAAATTTTTGCAGGTTTTTATTACTTCAGCCATAAAAGCACTTCCTTTAACAAGATGTTTTCGGCGGCGAAAGGGTTCCTTGTGGCGTTTCGCCCTGTAAATAATACCACGGCCTGGTTTGGCGTACAAGGAGGGAATATTCTATTTTCCCTAAAATTTACAGCCTCTACCTCCTATATTTTGTAAGATATGGTTTTTTAGGCCGCCAAAAACTGCGAAAAAATTGTGAAAACCTCGCAAAACCTCACAAAACTGGTTTGCATGTTGTTTTAAGGTAAATTAAAAGGGACTTTCGGTGAGGTATGATGGCATTTTGCTTGTTTGGCCACGAAAAAACACGAAAAGAAACCGGGATACTGTTCCCATGGCAGCCCCCTCCGGATATGGGGGCCTGTGTTTGAAACCACCTTAGATACGGCATTTGTTTTGGACATAAGAGCGCATAAAACAGCTCCGGGCCCTTGCCTGGT
The DNA here is from genome assembly GCA_910578755.1 of uncultured Oscillospiraceae bacterium. Lineage (GTDB taxonomy): Bacteria > Bacillota > Clostridia > Oscillospirales > Ruminococcaceae > Negativibacillus. Next base: position 1,274 of record CAJTSZ010000001.1, on the reverse strand, counting down.
GGCGCGGTACCCATAGGTCACAAACCAAGGTGTGGGACAAGGCCGCTGAGCAGCAGTTTTAAATTATCCTTAACATCACGCTGACTTTCACCTCTCTGGTTTAAGCGAGGGGCGCCCTGCCGGTATTGCCGCCGAAAGCGATGACATCAACCGGTTCCGCCGCCGCGGCTTTATTGACAGCATATTTTGTATGTGTTACAATAACCGCAGAAAGCACAACACATACCCTTTACAAAAGAGAAGCTTTGGGTTATCCAGGAGGTGTTTTAGATGACTTTGGGTGGAGTTGGCAGCATTGAATATTATCATTTTAGCAGAAGCAGGGGTACTGGGCCTGTTGAACCTGTTAAGCCGGTTGGGCAAATTGTCCAAGCAGAATCCGGAACGCCTGTTAAGGTTTACGGAACAAATGGCCCTGACAATAAAATCCTTCCCGGAATCGAGATGGGTTCAGACATTCTTCGTTTGGCTGCGGACGCCCGCATGAACCGGCTTGGAGAGGATGACTTAAACAAGCTGCGAGGGGGCGACAAGGCCAAAACAGCCGTTGAAATGATGGAAGACAGTGAGTGCAAAACCTGTGAAGATCGAAAATATCAGGATGGTTCAAACGACCCAGGCGTGTCTTTTAAGACGCCTACAAATATTTCGCCTGAGCAGGCTGCAAGCGCGGTTCGCGGGCACGAGATGGAGCATGTTGTTCGGGAACAAGCCGCAGCACGGCGGGAAGGGAAAGAGATTGTTCAGCAGTCGGTAACAATTCACACTGCTATTTGCCCGGAGTGCGGCAGGGCTTATGTGTCCGGCGGCACTACAAGGACCACCACACAGTCCAAGCCCGAGCCGGAAAAAGAGCCAATGAAGCTTGATGCAGTAGCTTAATGGGAAAAAACTACCTGCCATAATGGCAGGTAGTTTTTTAATGGTATACAGCGTGTGATTTCCATTTTCCGTACAAACAAATCCCCCAAACCTTACCCGCCCTAAAGGGCGGACAAAAGCAGTTCAACGGGCTGCCACAGGGGTGTTCCCCTTCGCCTGCGGGCGGGGGGGGTGCTTCTCGGCCATAAAACAAAAACCTCCCGGGGTATGGGAGGTTTTTATTTTGGTGGGCGAAGATGGATTCGAACCATCGAAGTCACTGACAACAGATTTACAGTCTGCCCCCTTTGGCCACTCGGGAACTCGCCCATATGAAATTGTTCCTCGAAAAAACGAGATGGAGCTGGTGGACGGACTTGAACCCCCGACCTGCTGATTACAAATCAGCTGCT